>JANMEB010000406.1:0-7974 GCA_031376585.1 Planctomycetota bacterium | reverse complement strand
CCCGCAGAACAATGGTCGCGAACGTAACTTTCCGCAACGAATTTTGAATGTTCGTAATCGTTGCGAAACGATTGACCCATATCAAGTTCATCTTCCAGGACTCGATCGGTTCGTTGACCGCAAGCATATGCTGTGGACAAGTAGTGAAACTGGCGGACCGAAAATTGCTCGCACAGGGCGACGACGTTTTTTGTGCCGTCAACATTCGTCAGCCAGGGTTCGGATTGACGATCGCCAAAAAAATCTAACACGGCAGCCGAGTGAACAATGCGGTCACACGAACTTCGCACCCAAGCGAAATCCTCGTTGCTCAAACCGATCCGCTTTTTGCGAATGTCAGCGGTTAGCACTACGGGACGAGGCAAGGTTCGACCAGCTTCTCGTTCCCAATGCTGCATAACAGCTTCGATCCGCTGCGGCGCAGTTGACTTGCGATCTGGTCGAATTACAACGGCCACACGATTTCCAGACAGGAGCAAGTCGCGCAGCAGATAGCGCCCGACAAAGCCCGTTGCACCCGTTAGCAACAAGTATTTTTCTGCGATACGATGCTTGTTGTTGCCTAACCGCTGGATCATGGCTGTGGGGCTTGTAACGTGCTAGGCCGATCAGAACCAGCGTCGATGATTGAGCGCAGGGTGATGAAGCGGCGAAAAAAATTCCGAGTTGCAAATCCTCGCGCATCTCACTTGGTAGTCCAAACGTCAGCGCTGTTAATGGTGGGGGTCAACCACCAGACGAGCAACTTCTAGCCGCAATTTCGGCAACGCAGCCCGAGTTTCTCGCCGAGACCTTACATTGTGTCAACCGAGTTTGGAAAAGATAGGCTTCCCGATATTTTTTGGTCTAAAAAACTCGGCGCTTTACCGGAATTCATGCTTATTCCTATCGAAAGGGCCAGAAAACTGGCACCGGTTCAATGGTTGACTCAATTTCCCAACTGAGAAATTTGCTTGGTCCGACTCTATAAGTCCCATTGCTTTAGTCGAGCGGCCACGCGGCGCAGATCATTTCGCCGTTTTTCAAACAATCCCAAAAGAACCAGTATCACGATGCCTACACAAATCCCAAATGCCCACCACGGCCAATTGTGCTCCAACCGCTTAGTAGCATGAGTAACCATCGCAATCATCGCAATCAACAAGAATAATGTTCCAACAAACAAGAACGCGCGAACTTGAATTAGGATTCCACCAAAAATACCGCCCAACGACAATACCGCCAGCACAATCGGGGGCCAAAGCTGATCGCCAATTCCTTGGATAAAAATTTCGCTGGTGGAACTCACGTATATCACGCCGAGCGCCGCGTATCGCAACAGCCCCACGTTTCCACGAGTCAATAGGTGGCGGTTAAACTGGACCGCGATCAACACAGATAGCGCCGGTGGTATCAGCCAAAGCTGCGGATGATTGCCAAAGTTGAATCCAGGAATCTTGCTGTAATAACTAAACAATGCCCAATTCCCGAACACCAAGGCCGCAGCGCTGGCCAACATTGATTGCTGAACGAAACTTAAAACCAAATACACGATGCCTGCCATCAACATCACAAGGGCCGAATCGGATTTCGTCTGCGAGAAAAACGTTCCGGCCGCGCCGGCAAGCGGAATCGCCATCGCCGTGTTCATTAGTGGCTGCCCAAGCACGGTCAGTTCGCGGCGCTCAAGCAGTTTCGCCAGCAGAATTCCGCCGAGCGCGACCGCCATCAGCAAATAGGGCCAGTAATTCTTCAAGCCTAAATTGAACAACCATGGAATCGTTACCACGGCGTAAAGGATTCCCAACATGCTTGCCAACTGAGCGGCGTAAACAAAGCCCTTGCGCAGCGGGATCGTAAACGAAAAGGCGTCATGCAGCGGCCGAACCGCGATGGCAATCAAGCTGCCGACCATTGCTACGACGGCCATAACGACAGCAATTGCTTCGCCAAGCGGAACATCAACCAGACGGCCAACACTCAGTGGCCCAGATAAATTCGCGACCACGAATGTCAAGATGCCGATCCCACAAGTCGTCATTAGAATCGTCATTCGTCGTAGCGTCGCCAACCAAGCATCGCCGCGCCGCGCCCAACGCGGAATCAACACCCCAAAGCAAAAAACGGCGAAGGCCACAATCGTCAGCGTTCGTGTCGCCAACGTCATCAACGTTCCACGCAACGGCAAAAGATCGACCCAGGAAAGCAAAACGAATGCTATCGTCAGCAAACTAACCGAACCCAGTTGCCTTGCTTCATTCTTTGGCCTTCCGGCCAAATAATAAAACGCGATCGCGAGCGGCAAAGGTACGAGCGCACAAATAAACCGAGTGCTAACGTTTACGGCTTGCAGCAAAAACAAAACGGCCAGCGCCAAGATCACACCCGCAAAACACAACGCCAACGCTGGTATCTGTCGCTCCAACCTCAGTTGCAGGCTTGCTGGCCTAGCGATTCCCAGCGTGCGAGCGTGCCGCACAAGTAGTTCGCGATGCCAGCGCACAGAGCTCCACAGAGCAACGAGCGAGGCTGTAGCTAATAGAACCCAAAACGGCAGTTGTGGAACGTCGGCTTTAACAAGCACAAGTGATTCGACAGCAAGGGAACAGAAACATGTCGCCGGAATGATTCCGCGCGCCCGAAGGTTCCAAAGCTGTAATCCCAATAAAGCAACGAGCGTGGCAAACGTCGCAATGCGCATCGGGCTTAGCGGAAACTGGGAAGCATCGATTGAATCCAAATTTCCAAACGCCATCGCTTGAACTGCCGTCAACGCAAACCATGCGCTTGCGCCGAGACAAACCAAGTTCGGCCAACAAGTGAAGAACCGCGACGGTATTCGATCAGCTCGACGAGCGCGGAAAATCAGAAACACCACGATCACAATGCTCACGCCAAGCATCCCAAGCCACAACAAATTAGCCAAATGTCCCAGAGTCCAGCTCAATGATGGATTAACCAAATTTCGAAACCGCCAGAGCACAATCACGTCATAAACCGACACGCCGTACGCTGCCAATAAACCCCAGCCGCTCAGGCTTCGACAGCTCAATGCCAATGCCAACAAAAGTACGGCACTGATTCCCAAATAGCCCGGCCAAAATTGCGTCGCGAGCCCTCGCTCGCAAAACAAAAGCGACGTCCCTCCAACAATCGCAAGTGGCACGTGTTCTATTTTCGGCATCGGTAAATCAAACCGCGTCTTGCGCGTCAGCAGCAGCGAGAAGTGCAATTGCTGGTTGCCTGCCTGCAGTACTACAATCTGCGCCGCCAAAACGATGGCCATTCCAAAAGCAATACATAGCACGCCCCAATTGCTAATTTGGTCGACGTGTATTGCCAGAATGGCTACGGAAATCGCCCCGAATGCGGCAATGAGCCACTGTCGACCACGGCCAAGTGCATTGGGTAAGACCATGATCGCCAGCGGAATCATCAGCGCGACGGCTACGATGCCCGCGGGCCCGCCGATCGCTCTTGCCCAGTCGCCAACAATTCGACCATCGGACCAAAACTTGGACAAAATGATTCCGCTTAGGCCAATCATCAGTCCAAGGTTGACTAGCGAGTGAGTCTGAAGCAGCGACCACTGTTTGCTTGAAGATGTTGGCTCAATGGACTCGCGCAACCAAAACCAAACGGCTCCGTATATCGACATGCCAATCGAGACGACCTGAATTATCTGAATAAAACGAACCGATGCGATTGCCGGGTTGTTCGATAAGAGCAACAGGACAAAAGCTCCAGCCACACAGGACTGAAAGACTCCCGATCCGAGCATGGCCAACCATGACCGCCGCTGCGAGACTGCATACGACAAACAAGTCGTTACGAGCAGCACGATCGGCACGCCGTAGGAAACCTCTGCTGGCATCTTGCCGAAAAAGGATGTGCCCAGCGGCCGAGAAATTCCGCGTCCATTAAAAACCATGACGGCCGCAGCGACGACTCCTGTAATTCCCACCACCACGACGATGCTTGTGGCCAAGGATACTTTGATTCTGAACAATCGTTGTTGCTTGGTGACGGCGAATTGCGGGGCAAAACCCAAAACGCCCGCTCCCTGCGACCAAACTTGAGCCAGCCATCGGCGGCCACCAATCAATAGCGACAACACTAATCCACTAGTCGCGATCAACCAGCGCAAACTCGTCGCGGTTGCGACGCTTGACTCAAAGTTGATCGCGGCCAAAGCCCATCCGCCGATCCAAAGCCAACTAAACGCCGCGATCGATCCCGATGTCACACTCTCCAAACAACAGGCCCACACTGCGGCCACACAAAGCCCGAGAGCAATTGTGAAATATAAACGCTTGTCGTACAAACCAAATGATCCGAACATCGAAAAATCAACGTGGCCCGCAATTTCGGCGCAAACAGGTTTCAGCAGCCCAATCGCGATCAAGCCAACGCAAGCCGCAACCAACGTCATGGCTACAGGCCATTCTGGTCGAATGTCATTGCTGTCAAACAGCGCGACCGCTCGCGTCCCGCGCGTGTAGCGTCGTAAAAACGTCCACGGCAAACACCAAAGCCCAAGCGCGCAGATGCACATCAGCACAAACTCAGTCCAATCTTCGTACCAGCCAAAGCGATCGCCAAACTCGGCTACAAACAAAAGTGCCGCCGCTGCTATCGACAGCGCGAAACCCGCTCGTATCCTTGCGCTGTTTTGCGAACAAGCCAGCAGCATCCAGACCGCGACCAAAACAAGTCCAATGACCGTTGCCATTGCCCCTTGATCTTGCAGAAGTGGAATCGTCAAGGCCCAGGCTACAAGCGATCCGCCGATCGAACACAACGTATATAACCGCGAGACTTCACTCGCCGCGGCCGTTTCCAAATGCTTGGCGCCGAACCGGCTAAACAGCGCCGCGCTGATGGCCATCAGCATTGCGAACAGGCTAAACCCAAATGGGATCGGGGAATTTGGCCCCACAGAACGAACCACTTCAAAATAGATCGACTTGTTCCACCACAATCCATGTGCCAACGCGACGAATGCGAACAACGCCGCAATTGCAGGTAACCATTTCGACAACCCTCGTTCCATCGGACGGAAGATCGTCGTCGCCAAAAGTGTTATCGCAATCGTCCCCAACAATACGGTAGCCGCGAGCATGTCGAATTGGCGATTCGGAAAGAGGACGCTTGCGGCAACGGCCAACAAGGTACCGAACACGGCAATGCCTACCAAAGTCGCGAAGCGCACGGTTCGAAATCGCGAGTCAACTTCTTGAAAACGCGGCATCAAAACTTTCGAAGCAATCGCCATCAAAACAGCCGAGACGAGCAAGCTAATTCCCGTTCTTCCGGCGACTAGTCCTTGAACGTAGCCACTTGCAGTTATGAATTGGTCCCACCCAGCGGTCCCCGTGCCGATGATTACAATTAGATTCGTTGCCGTCGCCGTCGCTAACGCGAGACATATGAAAGCCGGCAAGGTCAGCCACGCGGAACGAGCAAGAATACTTTGTGCAAAGAAAATGACGCTCGCCAAAAACGCTGTGATCAAACCCAACGTCGGATGGATTTGCGAACCGCCGACCGCGCCAACCATCAGGAGAATACCTAGGACAATTTGGCTAAGTGCGATCGTAGTCCAAGTTGCGTTCGGAGATCTTTGTCGCAAGTAGTAAAGTCCACCCAACCAAACGAATGACGCGGCAACGACCGTAAGCGCCGGCGCGATTGCGACTGCGGTGGTCCTTGCAGGCCATTTGAGAAAGAACAACGAAACACCGACCGCTACCGCGAAAAATGCGATTCCCAAATTCACCAAGAGCCTTCGAATTTCCCGTCCATTCCAGCGACGCACGTTCATTCGCGGTGCGATACCGCAAACTCCCAGCCAGAAAAACACAGCAAACGGACTCATCCAGCCGGCCGTTCGCAAAGCCGAAAACGATGGATCGGGAATTCGATTGATAACCAAAGTAAACGCTGCAATCGCAATGACACACGCCACGAGTGCGACAAACCGAACTCGCAGCAAATGCCTTGCAGCAATCCAGCTCAAATACGCGAGCGATAACAATTCAACCGCGACAGCGATCAAATAAACTGGATCGTTAAGCGGCCGGTTGTATGGCTCGCTTCCAGTCAGCCAGCAGCCAATCAAAACATTGAGCGGAACTAAGAGCAGCCCGATCACGAGAATGCCACGACTCGTCAATTGCAATCGCCAGCGGCGTAGCGTGTAAATGCCGGCGGCGATAATCGCGGCGGTAATCAAAAGAAACAACAGCGCTGGAAAGTAAGGAATGACTTGGAGAAGTTGCGCCCGCAGGCTCAAGACCAATCCGACCGCGCTGCCGACGATGAGTATGCCACTGGCAAGTTCTCCCCAGCGAATGTTCTTCTCTTGCATGAACAAGGCAAAGACTTCTCGCCAAGGCCGTCGCGGCGGCGCAGCCGGGACCTCCGGTAAATCCCATGGCGAGGTCGGCTGAACAACGTTCCGCGCGATTTCGGCCCGTTCAAAGACGACCGGCGGCAGTGAATGCCTTTTGCTGATGGCTTGCTCGCCCGGCTCGACGATTTCAGCTTCGATCCGTTCGCCACCAACTTTGCTTTTGCTAAGCTCGATCCGTTCGCGCAAAATCCGCGCCCGATCGGCGACCTGGGGCTGCGGATGCTCTGCAACATCCTCACCGACGTACATTGCCACACGCATCCGTTCGAGAGCATCGGTTATCTCGTCGTATGCCGCTGGCGATAAATTCTCTCGGATTCTGATTTCTTCAATAACGCGGCAAGCGGTCTGCAAATTTCTGTAACGCGACCGCCCACCCTGCAAAATCCGCACCATGAAACGAATGAGCGTGACAAAACCAAGAAGCGCCAGCCCCAAGATCAAAAAAATGATAAACAGGATTAGGGTATTGAACGGCATTTACTTAGCCGACAAAAAATACTTGTTTTGACCTGTTTATTGTACTTCGCCCGTCGCCGCCTGGTTCAAGGCAGCATCAATTCAAGGTTCGAAAGTCCCGGACCGGATTGCTTCGATCCGGTGCTTTAAGGAAAATTCTAAGTTCCGTAGCGGATCTGGTTCGATACGTAATCCATGTTTAAGCGGGCCGCTTCGGACCATTCTGCCGCCACGCCAGGAAGCCGGGCGGTTAAACGAAACAAATCTTTGCAGAGCCGATCGATGTTGCAGTACGAGTTGATTCATCCTGAAATTCTGGCGGCGTTAGCTGCAGCCGGTCACGGTGCGACGGTGTTGATTGCCGACGGAAATTATCCAGCGTCCACATTCGTCGGCCCGCATGGTCGCATCGTAAGTCTGAATTTGTCACCGGGCATCGTTGGGTGCGTCGACGTGTTACGTGCTTTGGTGAAAGCGATTCCAATCGAAGCAGCCCACGTTATGCAACCTGCAGACGGTAGCCGCCCGCCAATTTGGAACGATTTTCAATCGGTGCTAGATGAGTCAGGCTTCACACGATCACTAGAGCCGATTGAGCGATTCGCTTTCTACCGGGCTGCAAGCTCTGAACAACACACTTTGACAATTCAATCCGCCGAGCAGCGCATCTACGCCAATTTACTGCTGACCATCGGCGTGCGCGGGGCATAGCGAATGAGATGCACACTCGATTGATGCGGCTTGGAATGACCTAGTGGTCCGTCAAGCTCAAGGATTCGGGTTCCAACCATTAGCCGTTTGGGCTCTAGCCCCGGTTTTTTGTGAAGGAACCGTGGCTAGCGCCAGAACGGCTAATCCTAAATTTAAGGTTTGACAGACGACTAGGCTCGTGTGGCAAACAGGAAGAAAAGGAAATCGCGGCCGATTCTTGCCAGTGCCTATAGATTGACGGCATTCGCTGGATGACGACGTTGGAAGGCGTTGGCGGCACCAACAACGGCAAAACGAACAACGCGCCGTCGACGCTCAATTTTTCGTTTAGCGGGACTAGTGCCACCGTCCCCGAACGAATCACGTTTATGTATCTACTGTTGGTGCCAATCGCGACTCGTGTTTCGTTG
>JANMEB010000369.1:0-1541 GCA_031376585.1 Planctomycetota bacterium | reverse complement strand
TGAAGCCAAGGAATTGCCTAAGCAATTGGATCAAATGGTTTGGATCGCGCTTGGGCGACCGGCGACGGAATCCGAATTGTCGGCAGCCAAAAAGCTTTTGTCGCGCTATCGAAATGACCCGCTTGCTGGCTGGACAAGCGTTGCCCGAGCCATCCTCGCCAGCGCCGAATTCCGCAGCATTGATTAGGGAGTTGAGAGTTGAAGGTTAAGAGTTGAAAGCTAGACTATCAAACTGAACACTGAAAACTATTCCCACCAATCTGAAATTATAAATCTGAAATCACAAATCACAAATCCTCTTCCTCCGGTATCCCCATGTTCACGAAACTTTGCAACACAATCACACCGTTATTCACTCGCCGCGATGTACTTCGCTACACCTCATGCGGCTTTGGTTGGCTGGCGTTTTCAAGTTTGTTCAACCGAGCTTGGGGCGCGGACGACCCGCTGGCGCCAAAGAAACCGCATTTTGCAGCCAAAGCCAAGCGCGTGATCTTCCTTTGTATGCGCGGCGGACCTTCACATCTTGACACGTTTGATTACAAACCAAAACTGGTTACCGATTCAAGCAAAGCAGGCCCGCGTCCGGGTTCGAAGCTGCTTGGTTCGAAATTCAAATTCAAACAACACGGTAAAGGCGATTTGTGGATTTCGGAGTTGTTCCCAGAATTATCAAAGCGTGCGAACGACTTGTGCATGATTCATTCCATGCAGACGGACCTGCCCGCGCACCCTCAAGCCTTGGTTCGCTTGCACACCGGCACTTCGCAATTTATTCGGCCCTCTCTCGGCGCTTGGACGCTTTACGGGCTGGGTACCGAAAACGAAAACTTGCCGGGATTCATTAGCATCACGCCCCCGAGCGGCTTCGGTGGCGCAACCAATTACGGCAGTTCGTTTTTGCCTGCCATTTACCAAGGAACTCGTTTGGGAAGCGACAACCGACCGATCGCGACCGCCGAAGTCGCCCACTTGCGCAGTAAGCAGACAGCCGAAGCCCAGCGCGCCGAGTTGGATTTCTTGCAAACGCTCAATCGCGGCAAGCTTGCCAACGACAAAGTCAACCCCGACGTCGAGGGCGCGATTGAGGCCTCGGAATTGGCTTTCAAAATGCAAAGCGAAATGCCCGATGTCATGGACATCAGCAAAGAGACTGAAGCGACCCGCCGCATGTACGGCATCGGCCAACGCAACACCGAAGATTTTGGTCGCAAATGTTTGCTCGCGCGGCGGATGGTAGAAGCCGGCGTACGCTTCGTGGAAGTCACACACGGAAACTGGGACCATCACAACAATTTGAACGCGGCACTTACCCGCAATTGCGGCGAAGTCGATTTGCCGATTTCCGGCCTTTTGGCAGATTTGAACAAGCGCGGACTACTTAACGAAACGCTCGTCGTGTGGACCGGCGAATTCGGCCGCACGCCGTACGCCCAAGGCCAAGACGGTCGCGACCACAACACCAAAGCCTTCACGCTCTGGATGGCTGGCGGCGGCGTCAAAGGGGGTTACTCCTACGGTCGCAGCAACGATTACGGCTA
>JANMEB010000364.1:0-5757 GCA_031376585.1 Planctomycetota bacterium | reverse complement strand
GGCGTTGCTTACGTTTTTGTTTGCCAGCATTCTCGTCTTGATTGTACCTGCGGTCCTTACGGAGGCGCTCTGCTTTCCAGATGTCATGCGATCCGTGCATTTTGTTCGCTGGCGAATCAGTCGATTGTCAGTTCAGCGGCTTCCTTTTTGGTCGCGCTGTGCCATTGTTGCAATCGCATCCATTATCTATTGGAGTGGATTGTTGTGGTTGTCGGGTTTCCCGTTGGGAAAAGGCATTAGCCTATTTGCAGCGATCATTGGTTTGAACCTGTGGATGCAACTTGCCTTTCTAGGCTACAAGAAATCAAGATTGACGAACGAATCTTGGATATTTGGCGGAATTTTTTTTGCCACTATTTCCGTGCTTTCTATCGGCTGGGGTTTTGGATTCCTTGACGTTTTCGGGGCCTTGGGCATCGGCATTTCAGTCGCGATTTTACTTTTTACCATTCAACTGATGGCAATATTTTTCCGATGGAAGCGGCGGCGAGGAAAAAGGAAAGTTTCGTTTGTTCAAGCTAAACCAGCTCCATTGCCGTAGTTAACCGATTGCTGAAAAACATTTATCACGAAAGTTGGAAAAGAATTCTGGCGGGACGATGGCGCTCGTGGCGTCGGTGGAAGTGCCAGTTGCCGTTTCTAGCGACGATGCTTTGGGGGAAGGGATCGGGGGTGTTCGCGCGGCTTAGTAGAAACAATCGTGACCCTCCCCAGGGCAAGCCTGGGGCATCCAAATAAAAAGTCGCTTCAAGCCGATCAATTTACCCCGCGTGTCAACTCTCAACTCTCAACTCTCTCCCAAGAAACAAAAAACCCGCTGTAGTCTGGCTGACCCACAGCGGGTTTTTGTTTTAGATTTGGTAGTTTGTCCCGACGAATCGGAACTGAACGCTTGCCATGTTGCACAAGGATGCCCCACTAATTAAGTGCACAACGACGAATCGTTGACACTGTTAAAAATCCTTAGAAAGGAGGTGATCCAGCCGCAGGTTCCCCTACGGCTACCTTGTTACGACTTAGTCCCAATCATCGAGTTGACCTTCGGCGCTAGTCTCCTTACGGTTGACATCGCGACTTCGGGCCCCCCCAACTTTCGTGGCTTGACGGGCGGTGTGTACAAGGCTCAGGAACACATTCACCGCGGTATGCTGACCCGCGATTACTAGCGATTCCAGCTTCATGTAGGCGAATTTCAGCCTACAATCCGAACTGAGCGGCGTTTTTTGCGGTTTGCTTGATCTCACGATTTTGCATCGCATTGTGCGCCGCATTGTAGGACGTGTGCAGCCCTAGGCATAAAGGCCATGAGGACTTGACGTCATCCCCACCTTCCTCCGGTTTAACACCGGCGGTCTCCTTAGAGTCCCCGCCATGACGCGCTGGTAACTAAGGACAAGGGTTTCGCTCGTTAAGCGACTTAACGCGACATCTCACGACACGAGCTGACGACAGCCATGCAGCACCTGCGCTAAAGCTCCCTTGCGGGCACTCCCTGCTTTCACAGAGATTCTTAAGCATGTCAAGCCTAGGTAAGGTTCTTCGCGTAGCCTCGAATTAAGCCACATCCTCCACCGCTTGTGTGAGCCCCCGTCAATTCCTTTGAGTTTCAGCCTTGCGACCATACTCCCCAGGCGGAGTACTTAACACTTTCGCTACGTCCGAAGGGATGTGGGGGTCCCTACAGACTAGTACTCATCGTTTACGGCCAGGACTACCGGGGTATCTAATCCCGTTTGCTCCCCTGGCTTTCGTGCCTCAGCGTCAGATAAGACCCAGTGAGCCGCCTTCGCCACCGGTGTTCCTGATGATATCAACGCATTTCACCGCTCCACCATCAGTTCCGCTCACCTCTGTCTTCCTCAAGCTACGCAGTTTCAAGTGCAGTTCCTCGGTTGAGCCGAGGGATTTCACACCTGACTATCGTAGCCGCCTACGCACCCTTTAAGCCCAGTGATTCCGAATAACGTTTGCACCACTCGTATTACCGCGGCTGCTGGCACGAGTTTAGCCGGTGCTTCCTCCGAGGATCGCTCATAATTTGCTCCCCTCCGACAGCGGTTTACAACCCGAAGGCCTTCATCCCGCACGCGGCGTCGCTCCGTCAGGCTTTCGCCCATTGCGGAAGATTCTCGACTGCAGCCACCCGTAGGTGTCTGGGCAGTGTCTCAGTCCCAGTGAGCTGGGTCGTGCTCTCACACCCAGTACCCATCTTCGTCTTGGTAGGCCATTACCCCACCAACTAACTAATAGGACGCAGACCGCTCCAAGGGCAATAAATCTTTGGTCCGAAGACATTATCCAGTATTACTCCGCCTTTCGGCGGGCTATCCTGAACCCCAGGGTACGTATCTACGCATTACTCTCCCTTTCGCCGCTTTCACTGTATTGCTACAGATCTCGCTCGACTTGCATGCCTAATCCACGCCGCCAACGTTCATTCTGAGCCAGGATCAAACTCTTCTATTTGTATGCATGCCGCATCCGCCGAAGCGGACACGGACGACTAGCCAAAAGAAAAAGCTTGAAAAAAATAAATAAGCTCGCATCCACCCAACGGACGAATCCGCCGGATCAACACGAAACTTGTCGCATCGCTTGTGCTGGCTCGTCACTTCAAAAAGAAATGACTCAAGAGTTCACTACCAAATTGTCAAAGATCAGTTCCCAACCGACTAGCGGCTGAGAGGGACAAATTCTACCGCTGCGGAAAGTCACGTCAACGGCCATCCTGAATTTTTTACGTCCGTTGCTGATTCAGCCATGATTTTAAGCGGATTTCACGACGGATTCAGGTGTGGTCACATCGAAATATTACTGTCATGCTGTGCGTTCTATTGATAGAATTCGCCTCAGACATCTTGATTAGGACTGTTGCGGCCACCAAACTGCGCCCTCCGTTAATCCACCACGAAACAAGGCAAATCAATGACTTCTGTACAAAAAAACCCTTCGAAAATAGCTCGGACGTATCGCCGCCGTGCTGCTTTGGCAACCTTGGTTCTCGTTTTCATGTTCGCGGTCGCTGCCAACGCCCAACAAGACACTCCGATTATCCACACGATTCGCCTTGCCAGTGCGAATAAACAATTGGTAGAAGTCGAAACAACAGTACCGACCAACAGCCAAGACTCGGTCGAAATCGTAATGCCGGTATGGGCTCCAGGTTTTTATCGAATCGAGAACTTTGCGGAAAACCTCTCCGACGTGTCTGCAACGTCGCTCGATGGCAAAACACTTGAAATCAAACAAACGCATCCGAATCGGTGGTCGGTTGCAAGTGCTGGTACCGATGCAATCAAAGTCACTTATCACATGAAATGCGAACGGGCGTTCGTCGTGTCGAATTGGATTGGAGAAGACTTCGCTGTGTTTAACGGGCCGGCGACATTCTTTTACGTGGCCTCCGACCAAAAACGTCCCCACCGAGTGAGGTTGGAATTGCCAGAACAATGGCAGGCGTTTAGCGGTCTGGAATCCGTGCCGAACCAAGCGAACGAATTCGAGGCTCCCAATTACGACACCCTTGTGGATTCACCGATCATGGCCGGAAAAAACTTAAGCGTTAACGAGTTTGACGTCGCAGGCGCAAAGCACGTTTTGGTCAGCGCCGGCGAACACCCTGGTTGGGACGGCGCTAAAGCCGCAGCGAACTTGGCCCAAATGGTTCAAGGTCAGCACGACTTCTGGGGGCAATTGCCGTTTAAGCGGTATGTCTTTTTGAACATGTTCGACAAAGGAGGCGGCGGGCTTGAGCATCTCAACTCGACGCTCATCACCACGCGGCTCAATCCAAACGCAAAAGACACTGAGCCCTGGTCCGCGTTTGGATGGTTGGCGTTTGTGAGCCACGAATATTTTCACACGTTCAATGTAAAGCGTTTACGGCCGATTGAGCTGGGGCCATTTGATTACGAACATCCACCGCGAACGGCCAGCTTGTGGATCTCAGAAGGGCTGACTTCATACTACGGTGATTTGATTGTCGTTCGCTCGGGCTTGGCAAAACCGACGGATTTTTTGGCTTCGATGTCCTCATACATTCGCCAATTGCAGGAATCTCCTGGCCGTTTAAAGCAGTCTCTCGAACAGGCGTCGCTCGACGTTTGGAGCAGTGGAATGTCGGGTGTGACTTCGGACAAAGACAACAAGATCAGCTATTACATTAAAGGCCCAATCGTTGGCTTTTTGTTGGACGCGAAAATTCGCCAAGTCACGAATGGCACAAAGAGTTTGGACGACGTGATGCGGTTGGCCTATTCGCGGTATTCCGGCGAGCACGGCTTCACGCCAACGGACTTCGTCGCGGTGGCCGAGGAAGTTGCCGGCGTTGACTTGCACACTTGGTTCAAGCACCATTTAGCTTCGACGGAAGAACTCGATTACACAGCGGCGCTGGCGTGGTTTGGGCTGCAATTCACGGCGGGAACCGATCCGAAGACACAGTGGTCGCTCTCGGTTCGAGCTGACGCGACGGATGCACAACAGGCTGAATTCCGGCGTTTAACAAGCGGTCCAAGTGCTGCGGAAAGTACGCCCAAATAGGGCGGTCGCATGAAAGTCCATATCATCGGTGCCGGCATCGGCGGGCTGAGCGTCGCCATCGGCTTGCGGCGCATCGGATGCGAAGTCATTATCTCCGAAAGATCAGGCTCGATTCGCGAAGTCGGTGCCGGAATTTCGCTTTGGTCCAATGCGATGAACGCTCTCGAATCGTTGGGAGTTGAAAATGCAGTACGACCGCTTACTTTGCCGGCCCGTCTCGCTGAGTTTCGGGTTAACGAGGGCCATCGGTGCATTTCGCGAATGGAGCTTGCTGCCAAGGAAAAATCTCGTGGCTTGCAGCCTACTTTCTCGATGATTCACCGCGCGGATTTAGTTGCCGCTTTGGCCAAATCGATTCCAGCCGCTTCGTTTCGCTGGAACCAAACTCTGGTCGGCGCACAGTCGTTCGAGGATCAAATCACCGCCGAATTCGCGGATGAATCACGCGTCATGTCAGACCTTTTGATTGGGGCGGACGGAGTTCATTCCGTCGTTCGTCGCCATGTGCTTGGCAGTTGTCGCCCTCGCTATGCGGGGTACAAGTGTTATCGAGGAATTTGCGAAGCATCGCCGACGCTCGTCCCGACCGGATACGTTTGCGAAGCCTGGGGCCGGGGACTGCGATTCGGCGTTACTTCGCTTGCCGACGATCAAGTCTATTGGTGGGCAACTTGCCCGGCCCCGCCCAATGAAACGGAAAAAAACCCTCGCGAAAGGTTGAAGCAACTTTTTAAGAATTGGGCTTCACCCGTTCCGCAACTTCTGAAAATTACGCCGCCGAATGCGATTTTGAATAATGACATTCTGGATCATGAGCCTCGGTTGCCGTGGCATCGCGGGCGCGTCGGAATGGTTGGCGACGCTGCTCACGCGGTGACGCCGAATTTCGGCCAAGGCGGTTGTCTCGCGATTGAAGACGCTGTCGTATTAGGTCGCCATTTGCGTCCGCTCGTTGAGAGCCTTCGGAAAAACGGGTCGGTCGTTAGTACGAGCGCGATCGAGAAAGTCTTCGGTGCTTTTGCAAGCGAGCGATACGATCGATGCCGTCGGTTAGCCAGAAAATCGAACCAGATGGGTGATTTTGGACAATGGTCAAGCTGGTGGTCGGTTGCCCTGCGGAATTTTGCGATTGGCTTGACGCCGCCACCTCTTGTTTGGCGAATGATCTTGAAGCCTGCAAGTTTTGACGCGGGACAGCTTTGAGCCATTTCGTTC
>JANMEB010000363.1:0-1706 GCA_031376585.1 Planctomycetota bacterium | reverse complement strand
AGACCCTACACGAAACCCAAAGACACAAACTGATTCCCGCCGGATAACCGCTTGGCAAAACTTGCCAATTTTTGCCAAGCATGGTAGACTACCTTTCAGGAGGATCGAGCTATGGAAACCATGAATATTGCGTTACCAGAAAGCCTGAAACAGTTCGTCCAAACGCAGGTCAACGACGGTGGTTATAGCAGTGCAAGTGAATACGTCCGGGAGTTAATCCGAAGGGAATTGAAATTAAAAAAAGACGTTCTTGAACAAGAGCTGCTCAAAGGACTACACAGCGGTGCCGCGACCCCGATGACCAGAGCCGATTGGAACAAACTTCGCAACAAAGTAAAAACGAAGGCCAGTCGCAGCACAAAGTCGGGCCAATAGTCGATTGGAGTCCGACTTTCATGAAAGCCAAACTTGTTATTCACCCTCAAGCTCGGCAGGACCTCAATGAAATTTCGGATTACATTTTCGACAAGAGTCCTGACTCAGCGATTAGATTTCTCGATGCGGCCGAGTCTTCGTTTGAATTCCTTGCCCGAAACCCGGAAGCCGGGTCAGCTTCCCAGTTCACAAATGAAGAACTGAAGGGAATGTGGCGGTGGCGGGTCGCAGGATTTGAGAATTACCTGATCTTTTACCTTTTGCAAGAATCCAATGTTATCGTCGTTCGGGTTTTACACGGCGCTCGCGACATAGAAACTATTTTTTCACACGAACAAGCCCCATAGTGGACCTCGATCCACATGTCTTCATCGTGTACAGCCGCTAAAATCGCACTTCACGGCATAGCGTTGCATTGGAGCAATTACATACCGCTTAGCACCGGTCGGTTGGCTTCGGCGTTGAGTTGGTCGAGCATGGACTGGACGCCGGATTCGAGGGTGGTGGTGAGCTGAGTGACTTGTTCGCGGCCACCTTTTTCTTTGGGCAGTTCGATTGGCTGGTCGAACTGCACGGTGACTCGGCGCTGGCCGCGAATCGTAGGGAAGCCAATGTCGAGCATGTCTTCTTCCAGCTTGTCGATCGTCTCGGCCAGACGTTCAAGAGTTGGCCGCTCGGCGACGTAATTTCCCGGATAGCTGTAAAGTTGCGTGACCAAGAACATATCTTCCAGCGCGTGGGTCAGCGGCCGATAGTGTTCGTGATCGGGTTTGACGCTTTCTAATTTATCGATCGCCCGGCGACGGACTTCTTTAATACGTTCTGGGACCGGAATAGTCGAAGCGGAAATATCCAAAAATCGTTCGTGGCCGCCCAAGACATGTTGCAGCATCCGGTCCAAGCGCTCATTCACCGATCCGGTTTGCGGATGTCCCAAGTACTCGACTTCCTTAACCGCCAACAGCACTCCAGCCAATCGATAAAGCCGTTCGATCGGATTCAAATCGGGTCGAGGTCGCCAGTAAATTCGCCGTTCCAAATCCGACAAAGTGCTCAGCATTCGCTCAAGCGGATCGTCGGCGTACCAATACTTGATGGCAACCGGAATCGCAACAATCGGGCGGTCGGCCTTGCGCGCGGCCATCAAACCGATCATCGCGGCACCTTCGCGAAAAGGCGTCACGCGGTCATTGGTGTGATAGACTTCGCCCTCGGGAAAGATCGCCAGCGGGTTGACGCGGTTCTGCAAAAGTTCGATCGCCGTGCGAAACGAATGCGTATCGTTTCCTTCGCGGTTGACGCTAAAGCAGCCGCTGCTTTGCAAGGACCAT
>JANMEB010000352.1:0-1166 GCA_031376585.1 Planctomycetota bacterium | reverse complement strand
GCCAGCGGCCAAATGGAGAATGAAACGGCTGGCGGACTCCTTGCTTTGGGATTAACAGTTAAGTACGCACCTCACCGCACTCCCTAGCGTCCATTTCGTTGAGATACAACGTCCAGAAACTTATCGCTGCCATAGCCGTTCGAGAATTGGCGCGGGCGTCGTCCTCCCGAGGCCTTCGATTGCGGCGGCAGGATAATTGGATCGCCGATGGGTGCGGATTGGCTTTGAGCGCCTGCGGATTCGAGGTAGAATCAGGCGATGAACGCGGAACAACGAAGGGAACGATTTTTGGAAGCCTGCGATGACGAGGATTCGTGGCGGGAGTGGTATTGCCTCACGCCCCTGGAGCGCTGGCAGGAATCGATGAAGTTATGGCAATTTTATCTGCGAGTAGGAGGATCACTTGATCCCGAACCCGATCCTCAAAGTCCTTTCAACGATTTCCTCCCACGGGGTTCGGCACCTGCTTATGGGCGGACAGGCCTGCGTGTTTTACGGCGCGGCGGAGTTTAGTCGCGACTGCGATATCGTCGTCGTTACCGATTCCCAGAATCTCTCTCGACTTACTTCAGCTTTGGCTGAATTGCAAGCCGGATGCATCGCCGTCCCGCCGATGGATTGGACTTATCTCGATCGAGGCCATGCCATTCATTTTCGTTGCCAACACGTTGAAGCATCGGGTATTCGCGTTGACGTGATGACCAAGATGCGAGGTTGCGAAGATTTTGAAACTCTTTGGCATCGACGCACAACCCTGCGGGACGCAGACGGGATGGAATACGAGATTTTGGGAATTGAAGATTTGGTCAAGGCGAAAAAGACTCAGCGGGAAAAAGACTGGCCCATGATCCGTCGGCTGGTTGATTCGCATTACCTGGAATTCGCAGACAGTCCGACCGAGGATCAAGTCCGATTTTGGTTGCGAGAATCCAGGACCCCGGAGGTGTTGATTTCTGTTGCGGCGAAATTTCCGGAATTGTTACAGGAACAATTGCGAACCCGTCCGCTGCTCGTTGAAACGCTTGGTGCTAGTCGATCCGCGTTGGCAAAAGAACTGGAACACGAACAAAAGGCTGAGATGCTCAAAGATGAAGTTTATTGGGGACCGCTCAAGAAAGAATTAGAAGCATTGCGAAAGAAGAAACGCAAAGACACAACTTAAAGCC
>JANMEB010000340.1:0-1660 GCA_031376585.1 Planctomycetota bacterium | reverse complement strand
TCAACTCCGACCGAATTGGTACCCAACGAAAATAAATTTAACGCTTCAACGCGCGGATTATCCCTAAGTGCAATTTGCCTCATAAAGCTAATACACGAACGGCCACCCACCATCAACTTTCTTGTTCACAATCCGAGCGATTCATGATTTTCGGTCGGGTTATTCCGATTAGGCAAGCTCATTCGGTTTTCAGACGCCCGCCGAGCCGACACTGACCCAGCCTGACGGTGTTCCAAGAGTTCTACGTAACCGACCAGAAAACGGTTCGCAAGAACTCCAGCGAAAGAGCCGAGACGTGGTCACGATGAATTCGTCGATATCGCATTTCGATTATGTTGCCCACTCCCTTCCCCACTCTCGCGTATAAGCCACCAGCCAATCGAAAGCGTCCATTTGCGAAAGTGCCCCGGCTCGTGAAAATGCTTGGCGTATTGCCAAGGAATTTCCTTGGTAGTTTACGATTCGTTTTTGCGACGAGTCGAGCGAATAGCGGCATGTAATGTGAGCCGCCTAAACATACAAACGTTTCTTGGCGCATTACTTCGTGTGCGACGTCGACTGACGGACAGCATCAATTGGTTTTGGGAGAAAACATGGCGTAGGCCAGTGGCAGGATGAAGAGGTTGAGGAGGGTGGAGGTGCTGAGGCCGCAGAGGATGACGGAGGCCATGGGGAATTCGATTTCTTGGCCGGGGATGTTGCCGGACAGGACGAGAGGGACGAGGGCGAGGCCGGTGGTGAGGGCGGTCATGACGATGGGGACGAGTCGCTCTTCGGCTCCACGCAAAATTAACTCGCGACCGAAGGGGACGTTTTCTTCGACTTGCAAATGGCGATAGTGGCTGAGCAGCATGATGCCGTTGCGCGCGGCGATGCCGAGAATCGTGACGAAGCCGACGAGCGTGCCGAGCGAAAGCACGCCGCCGATGAGCAGCGTACCGACGACTCCGCCCAAGCACGATAGCGGCAGTAGCAGCGTGATTAGTGCAACGACTCGCCACGACTGAAAATCGACGTACAACACCAAAACAATCGCGATGATGGCTAGTGCGGTCAGCAACAAGATTCGCTGTTGAGAGGCCTTTGCTTCGGCGAATTCACCGAGAAATTCGGGGTGGTAGCCGCTGGGGAATTTCACTTGTTCCAAGACTCGTTTCTCGATTTCAGCCGCAACGCTTCCCAAATCGCGACCGGCGACGTTGCAGGTCACGTCGATTCGCCGCGAAGCCCCTTCGCGTTTGATTTCGTTCGGAGCCGGCACGATTTGAATGTCGGCGACGTCTTTGAGTGGGACTTGGGAGCCCGACGGAGTATCGATCATGAGTTCGCGCAACGAAGTGACATCGGTCGACAGACGCGGCTCGCCGCGCACAACGACGCCGTAGATTTTCTGCTCTTTGAAAATCTCGCCGACGCGAGTCCCGTTGACCAGCGTTGCGACCGAACGCATGAGCGAACCGGGAGTCAAACCAAACCGCGAAGCGGCTTCGACGCGCATCTTGATGGAGACCTGCGGCACGAGGACTTGCGGTTCGATCTTCAGAGTTGTCACGCCTGGGACATCTTTCATCGAATCCGAAACGTCGCGCGCGGTGGCTCGCAGTTCGTCAAGGTCCGAGCCGAAAACTCGGACGACGATCGAGGCACTCGTGCCGGTTAA
>JANMEB010000337.1:0-1915 GCA_031376585.1 Planctomycetota bacterium | reverse complement strand
CGACCCTCCCCAAGGGAGGGTGAAGGGAGTTGTGTAGATACCATCGGCACAGGGCCGAAGGGGAACACAAGAAACTCTAGCGGCACTGGCCTTGAGCTTCCTAATTCTTGGCTTTGACAAAGCACTGGTGTCACGAATCGTAGCTCAAGCTTCGATTGATCCGGCTTGAACAAAACCAAGTCTTTGGATTAGATTTCAGTTTGGATACAAATTGCGCGAGACCACAAGGACGTTCAACGATGAAGATTCAGTTTCATAATTCGCTAACCCACCGCCTCGAAGAGTTTCAGCCGCTGACGCCTGGCATCGTCCGAATGTACGGTTGCGGACCGACGGTTTACGACTACGCCCACATTGGCAATTTTCGGACGTTTCTGTTTACCGATATGCTGCGACGGTTTTTGGAGCTTGCAGGATTCGACGTGCGACACGTCATGAACATCACCGACGTGGGTCACATGACGGATGACGCCAATGCCGACGGTGCTGGCCAAGATCGCATGGAGGCAGCCGCAGTCCGATTACGCGAAGACAAGAAATCAGGCAAAGTCCCACCGGGCGCAATCGAAAATCCCAACGATCCATATCAGGTCGCCAAGTTTTATACCGACAAATTTCTCGAAGATGGTCAAATCCTTGGATTTAAGGTCGCGTTTGAATACCCGCAACGAATGCCCAAAGCGACTGACCACGTGCCAGGCATGATCGAGATGATTAAGCAACTGATCGCGCGCAAACACGCTTACGTTGCGACCGACGGCGTCGTCTATTTTGATGTACAAAGTTTTCCGAAATACGGTTCGCTCAGTGGAAACACGCTGGAAAATTTACAAAGCGGCGCGGGCGGTAGAGTATCCGACGAGAATCAATCGCGCAAACGGCATCCAGCGGACTTTATGCTTTGGAAGCCCGACCCAACGCACATCATGAAATGGGATTCGCCTTGGGGCGCTGGCTATCCCGGCTGGCATATCGAATGTTCGGTCATGGCGACGAAGCTTTTGGAATCGCCGGTGATCGACATTCACACCGGCGGCGAGGATTTGATCTTTCCGCATCACGAGTGCGAGATCGCGCAAACTTGCGGTGCGACCGGCAAAGACACTTTTGCGCGGTTCTGGATTCATTCGCGCTTCCTCATGGTCGAAGGCGAGAAAATGTCCAAACGCAACGGGACGTTCTTCACCGTGCGAGACGTGCTCGAAGGTAAAGTCTCCGGCCGACCGGTGGACCCAGCCGTGCTGCGGCTTGAACTGATTAAGTCGCACTACCGATCGAATTTGAACTTCACCGCCAAAGGCTTGACGGATTCCGCAGTGATCGTCCGACGCTTGACGGAGTTCCGCCAAAAACTGGAGCAAAAAACGAACGGCGTTGCCGCAGAAGTCGATTTGAGTCATCCAGTGCTTGGCGAATTCGCGGCTGCTTTGGCCGATGATTTAAATATCGCCGGTGCGCTGGGCGTCGTTTTGCCATGGGCCAGCAATGAACCGGCGGACGCTCGCGAAGCCCTCGGCGTTTGGAAGAAAATGAATTCGGTCCTTGCCATCGCCCCGATTCACGAAGGACTTCATTACGAGGCGAAAGCCTCCGTCGAAGTCGACGCGGCATTGCAACAAGCGATGCAATGGTGCCGCGACGTCGACGCCGCGCGGGCCGACAAGCAATTTGACCAAGCCGACGCGATTCGCAAAAAAATTATCGCCGCCGGCTTCGAAGTCCGCACCACGAAAGAAGGAACTTCGATTCAAAAGCAGTTGGCATAAACGATCGCTCCTTCTCCTCAGTACTTTGGGGAAAAGGTGGTCCCGGCGCGCCGGGATCGGATGAGGGGTTGGCGGCTTAATTTACCGTCGGAAATCCTTAACGGTGCCGGACCAAAGCCCAATGGCCATTCCAAATTGACCGTCGTATT
>JANMEB010000324.1:0-6167 GCA_031376585.1 Planctomycetota bacterium | reverse complement strand
TTTCAAAAAGGTTACGTAAAACTTGTCTACCGGATTCGTCGGACCCGTAAGCACATTGCCACCTGACGCCGTATTGCTTCCATACAAACGAGTTAATGGCGTCATGATCGCCAACATAATGTCTTGCGACTCAGCGTCGTCTCGCGAAAGTTCAGCCATCGCTTCCAAGCCTTCGCAGATAGTCTCCGTTTTTCGTTCGGATTTTAGCAATTCGATCCACTCCGGAAATGTGCGACCGTTGTAGGTCGATGAGTTTGTCGGAGTTTTAGCGAATGGCTTCGTCTGAGATTGCTCAGTCTGATCCATGGTGACTTCCGACGAATCGACAGATTGCCGAATCTCGGCCAGCGCGATTTTGACTTCGTGCAAGAGAATCTGAGTTGGTTGACTGGAACGGTTTACCCGCTGAAATTCAGACAATTCATCTAGCAGAGACTTGTCGCTTGCTAGAGATTCAAGCCACGGAACAGCATCATTTGCTTTAGGACCATAAAGCCTAAAAAACTGGACTGTTTTCAGAATCAACTTCGGACGCCCGGGCCAAAGGTCAACGGACATGTTTTGATTAAAGCCATCGCCGGAATACATCGGATAGCAAAATCGCAACAAACTTTCATTTTCGCCGGTCGGCAATCGATCGGTCGTGTTTTGGACCAGCCTTAACAAGGCCGGAACAATATCAGAGGGTTCGTTCGGGACCATGATTTCGATTGCCCAGAATGCGATGGCGCGGATGCGCATTGGAGCCTTTGCGTCCAAAACGATTCCAACTAATTCGCGTGCAAGCTGTGGCGATTCGGGTGCGACGCCAGACAGCATTAATCCATATGCGGCCTTGGTTTCAATCGTTTTCGCGTCGCGAAATGCCGCTAATACTTTCGAACGCAATTCACTAAGATTGCCGTTGGTCGTAGGCAATGTACCAATTTGCGCCTTATTCGCGGTTTCATGGAAGTCGATCAAAACTCGTTTTATGATGTCGGACGTAATTAGAATTGCGAATTCCGTGTTCGCCGAACTAATTTTTGGATCTTGCCGTAGGAATTCGACTGTCGTTTCAAAGAAAATCTCGGCATTGTTTTGTAGTTCACGTAAATTGGCCGCAGCACTTTCCGCGTCATAGGAATCAAAGAGCGAGCCGCCATTTGACTTCCGCCAAACAAATTGCCTACTGCTGCTGGTTCCTTCGCGCATCTCGCTAAGCGCAAATTCAACTCGGACTTCTGGCTCGACCGATCGAAAGAAAATTGAAATTACGCCTTCGTAATTCGATAATCGACGGGGATCAAGAATACTTTCATTTCGGAATCGGCGCACGATGGGAATAATTGCAGAGACCGCCTTGGCTTGCATCGCCTTGTTTCCCAGACTCATTTCGGTCAGGGAATTTACTGCCGTGCAAATCGTTTCCGAATTTCGCTCGACCTTCAAAATGTGCAACCATTCCAGGAACGTCCGTCCGTTGTAGGTTGCCGTGGCGGGAGTGTCAGTTGGCAGCGTGTTGCCTCCAAGTTCACTTGGCTTCGTCGAATCAAGATTGGACTTACGAACTCGAACAATTTCCTTGCCGCCGCGTTGCAATTTGACTTCGGTGGGAGTGATGTCGAATTGGCTGTTGGCGCTGGCGGGGCGGACGGAGTATTCGCCGGCGGAGATGTCGATGCGGTCGTCGGTGGATGTGTCGATGACGCGGATGACTTGGCCGTTTTGCAGGACTTCGACTTTAATGTTGGAGTCGTCGGTTTCGATGATCAATTCGCCTTGGTTGGTCGCGATGCGAATGATGTCCGCTCCGAAAAAGTAGCCGCCGAAACCGAGGACAGCCAAAATAACGGCCGCGCCGGTCCAGCCGACGAATGAGTTACGGCGATTCGAAGCTCGTTTTAACGCAACATTGATTCGCTTTGTTGCCGATTGAGTTTTTAGCGGTTCACTAATTGCCTTTGCGATGAATGGCCAAGCGTCGCGGGGGTGGTCGAGAGCTTCGATGAGATGCGTCGCCGAATCCGGCCGGCTCGCTGGTTGCTTTTCCAAAAGCGTCATAATCAAGTCCGAGAAATCGGTGCTGCAGACCGGGTTCAATTGCGCGGGAGGGGTCGGCGAATCGTTTTGAATTGCTTGCAGCGTCGCCAGAATCCCGGTCGAACTGAACGGCAGCCGACCCGTTACCGCTCGATACATGAGACAGCCGAGGCTGAACAAATCCGAGCGACGGTCGAGTTCCAATCCGCGCGTTTGCTCAGGCGACATGAAACTCGGCGTGCCCGCCAGCATTCCGGTGCCGGTCAAATGCGGATCGCTATCGGCAATTCGAGCCAAACCGAAATCCAATATTTTCACTTGGTTGCGGTCTGCGTCGATCCAGATGTTCGCGGGTTTGATGTCCCGATGAATCAAATTCTTTTTGTGAGCTGCCGCAAGCCCTTCGGCGATTTGCCGCGTGTACGTTCGGACTTGTTCCTCTGGCAGAAAAGTCACTTGTTCCAAGCGGCTCTCGAGCGTTTGGCCGGGAAGTCGCTGCATCGCCATGTAAGCCAGCGGCCCGTCGTGATCGACTTCGTATATGGAAACGATATTCGGGTGATCGATCGCAGCCGCCGCGCGGGCTTCGGCGATGAATCGTTCGCGCGCCGCCGGGCCAAGCGACGGCCGCAGAATCTTCAATGCGACGACACGTTCCAATCGCAGATCGAAGGCTTCGTAGACGACGCCCGTGCTTCCGGCACCGAGCAAATTAAGCAAGTCATAATGTGCGATGCGACCGATGGCTAACGGATTTTCCGACGGCTCAAGCAGACGTTGAACTTCAGCCGCACGGTCTTCTGCAATTCGCGCCGCTTCGATTTTGGATGGCTCGGGCGGGATGTTTTTCAAGCGGGCGATAATGACGTCGATGGCTTGCTCGTCGGATTTGTCGCCGACCGCCCGTGGCTCAGCCATGACTTCGCTCGCCAGCCGATTAAACGTATCGTCCGCCGACTCGGCAAGGCCGCGAACTGTATCGCCGCAAATTGGACAGGCCGCAATGTGCCGTTCGCAGTTTTCAATGTCTTGGGGCGGCAAGCAGCCGGATAAATAATCTTCCAAAATGTTCGCCTGAGCGCACTCGGCCTTTTGTTGAAGCATGGCCAAACTCCAAATGGTGCGAAGGAACTGTTTCCATGAGAGACTATGCGCTTTCCATCGAGGATTTGTATCGGGTGGATGAAAGATTTAGGCTTATTCAACTAAACCGCTCAAATCGCGACGAAGTCGCTGAATCAATCGGGCTTTGGCCGCATAAATCGTCCACACGCTGACGCCGAACTGCTCGGCGATTTCTGCTGCCGGCCGACCGGAAGAAATGAATTCTTTAAGGGCATCCCAGGTCGATTCCGAAAAGTCCTTGCGCGAAAGTTCTATCGCGCGCCCAACCAGTTCGCGCCGGTAATCTAAGTCCCAAGTCGATTCGAGCGCTTTGTCGTCAGGCAACTGAGCAAGTACCGATTGCGAAGAATCGACGAAATCGAGCTTCCGTTTACGGCGCAGTTCGCGGTATTTGTTGAGCGTTACTGTTCGCAGCCAACCGCGAAACGACTTGTTGCGATCGTATTGGAAAGTCGCAATCTTTTGCAGAACGATTGCAAGTACTTCTTGAACCAAATCGGCCGCGTCGTGGGACTGCAAGCTGGCCTTGCGCCCCCAAAAGAAAATCAACGGTGTGTAGATTTCGACAAACCGATTCCAGGCCGAAGTATCGTCAGCGGCTTTGCTGATTCGCTGCAACAGGCTCTCGGATGTTGTGGTCATCGGTTGCGTACTCAGCTCTGCCGCTCTCCTCGTTTAACCGGCGTAGCCGCTGGCGGTGCCGAGTGACGCCGCCAGCGGGTTTGATTCGATCCACCAACCCGCGACGCCAGCCGCTGCGCGGGTTAAACAACAGCCGCAACGCCGGGGAGAAGGAACATTTTGGCCAATCACTTACGCGACGCGCTCGTAATTGATTTCCATGGCTTTGCTTTCAATTCCGTCAGGGCCTTTAAAGAACATCTCGATCTTGTGATGATCGTTATCATTCAAAGTAATAACCGATCGTTTCTGGTAAAGCTGCTTCGTCTGCGGGCAAATCATTTCGCCCTTCATTTCCCAGATTTTGCCCTTGGCATCGACAGAACCCTTTTCGTTCTGCATGTTCGAGCACGCATTGTCGATCCAAAAGCCTTCGTACTGGTTGGATGTCGTGTTGAAACCCCAAAAGCCTTTGCCTTCAAAACTTGGGAACGGTCCGTCGTTCGCATCACCGATGTAATCTTGTTGCAGGTAAAGGTCGCCAAGCTCGAACGTATTGGTCATGGTTCCGGTGGAAGCGATTGGATCTCCAGGTCCCATCCACATTTTTACTTCGGCTCGAAACTTGCCCGCGAATGGTTTGAGTCGCTTGTGTTCGGCGCCTGCAGTAGGCATTTGATACGTTTGTTCGGTTTGAGTTGCTTCTGTCATTGGTTGATCTCCAAAAGTTGAAATGGATGGCAATTTGGCCGACCGATATTTTGTCACAAGCCGGGCCGAGCTTCAACCAAAATTTCGAGTCTCAATCCCAGAATTTGCCCAGTTACTGAAATATCGTCCCGGCCTCAAAGTCTTCGCCGTCCCTTCAGGTTGAGCATTGCCTCGATTTTGCCTAAGCGAATCGCATCAAAATGCTGGGCAAACTACTGCGTGAACGCCGGAAAGTAGTACGTCATCGAATCAAAGTCGATGGTCCAACTGCCGAATTGCTTGAGGAATTGATGCGAAATGAGAGCGTCAAAGAAAAAACCTTGGCTGCGATACGAGTCTACTTCCACCAGAACATTGCCCAAGGCCTGGGTCGCGCCGGATTCCAACGGACCAAGTCGAAGTTGGTTTAGGGGAACCCAAAAATACTTCGTGCCCGCAACTTCTGTCTTTTGATCAGCAAGGCCCAAGTCCTGCGCGGCGTCGTTGACGATTATCATTGGCATACTGGCGGCAAGTCCCGAATCGACAAAAAAATTCAGGTCTGAGTGATCGTTGATCCCGCCTTTGGCAAACATTAGGTGCGTTCTGGAAAGCGCAAATGGAATCGTAACTGGTGGCTTGGGTCCGAGAGACTCAAGTACTTGTCGTCGACTGGCGTCGCCGCGCGGGCGCAAGGTGATTCGCCGATTCTTGTAGTCGATCGTCGATAGGAATTGCTTTAAAATTTGCGTCGTCAGAACGCCATCAGATTTTTGTCCAATTGATTTCCACTGGGCGACAATCACCGGCACGTTTGAAAGCGTCACGTCGCCAAGTTTCACTGACTCGGCAACTCCCAGCGGCTCTTCAACCGTTTTGCCGCCGGTGTATGCGTATTTGGCGGTCCGCTTAGCGATTATTCGGATTCCGATTTTCTCTGCAATGCCCGAATCCAAATAAAGGCGATCGCCCCCTGTATCAAGTATGAAATGAACCGCGTGGCCATTGATTTCAAGGTCGACCTCTGGCAGCGCTCCCAACTTATTGAATTCATTGGTAATTGGCAAATGGGCAAACGAATCCTTGCCCTGCCACTGGATGCGGTAGGGTTGCCCTTCGAACGTTTTCATGAATTCTAGCAGCGACGCAAGCTTTTTCTCCGTGTCTAATACGTCGCCGTCTGGTATCACCGGCAGTTCGATGTCCTTAACTTGCGCATATTCGTTGGTTTGATATGCGACCATAATCAAGCCGCGAATTGCGGTCGCGTGATCGTCCGTTCCGACCTCGCTCAGAGCGCGCAGTTTTCGAAACAAGTCGATCGCTTTGGGATAGTCGCCCAGCAAAAGGCTTAGCTTTGCGCCAAGTCGCAAGTTCCCAAGATTGGTCGAATCGGCGGCCGCCAATGGTTGCAGCAACTCATTTGCCCGATGAAAATTGCCAAGCTTGAAATGTACAGCGACTAAATCGCGTCGCGCCTCATTGTCTTGTGTCGAATTCGACCAAGCCACCTCTAATTGCCGTAGCTCGTTCTCAACATCAGTCCGAGATTGATTCGCGGGGATCTCTTGCGCAATGCCTGGTCTTTCAGCGCACCCGGCGATAAATGCCAGAATGAGCAATGTTCGGAGCGAGCAATTAAGCGATGCCTTCATTCAACAGCTCCGATCCTGACTGTCACCCAAGTGAATTCGTAATCTTACATTAGT
>JANMEB010000323.1:0-1951 GCA_031376585.1 Planctomycetota bacterium | reverse complement strand
AACGCGGTGCGGTCGTCGCCGCCCGCTCGAACATTTGCCAATTGGACTGAGAATTGGTTCACCGGATCCACCAGGCGGGCCGATGATTTTTGCCACAAGCCATGATTGACGGTGACCCATTTTCGTTTGGTCTCGACATTCCAGCCGTCGCGCCGCAATTGAATGCCGCCAAAACGCTGCTGCGTTTTCCCCCAACGTTTGTCGTCGGCATACGAGTGCGGCATGTTGTCCAGAACTAATTGCGTAATCAGTTGATTGAAGTGATTGGTCGCCGATGAATCGACGTCTGAAGCTTGAGCAGCATTTGCTGCCGCAGCAATCGGTTGTTGCGCACCGCTTGCGGCCGGGGCAAGGAATATCGCGCAGACAATGATCGAGCCCAATAATTTCGTTGGCCAACGTGAACTTCGACGCACACCAAAACTCCTGGTCCGATCCGCTTTGGCAAAATTTGCTGTGGACGGGTTCGAAATTGTAGCGATTTGCCCGGAATGAAACTTGGCCAATTTGTTCGGAAAACCCCTGCGGTCGGCGGTGATTTAAGAGCTAAAAATAATACCTCAAAGCGAGAGGGCCCGACCCTGGAGGTTTTGTTTTCAAATCTAAGCAACAATTAAATCGGCTTAATTTGAGGGGCAGTCAGCGACGCTTTTCGAGTTTACAATAGCAGTCAGGCGTTCGCAGTCAGATTTCATCGCATTCAAGTCGGGAGACACGTCAATGGCCGCTTTTCGAATACTTTTGGTTTGCGCACTCCTGGTCGGCGTCGCCGCGCCCGGGACTCGAGCCGACGACGATCAAGCCAATGCGCTGTATGGCTTGGGTGTTCATGCTTATTTTGATGGGCTCTACTCGGAAGCCGACAATTTGCTTTCGCAATCCATTGGCAGCGGCACCAAGGATCCGCGGCCTTTTTATTTTCGCGGATTAGTCCATCAGATGATGGGTCAAACCGATCTTGCCGGTAGCGATTTCCAAACGGCTGCTCAACTTGAAACCACATCAGCCGGGCGTGCCTACGATATCAGTGGCGCCTTGGAAAGAATTCAAGGCCCCGCGAGGATGGAAATCGAAAAATACCGCCGCGAAGCATTCGCTCAAGCTCATCTTGTTCGGCGCAAACAGAATGCAGCCGTCAATACTTTCAGCCCTCGTGTACCGTCCAATTCAAATGCGGCTCCGTTTGATCCGAAGAACTTGCCGGATGTCTCCGCGATTGTCGATCCGACCATTCCTTTTCCGGACACCAGCGCAAAAATTTATTTTCCGCCAGCGAAGTCCGCGCCATCAAAACAAGACTTCAAGGTCGACGTAAACGCCGCGCAACCTGCGGCTGGCAAGCCTATACCCGCGGCCGACGACCCCTTCAGCGGTGGCAACGCACCGAAGAAATCAAGCGAACCTGCTCCCAAGTCTGGAGATGGCGATCCGTTTGGTGGCGATGCTGCGGAAAAGCAGCCCGAGAAAAAAGCACCGGACGCCGAAAAGGACGATCCGTTTGGCGGCGGTTAAGTGTGAGCTTCCCTAGTTAGACTGTTTTCATTCCAAGCCCCGCCGGCCCTGTGCCGGTGGGAATCGGTTTGGCAACTAGGAAGGTCGCTGGTTCACGACCCTTCCTTTTACTCGCTCCGTCGCAGGCGGCGGTGGGAGTAGGGTGGGGTTATGGGGTCCGTCTTAGTTTGCAAACCTTGCTTCCACCGTCACGTGGCCGGTGGCGACATGTTGCTTTGCAGCGAAACCAAAACAGTCGAACTAGCGCAGTGTACCGAGCCGTAAATTTCAACTTTGACAGAGTCCTTGCGCGGAAATTGCGCGCAACATTGCGATTGATCGCCAAGACCCGAACAACTGGTCGGCTTCAAGCGGTCGAGGCGGCATGTTGTTAAAATCAAGCATGATCGAATTCTCTTTCCGGACTACATTTTCTTTGCTGAATTGCGCGAAGCACCGT
>JANMEB010000305.1:0-2397 GCA_031376585.1 Planctomycetota bacterium | reverse complement strand
ATCATTCGGAGTTCCTTGTTCGACATTCGTTATTCCATCCGAGTCACTTCAAATATCGAACACCGAACAAGGTATGTCGAATGTCGAAGTATTGAGCGTCACTTTGCTAACTCGAATGCAATCTTTTCAATCGTGCCGGTGAATGCAAACGGAGACTTGTAATCGGGTGAGACCGGCGTAATCGAGTCCCGACCGACTTCGAAGGGCTCCAGGCCGTGGCGGAATGCTGAACGTTTCAGTTTGCCTTCGCCAGCGGGTTTTCCGTTCACGAAAAGTTTCAGCGTTCCGCCCCCTGATTTTGAGCCGTCTGGAGTGAACTCCGTCCTCAAGGTTACTTTCCCTTCGGGTATCGATTCCGAGCCGTTAATGGTCACATCCGCAACCTCGAAGAACGTGTAGCGGAACACCGGCTTGCCACCTTTTACGTAGAGCGACCATCCAGCCGAAAAGGCCCCGGCACAGGCCACGACACCTTCTGCACCACCTTTCGGAATGTTCAACTCGGCCGAGATGGTGTGTCCTCGAGAGAAGAGTTGCGGGCCGATCGGTTCCGGCAACCAGACGTTGTTACCGAAATACGTCCAAGCCGTTTTCGGTTTGCCAGACATTCGCAGACTGGGATCCATTCGCTCGGAGAAACGCGGGTCGAGAGGCAACACTCCGTAGGTTTTCGCTTCGTCCAGGAACCTGGCTTTCATTTCATCGAGTTTCTCGGGCATCTTCGTCGCTAGGTTGTCCGCCTGGCTGAAGTCTTCGTTGATGTTGTAGAGCTCCCAAGTTGCTGTCAGGAAATCCATGTTGCGGCCGAGCGTTTCCCAGGGAAAGCCGTACTTGCTGCACGCCACCCAACCTTCATGGTAAATCGCCCGGTTCGTGGCCAGCTCAAAGTACTGCGTCGTCCGCCGGTCCTTGGCTTTGGCGTCGTCGAACGAATAGACCATCGACACGCCCTCGATTGGCTTCTGAGGAATGCCGTTGACAACTTTCGGCTCGGGGATCTTGCAAGCTTCGAGAATCGTTGGCACCACATCGATGACGTGATGGAACTGGTTGCGAGTTTCGCCCTTTGACTTGATGCCTTTGGGCCAATGGACGATCATGGGATTGCGGGTGCCGCCGAAGTGGCTGGCGACTTGTTTGGTCCACTGGAACGGGGCGTTCATCGCCCAAGCCCAACCGACAGGTACGTGCGGCTCGCTTGCCGGATCGCCAATCTCGTCGATTCGCTTGAGCGTACTCTCCAACCCAAGTTGAATGCCGAGCAGGCTGGCAATCTCGCTGAAAGTGCCTTCCAGACCGCCTTCGGCGCTGGCACCGTTGTCGCCCACGATGTACATGACGAGTGTGTTGTCAAGTTCGCCCGATGCCTGCAAACTATCGATCAATCTGCCAACTTCGAAATCCGTGTAGGCCATGTAGGCGGCGTAGTTTTCCATCAGCCGGGTGTAGACTTTCTTCGCATCGGCGTTCTGGTCGTCCCAGGCTGGAATGCTCGCGGGCCGCGGTGTGAGCTTCGTTCCCTTGGGAATAATGCCCATCTCCAGTTGCTTTGCTTGAGTCAGCTCACGTTGTTTGTCCCAGCCGTAGTCGAACTTGCCGACGAATTTATTTCGCCATTCTTTCGTGGCATGATGCGGAGCGTGAACGCCCGACGTGCTGAAGTAGTTAAACCACGGCTTGTCCGGGTTGGCGGCACGCACGTTGCGGGTCCAGGCGATAGCTTCATCGGTCATATCTGCGGTGAAGTGATAACCCTGTTCGGGTGACTTTGGCTGCGGCACCCACGTGGTATTGCGGTAGATTACGGGATAGTACTGGTGTGTCTCGCCCTGATTGAAGCCATAGAAATAATCAAATCCGAGTCCGGTCGGCCAACGGTCGAAAGGGCCGGCGAGGCTGATGTCCGGCTCCGGCGTGTTGTGCCACTTTCCAAACATGCCGGTCGCGTAGCCGTTGTCGCGCAACATCTGCGAGACGAGTGCGGTACTCTTCGGGATGATGCCTGTGTAGCCGGGGTAGCCGGTTCCCATCTCGATGATGACGCCCGTGGCAATGGTATGGTGGTTCCGTCCGGCAAGTAACGCTCCGCGTGTCGGACTGCATAAGGCGGTAGTGTGAAAACGGGTGTACTTCAGTCCGTTGTTTGCGAGCTTGTCCATGTGTGGCGTGGGCACTGGCCCTCCGTACGTAGAACACATCCCAAAGCCGACATCATCAAGCAGGATCAGCAAAACGTTAGGGCTCCCTTTCGCAGCCGTCACCGGCATCGGAAAGTTTGGTGTCGAGTCCTTGTAGGTTTCGCCAATCTTTCCTTTGAACTCGGGATCAGGCTTGGGTAGGACGTCCTGGGCATTGGCACTGAATGAGAATGCAATCCCGAGCGCGAAGATAAAAGCA
>JANMEB010000298.1:0-2225 GCA_031376585.1 Planctomycetota bacterium | reverse complement strand
GGGTTGTGTGCCACTGGCTCTGCCAGTGTCTTTCGGGAACGCAAGTCACGGCCGCGCACTGGCAGAGCCAGTGGCACCCCAAGTTTTAGGAGTGAAAAAGTACTAGCGGCCCATCCGAATATCGTTCCCTCTCCCCGGCTTCGGGGGAGAGGGTAGGGTGAGGAGGCGCTTGGGTTCTCGATAGGCTCTTCGACTCCCGTTATTTCTTAAACGGCAGCGATATTTCGAAATCGCGCGGATCGCGCAAGCCTTCACCTAACTTTTTGAGCGATTCCGTTTCAATCTGTCGCACCCTTTCGCGCGTCAGCCCCAGCTTTTCGCCGATCTCTTTGAGCGTATGCGGTTCCGTTCCGTCCAATCCAAACCGCAGACGCAAAACAGTAATCTCACGCTCCTCGAGCTGGTGCATCGTCTCCATGATGCTCGCCATCACATCGACTTCCAACATTTCGTCTTCCGGCGAGCGCGCTCGCTCGTCCATCACCAACTCACCCATCGTCCATCCCGAGTCGACCTGGTCGGTCTGTGGTGTGGCGTTGTAGATTTGAATCGCTTTTTTGATAATGGGAAGCTTCCGCCGAGGAACACCCAGCACACGAGCGACTTCTTCCGGCGTTGGACTGCGACCAAGCTCGTCCGACAATCGCGCCGTCGCCCGGCGCCATTTCGAAAGCAGCTCGACCATGTACGCCGGAATGCGAATCGTCTTCGCCGTATTGATGAGCGACCGCTTGATCGATTGCTTGATCCAGTAGCTCGCGTAAGTACTGAACCGAGTCCCCATCGTCGGGTCGAAGCCCTCGACCGCCCGCAGTAAACCGAGATTGCCTTCTTCGATCAGGTCTTGCAGCGCGAGCCCTTTGCCGGTGTACCCACGGGCTATGTTGACCACCAACCGCAAATTCGCCCGAACCATGCGATCGCGGGCCCGCACGTCCCCTTGGGCTATGAGACCCGCCAGGTCACGCTCGTCTTGCGCCGTGAGCAGCTTGGTCTCGTTGATTTCGCGCAAGTACGTTTCAAGCGGATTCTGCAAATCTTCCCTTTTTCGGCCCCGTTTCTTCGCCGGCTTTTCCATTACGTCTGGGTTCCTACATTCGTCGTCCTGCACGTCGGATTCGAGTTTCATTTTTCAGCCGTTCATCGAAAAAGGGATGAGACTTGCGAAGAACCCGCGCCAATCCGCAGCGATCGATCTCACATCATTCGCCGCACAGACGCCCAACGACTAACCCCAATCGGTCGGCTATCGGCTCTGCTTTCCTGGGGGAAATGGTGCTGCCGTGGCATCGACCGAAGTCGGATTTGCGAATTTTTGTCTGCACTCTAGATATCGTCTGCGTTCGTTAAACCCTACAGCGTGGTCAAACTTTAACGACTTACATCGACTGTGCCGAATGTTCTCAGTTCAACGATCGCGACGAGTTTGCGCGCAAAGATCTCTCGACAAGCCACCGACGCAAGTCGGTAGTCTTGACACAAATGGCTACAAGGCATGAGGCCTGAGGCTGTAGGCTTGAGGAAATGCAATGCACCGTTGCGACAACTCCCGCTCTCAACTTTCAACTCTCAACTCCCCTCCCCCTTCATCCATTCAAAGACTTGATAATGATCGCCGTTCATTCCCAATCGCGTGTAGACCTTTTGCGCGCGAGCATTTCGCTTGTCGACATACAACCGCAATCCGCGCACGCTGGAATCTTGCCGTGCAAGCTCTTGAACATGTCGATAGAGCCCGCCGAAAATTCCGCCGCCGCGATTTTCCGGAACGACATAGACGCTTTGAATCCACCAAACATTTCCGTTCCGCCAATCGCTCCACTCAAAGGTAATCATCAGCGACGCGACGATTTGCCCATCCAGTTCTGCGACGAAATATCGCCCTTTGGTCGGGTCAGCGAAAACCGCCGCGACTCCTGCCGAACAAACCGCTCGGTCCAGCCGCATCCCTTCCGTCTCCATCGCCATCGCCAATTGAAACTCGACAATAGCCGTGGCTTCATTCGCGTTAGCATCACGGAAAATTTGGCTCGTCATGACTCAACTCTCAACTAAGAGGCATGAGGCTTGAGGCGACAGGCTTGAGGCATTGCAAGCTACCGCTTCGGCAACTCCCGCTCTCAACCCTCAACTCTAAACTCTAAACTCTCTTCACATCCGATCCAGCGGACTAAGAACTCCCGACGCGCCGACCTTACTGACGTGCGTGTAAATCATCGTGGTAC
>JANMEB010000297.1:0-1136 GCA_031376585.1 Planctomycetota bacterium | reverse complement strand
ATAAACGGCAACAGTCGCACAATCTCATCTGTCTCGCCGCTTTTGCTGAGCGCGAGCAAAACGTCGCTGCTGGTGACGATACCCAAATCACCGTGCAGTGCTTCCGAGGCTTGGAGAAAAAAAGCGGGCGTTCCGGTGCTGACCAAAGTCGCGGCGGCTTTGCGGGCAATGCAGCCCATTTTTCCCATGCCTGTCGTGATCACTCGGCCGTTGCATCCAGCCAAAACTTCTACCGCACGCGAGGCGCTGGCATCGACGCGCGGCAACAACTCCAGAATCGAACGTGCTTCGATCTTCAAGACCTCGCGAATGATCGCACGCGTTGCGTCTGCTGTCATGTTTCTAAGCCGGGCTAAACACACATTTTTCTTAAGTGTGCATTATAGCCACGCGAATTGGCCTTTGCCGAAGTGCGCCGCGAGGGCGATGACGTCCGACAAGTTACAGACTTGTGACGGCGGATTCGCCATTTTCAGCGTAAACTTGAGGAAGTGATTCGCCGAAAATATTTTCTACAAACCAACCGATTGTGTCCCATTGCAGGAGATTTTCCATGAGACGTTTACTTTCCATCGCGGTAGTCTTGTGCTCGTCAATCCATCTGGCCGCACAAGAATCGCAAACAAGCGAAAACCCCAAAATCGACATGGCGGGATTCTTAAAAGTTTCCCTCGAAGCGGCCGAACACCGTACGAGCCGTCGACTCACAGAGGAAGAGTTCTTGCGCTTTGGCCAAGACTCGGGCACGATCATTCTCGACGCGCGCAGCAAAGAAAAATATGACTTGCTTCACATCCGCGGCGCAATCAATTTGAGTTTTCCCGATATCACGATCGAAAGTTTGCAGAAAACGATTCCCGATAAGTCGACGCGAGTGTTGATTTACTGCAATAACAATTTTGAAAATGCCGAGCTGGCGTTTCCCACCAAGCAACCTTCCGCGTCCCTGAATTTGTCGACCTACATTTCGCTTTACGATTACGGCTACCGCAACGTCTACGAACTCGCCCCCCTCCTCGACCCCGCAACGTCCAAGCTCCCCTTTGAGTCAAACGTCGATGCCAAGTAGCAAGATTGTAAATTGTAGGGTGCGTGCAGCGCCTCGCGAAACGCACCGATCCGATGGTGTGTTTCAC
>JANMEB010000269.1:0-1339 GCA_031376585.1 Planctomycetota bacterium | reverse complement strand
CGATGCGCGGACCGGGGACTTCCTCCGGCGCCTGCAACACGACCCGCGCCGGCATGAATGGGATTTCGTCCTTTGCGACACTTGCCGCATCCCAGTTGGCCAAGTTCCGCACGTCAGCCGAAGTGACTTTGAACTCGTCGCAGTTTCGCAGTAGCGCTTCGAGCAGAATGCGAATGGAATAGGGGAGTTTTTGCGGATTCGGACAACCTTGTTCGGTCAATGAGCCCAAGTGGAAATAGCTGACATCTCCTTGTTTCGTTTTCAGCGTTCGTTGCGTCCGTTTTACATCCAATTTCGTCGTCGACGTCATTTTATTCCCTATTTTTTGGTCTCAACAGTTTCCGGCTTCGGATGCGCGGTGTCAACGGGAACGGTGAAACCATCAGACAAGCTGAACCGAGTCCTTGATGAACGGCAGCGACCTGAATCTGCATTAGGTGTTCAGTTTTCAGTCCACTACGGCGGACTGAAAACTGAATCACTAAAAACACGAACAAAGAATCAGGGGGCTAACACCCCCGCTCGCCAATTAGATCAAATCGTTCGCGTGAATTCCGGGAACTAGCGGAAACATTATTTCACAATTTCCAGCAATTCGACTTCGAAGATGAGGGTTTGATTCGGTTCGATTTCCGGCATCGCGCCGTCAACGCCATAAGCCAATTCTGGCGGTACAACGAGCGACCATTTGCTGCCGGGTTTCATTCGCAACATAGCTTCGGCGACTCCGCGAATGCCGATAGCGCCAACCGCGATCGTGGGCGGTACTTTTTCTTCGGCCGTCGATTCAAAGATTTTTCCCGCCAACGATTTTCCGATGAAATGGGCTTTTACGCGATCGGTGATTTTTGGCGACACGCCATCGCCTGCGGCCAGGACTTCGTATTGCAAGCCATTTTCTAATTGCTTGACGCTTTCTTTCAAGGAATTTTCCTTCATGAAAGCGACGCCTTCGCGCATATTTTTGTCCGCGAGTTCCTGAAATTTCTGCTGTTGGCGTTTTTCGACTTCGCGGCCGAATGTCGCCATGACCGACGCGATATCCTCGTCAGAAAGGACCGAAGGTTTTCCAGCCGCTGCGGCTCGAATGCCGGCGATAAGTTGCTCGACATCGAATTCAACTAGCCGATCCTCGAAATCTTTGACGACGTCTCGGCCCATCACATAGCTGGCTTTTTCCGCAAGCGACTCGGGAGGCGTCGTTTCATCTTGGGCAATCGCGACGTGCCAAGGGCTTACCATAAAACAAACGAGTAATAAGATGCGGATCATCAAAACCTCGCCAAGAGTAGTGTAGGTGTCGCCTTTGAAGCATTTTTCGCCAGACACTGGAAACAAA
>JANMEB010000224.1:0-3888 GCA_031376585.1 Planctomycetota bacterium | reverse complement strand
TTCGACGATCGCGGAGCGGAATACTCTGGTCAACGCGCTGCGCGTTTTGCCGCAAACGGATATCACGTTGGCTTGCGAAACGCCCGGGATATTGTACGTCGAGGGGCATACCGACTTGGCCTTGCTCCGAGAGTGGGCACGAATTTTGAATCATCCGAGCTACCCTTTCTTGAGCGTAAAAACATTTTGGCGACCAACCGTGTGGCAATCGCGAGCCGATGCTCCGGGGATTCGGGCGCAGGAGCATTTTCAGGCCTTGCAACTGGTCCGACCGGACATTCCTGGATTGATTTTGCTTGACGGCGACGCGCTGCCCGCCGTTCAACCGACGCCCATCACTGGACAAGGCTTGCAACGACTTCGTTGGTCGAGATATGAAGCGGAGAGTTACCTTCTCCATCCCGCGGCGTTGGAGCGATTCGTTGAGCAGATGGTCGGAGGGCCAGCCGCCGCCTTAGCGAAATCCGACCTGCGCGGTTACTTCGAAGCCCAATTCGGGAAAGAGTTAACCGCCGACTTCTACGGCAATCCGCTTAGCCCTAAGCCGCTTATCGAAAAATATCTTCAACAAACCAAAGCCCGGACGGATGTTCTTCCGCCCGCATTGAATGCCGCTGGCATATTGGCCCTGCCGTATACCCGCTACCACGAAATCGCCGCGTTGATGCGGCCGGACGAAATCCATTCGGAAGTGATCGAGAAACTCGACGCGATTCAACAAGCGCTTAGGTTATGAGTAGTTTCGAAGTCCCCAGTCCGATCTTGAACTCGCCGTTTGAAGAACCGCGCGAGTATTGGTATATCGTCGAAGGGGAGCAGCCCGAACGGCGGCCGGGGAGACGGCCAGCGATGTACTTCTATCGCGATCCGAAACGCACGGCGAGCGCAGCGCCTTCCGGCGACGTAGGGGTGGCCATTGAACTGAAGCTGGTGAACCGAATCCGTGAACGAGTGAAGGCATGGCGCGAAGAAGGTTATCCAGGTGCCACGCGAACGACCGTGGAACTACTGCACTGGTGGCAGCGCGACGGACGGGAAAAACGCCTGTTCTTCGCCCAATTGGAAGCCGCCGAGACAATTATATTCCTTAACGAAGCCCGACACGACTTTCGCCAAGGAATCAACATTCCGCGCGATGAACCAAGCGACGAACAGAAAGCGCAGGGTTTCAACGGCTTTACTCGCTACGCGGGAAAGATGGCAACTGGCTCCGGCAAGACAACCGTGATGGCCATGCTCGCCGCGTGGAGCATTCTCAATAAAGTAAACGATCGCGGGGACGCGCGGTTTTCGGACGTGGTCTTGGTCGTTTGTCCCAACGTAACCATTCGCAATCGACTAGAGGAATTGAAACCAGAACACGGCGACGCCAGCGTCTATCGAACGCGCGACCTTGTACCGGCCCACTTGATGCCACAACTGTCGCAGGGCCGCGTCCTGGTGAACAACTGGCACGTGTTCGAACCGCAAACGCCACAAGCCGGTGGTCAGACCGCACGCGTCAACCGATCCGGCGTCGCCGTTAGAACGCAAGAATCAATCACGATCGCGGCTAAGTCGACAACTGCCCGCGGCGGGCGATACCTCACGCTCGATACGTACCAGCGTCAAGTCGCTGCCGGGATGCTTACCGTTCTGTCAGAAGAGCGAGATAAGCAGGGAAACCTTTCAAAGGTTCGCGTCGAATCGGTGCGCTACGTTGAAAGCGACACGTCGCTCGTCCACCGCGTGCTCGGAAAGGAAGTGGGTGGCAAGCAGAACATTCTCGTGCTCAACGACGAGGCCCATCACGCGTATCGTATCCGCCGCGATGAGCCCGACGCTGACGAAGATGACGCCTTCGGTGAAGACGAAGAAGCAGAGGAATTTTTCAAGGAAGCGACCGTTTGGATTGACGGCTTGGACCGGATTCACAAACTGCGCGGGATCAATTTTTGCGTGGATCTTTCCGCGACGCCGTACTTTCTCGGCCGAGTCAACCAAGAGGCCAACCGACCGTTTCCCTGGGTCGTGAGTGACTTCGGACTGATTGATGCAATCGAATCAGGACTGGTAAAGATTCCGCAGCTCGCCGTGCGCGACACGACCGGTGCGCCGATTCCCGGTTACTTCAACATCTGGCACTGGATTCTGCCGCAACTCACTTCGTCCGAACGAGGCGGCAAAAAAACGAATCCTAAACCGGAAGCGATCTTGAAGTACGCGTACCATCCCATTGCGATGTTGGGCGGCCTGTGGGATCAGGTCGCGGAGGAATGGAAGCGTCAGGGAGCAACCGCCCGGACGCCGGTGTTCATCCTAGTTTGTAAGACTACGCAGTTAGCGAAATTAATTTATCAGTGGCTGGCTGAAGGGGTAACGCCGACTGGTATTCCGCCCGCAAAGTTGGACGGATTCCGCAACCGCGACGGCCTAGCAAATACCATTCGCGTCGATTCCAAAGTCGTTCGCGAGACCGATACCGGTGAGGCCAAAAGTGATGAATCGCAGTGGATGCGCCTGATGCTGGACACGGTGGGAAAGCCTGCGTGGCCGATCGACGCCCAAGGCCGACCGATTTATCCCGAGCGATTCGAGGAGCTTGCGAAAAAGCTCGAACGGCCATTGCACCCCCCAGGCCGCGACGTGCGGTGCATCGTCAGCGTCGGGATGCTTACCGAGGGCTGGGATTGCAACACGGTGACGCACATCATTGGACTCAGACCGTTCATGTCACAGCTTTTGTGCGAACAAGTCGTCGGGCGAGGGCTACGTCGCGTGAGCTACGAAGTCGATGACACCGGCAAATTTACCGAGGAAGTCGCCAAAGTCTTCGGCGTTCCGTTTGAAATCATTCCTTTCAAAGCAAACAGCGTTGGAGCGCCGGTCGAACAACCCAAGCGGCATCATGTGCATGCAATTCCCGCCAAGGAACAATTCGAAATTCGATTTCCACGTGTCGACGGTTATACGCAAGCGATCCGCAACCGCATCACGGTTGATTGGTCCAAGGCACCAACACTGGTGCTTGATCCAATGAAGATTCCACCGGAAGTCGACGTCAAGGCGACATTGCCCAACAATAAGGGACGACCTTCTCTGACCGGCCCCGGTCGACTGGAAAACGTAACACTCAATCCCTATCGCGCGGGTCGGCGGGTGCAGGAGTTGGTGTTCGACCTTGCGGCCGCACTGACGCGCGATTACGCGCGTCAGCCATCGTGTACGGCTCCTGCCCATGCACTATTTCCGCAGGTTGCCAAGATCGTACAGAACTTCATCGATGAAAAGGTCCGTCCAGTCAGTCCCGCACAAAAGATCGACGTTTTTTTGTCACCGTATTACGGCTGGGTGATTGAGCGCCTAAGCGAAGCGATCCGTCCGGATTCGGCGCTAGGCGAAGCGCCGGAAGTTCCTCGCTATGAGGCAAACCGGGGACCGGGGTCGACTGCGGACGTCGATTTCAGCACCAGCCGCGATGTGCGAGAGGTTGTGAAATGCCATTTGAATTACGCCGTGGCCGACACGAAACGATGGGAACAATCGGCGGCGAACTACATTGACCGGCATGCTGCGGTTTATGCCTTTGTGAAGAACGCTGGCTTGGGATTCGCCATTCCGTATCTGCACAATGGCCAGATGCACGACTACGTCCCCGATTTCATCATTCGGCTCAAGACAGCTCCTGAATGTCACTTGATCCTCGAAACCAAGGGATATGACCCGTTGGAGGAAATCAAGTCCGGAGCTGCCGGACGTTGGGTCGCGGCCATCAATGCCGATGGAAGATACGGTGCGTGGCACTATCGCGTCGCAAAAAAAACGGGGGATATCGATTCGATTCTTCGCGACGTTTCGAAAGTCCCTACTGCCTAGCTCGCTTGGGCCAGCAGGACTTTGCGTCGTTCT
>JANMEB010000188.1:0-2830 GCA_031376585.1 Planctomycetota bacterium | reverse complement strand
AGCACTTGGTTGGCTTGTTCAGCCGCCGTCGCCAGTCGTTGCTCATACTGCTTGAGCGTCGCTTGAGCCTTTTCGTTTGCTTGACGCGCCGAATCAATCGTGTCGGCGATTCGCTTCTCGCGTTGGTCCAGGGCATTGATCATCGGCTTCCAAGCGAACTTGGTAAGGATGGCCAACAAGACCAGGAAAATAACCAACGTGTACAGCGCAAAATCAATTTTTGGAATCAAAAATTCCGGAAAGCCGCCTTCCGAATGAGTTTCTTCGGACGCGATCAACAGCAAGCTAAATGGCAAATTGAAAAGCATCAGAGCGCTCCAACAAATTCGGTATCAGAGAACTCAAATACTAAACGGCTAAGCACAAGATCAATGCAAAGAATCCGGCACCTTCAATCAGCGCCGCCGAAATGAGCATCAGCGTTTGAATTTTGCCAAACATCTCCGGCTGTCGCGCCGCACTTTCGCACGCCGATCCGCCGATCCGACCAATTCCCAAGCCGATTCCAACGACGGTCAAACCTAAACCGATTGCTTCAATGCCGCCTTGGAGAGCTTGCCCCAAAACGCCTGCGCTGCCTACATCTTGGGCCGACAAGGTGCCACCCGCAAAAACGACGCAGACAAATACAAACAAAAACTGTAACCACTTTGCCATTTATAAACTCCTCAATTCAAATCAATTGTCGTTGCATGAATTAAAAGCCCAATCAGCAGAACTCAATGCGCGTGTTGCGCGGAACCAATGAACAGGGCAGCCAAAAACGTGAATATGTAAGCTTGCAAAAAGGCAACCAATAGCTCCAACACGTTAAACGCAATGGAAGCCATGATCGATGCAAAACTAATTCCCCAACCCAACAGGCCTGCAGCCGATGCGACTCCGATGAATGCCAAAAACGCCGCTAAGACCAGGTGACCGCCGAACATGTTCGCAAATAAACGAATCGCCAGCACAAAATGTTTGACGCACAAGCCAAATATTTCGATTGGCCAAATGATCAGGATCATTGGAATTTTCATCGCAGGAGGTAAATCCATTTCAGGGATTTGGGCCTTTAAGAACCCAATCATCCCCATCTTTTTTATTCCCGAACCGATCACTATCAAGAATGTGCAGGCCGCCAAAACGATGGTAACAGAAATCGAGCCCGTTACGGATCCGAGCCACGGCAGCATGCCCATCAAATTCAAAATCAGGATGAAAAAAAACAGCGTCAGTAAGTAAGGTAGAAATCGATAGGCATCCTTGGTGCCAATCGCAGGCTTAGCGATTTCATCGCGAATGAAAATGACAAAGGTTTCCAACAAGTTGGCGATTCGTCCCCGAGGGCCTTCGCCGACCTTCGTTTTCCGCGCGGCCAGTATGAACGCGAAACATAGGATAATTGCCGCGACAAACTCAAGAGCCATGAATTTTGTGAATTGACCGGTGATCAATGGTTTGCCGGCGACTTGATAGGCAATGATTGGGTTTTCTTTGGTAAACCCCAGCGGATTTGGGATCGACACTTTGCCGCCGAGAAACTCGGGCAACTCAATATAGTTTGAATCCATCACGTGCTCGTACAAGTGGTTTGGATTCAAAAAATACTTCATCGCTCCATCCATTGTCAGCGGTTTCGGAGCATGCTGTTCCGAGCCATGCGTTGTCAATTTCTCAGAGTCGCTCGAACGCGTGTCGATGGGATGATCGGCTTGCAACACAGCTTTCTCGGCAGCAGACTCCTTAGAATCCGCCGTCTTGAGTTCGACGTCCTGCGTCGAATGATCGGTTCGAGTTTCTTGTTGAACGCTCATGGTCAGCAGAAGCAAATTTTTGAAGGTTGGCAAAAATTAAGTTTTTGTCTCAAGCGATAACCGTCCCACGGTCAACATCACACTGGTCGACATGCCAATTGAAAAACCGATCAACCAAAATACCAAGGTGTTCGCCAGAAATCCTGGTTGAACGACGCGATCCAAAAATACAATTCCGGCCAATGGGACCCCAACTCGAATTGCGGTTGTTGCCATCAATCGGGCCAGTGCTATCTGGGGATCGACAGTGATTCCTTCTACGAAATGTGCAACAGCCAATGCGATCGCCAAAAGTGCAAAGGCAATCGCATGGGCCATCCAATCAATTTGGACTCCCGCAAGCCAAAGTGCCGCAAGAGTGACCATTAATCCAATCGACAAAGTGCCGAGTACGACCAGCAAACGGAGAATTAAACCACCCGCGATGAACTTTGCAAAGAACCCGTTAGCTACGTTTGTCTTTGTCATTCACTTTGCCATGGCTCGTCGAGTCGTTCTGATCCAATCGCTTCAACATCCTTTTGAATTGATAAATTGAGGTAGCTAGTCCAAAACAAAGGCCAACTACCGTTAAAACAAGACCAGAACCCAACCATCGATCCAGGTAGAATCCGCCCAACGTAGGAAGAGCCGACATGGCGCAAATGGCAATGAGTTGATAGGCCAAGTCTACTGTTTTGGCTATCGAAGACCGATCATCGGAGTCTGCGCTAACCGAGTCCGACTCGGACTTATCGTCGGCGTCCATTAACGCGTTCCCATATTGCTCGCGACTTTGTGCGGCCCAATCTAAACGTCCTTTTCAGCAAGGTCAATGGACTTTGGGAAAAAATTCACAATGTCGATTCCATCAGGAATGAAACCCAAGTATCGGCTGATTATTGAGGAACTGCAATCTTGTCGTTTGTGGATCGAAACCGTGCATAACCACTTGGGCAAACGACCGAAGAATCGTGAAAATGGAGTTTACTTCGAGGGCAATGTAGGAAAACGGGCGGGCTCGCTGCATTGGCGTAAGGTGTTGCGGATAT
>JANMEB010000182.1:0-4869 GCA_031376585.1 Planctomycetota bacterium | reverse complement strand
CCCGAATAAACAAATCAGGAACATCTTCGTGGAAGAGATCGCTCATGGAGTTGACGAAAATGATCCGAGGCGATTTCCAAGACAGCGGTAGCTCAATCAAGTCGTCGTGTGTCGTTAGTTGGAAACCGTTTATGTATCGAGGTTGCCGCATGGCCTGAAGTCGCTTCGCCATTCGATCGGCATAACAATTCTTGCAACCTGGACTAATTTTTTGACATCCCGTCACAGGATTCCAAGTGGCTTCTGTCCATTCAATCGACGATAACTGTGCCATTTTGCTCTCCAAAATTGTTTTAGCATCTTCGCAGGTTCAACTGAGTTGTTCAACGGAATCATTTGCATGACAACGGACTCGTTTGTTCCAAGCGACGAATCTTCTGCCTGTTTGGCGAGTCGAGGGTCTCCTCGTCTCGGTTGGTTGTTGTATCCCTTCGCGTGCATGTTGGTTCTGACCGTAGTCTGGCAAGACATGACTTTGGCACAGCAATCGAGTTCTAGCGATCCCGCGATCCGCCCCAATATCATCTTCATTTTCTCCGACGATTTGACTTGCCAAGCGATCAGTGCATACGGCGACCAGCGAAAATTGCTTCAGACGCCGGCAATGGATCGGATCGGACGCGAAGGTATGCGGTTCGACCGGTGTTTGGTTACGAACTCGATCTGCGGGCCGTCCAGAGCGTCGCTCTTGACTGGAAAATACTCGCACCGCAACGGTTTCTACAATAACACGAACTGTACCTTCGACGGTTCGCAACAAACTTTTCCAAAATTACTTCGAGCTGCGGGTTACACAACGGCGATGATCGGCAAATGGCATTTAAATAGTGATCCGACCGGATTTGATGAATGGAACATCTTGCCGGGACAAGGCGTGTACTACAACCCGCAGATGATTCGAAACGGCGAACAGACACTGCACACGGGTTACGTGACCGACATCATCACGGACGCGTCGTTGGATTGGCTGCGACAGCGCGACAAATCGAAGCCGTTTCTGCTGATGATGCAACACAAGGCGCCGCATCGCGAATGGTCGCCCGCTTTGCGACATTTGGGTTGGAATCAAGATCGCCCATTTGCGGAACCCGAAACACTCTTTGACAAATACGTCGGCCGTAGCCGAGCCATTAGCGATCAGCTCATGGGTTTGGAAAAGACGTTTACGGAATTGGATTCTAAGCTGCGAACGCCGGTCGGACTCAGCGTCGAACAACGCGCAGTGTGGGATGCTTACTATGGTCCGCGGAATGACGCTTTCAAGAAAAACCCTCCAACTGGAGACGAGCTTGTTCGTTGGCGCTATCAGCGCTACATGCACGATTATTTGGGATGCGTCAAAGGTGTCGACGAAAGTATCGGTCAACTGCTCGAATTTCTAGATAAGGAAGAACTCGCCAGCAACACGCTAATCGTGTGCAGTTCGGACCAAGGTTTTTTTCTCGGCGAACATGGCTGGTATGACAAGCGTTGGGTTTTTGAAGAATCGCTTCGCACGCCGTTGCTGGTCCGCTGGCCGAAGCAAATCCTGCCTGGCAGCGTGAACACGGACTTAGTCTCATTGCTTGATATCGCGCAGACTTTTTTGGATGTAGCTGGCTTGCAGCAGCCAGCCGACATGCAAGGCCGCAGCATACTGCCATTGTTACAAGGAAAAACGCCCGAGGATTGGCGCAAAAGTCACTACTACCACTATTACGAATATCCGGAACCACATCACGTTCGCCCGCACTACGGCGTCGTCACGGATCAATACAAGCTTGTTCACTATTACGGAACAGACGTTGACGATTGGGAATTGCTCGACCGAATCAAAGATCCGAGCGAAACTCGAAGCTTCTACGCCAATCCGGATTACGCCGACGCCGTCAACGAGTTGCATCAAGAACTGGATCGATTGCGCCTTCAATTCGGGGACACTGAGCCACCTCCGCGCAGCGCCTACGGCGATCAGTCGTTTGGAACAAACGAAAAGCCATCTTCGCGAAATCCTTGAACAAATCCGGCGATTTTTCGCTATTCATAGTGATGAACAAAACAACTTGCGACTGACTAATTCCCGTGCTTCGCAAATTCGGAAGGCTTGAGGGAACGGAATTGGCTTAGTCTATGTCGGGCAAAAAAGACGCTTGACACGACTCCGTTGGCCACCGATACTAGGGACTTGGCATCAAGAGTACTGGGACGCTGATCAGCGTTTCCGGGCGGCAACCGAGCGATTTTTGAATCGCCGCGGTGCCGGGGTTGCTCCGAGAAATCGGAGACCGATGCGGGCAAGGTTGTTGCTATGCAGCACTTGTCAAAGGCAGTTTTGCGGCGATGTTCGCCGCCCAGCGCATCTGATCTTTCGACCTGCTTTGATGCCGTGAGGAGTTCACGGCATGACAAAGTTATTTTCCAAGCGACTTTCGTTCCAGTCGCGCTTGCTGCGCGGCGGACCTGAGTGTCACTCGCATCCGCTCGTAACACCCTTGGTTCAATCGACGACTTTTATCCAAGAGCAACTCAACGGCACCAATCCTTTCGCGTATTCGCGCGTCGGCAATCCAACGGTTTCGGCACTCGAACAAGTCCTCGGCGATTTGGAGGACACCGGACCGGCAATCTGTTTTAGCTCCGGTTTGGCAGCGGAAACCGCGCTGTTTCTCGCATTCACGAAGGCCGGCGACCACGTGGTCTGCGGCAAAGCAGTCTATGGCGGCACGATTCGTTTGCTGCAACAGTTCCTTGAGCCGCTTGGCGTGACGACAACCTTTGTGGATGCAACCGATCCAACGGCCATCTCGGCCGCGATCAACGAACGCACGAAGCTTGTGTTTTTGGAGACGCCGGCCAATCCGACTCTGGTACTGAGCGACTTACGCAAAGCTGCGTTGATTGGACATGAGGCCGGTTGCTTGGTCGCGGTGGACAACACGTTTCTAACTTCCGGGTTGCAGAAGCCGCTTGATTTTGGCGCGGATTTCTCCGTGTATTCAACCACGAAGCTGCTCGACGGCCATTCGACCGCTCTGGGCGGGGCGATTGTCGGACGGGATGAAAAGTTACTGGATCGACTGAGATTCACCCGCAAGAGCATTGGCTCGATTCAAACTCCGTTTAACGCATGGCTCACGCTCAACGGGCTAAAGACGCTGCGAATTCGCCTGACGCGACAATGCCGTTCCGCGCAGCGAGTCGCCGAATGGCTTGCCGAGCGCAACGCGATTGATTCCGTCAATTATCCAGGCTTGGAATCTTTTCCGCAGCGTGACTTGGCGGAATCTCAACACCTTGGCTTGCACGGCAACGTCATTTCATTCGAGGTGCGCGGCGGCTACGAGGCGGCGGTTCGCTTCGTGAAGAGTTTGCAGCTCTGTCGACTTGCCGAGCACATCGGCTCGGTGGAATCGCTTGTCACACATGCTGCATCGATGACGCACGCAGACGTCCCGCGACCACAGCGAATTGCCGCAGGCATAAGCGATGGATTGCTGCGATTGTCCGTTGGATTGGAACCACCGCGCGAAATCATCTCTGATTTGCGGCAAGCGTTGAAATGCGCCCGGCAACCGGACAACGCTGTGAAGGCCAATGTAAAGTCCGAATCCAACGGCCAATTAGTGGCGGAGGTGGGCGGATGAAATCGTTACCGATCATCGTTCTTAAGTTCGGCAGCTCGGTCTTAAAGACGTCCGACGACGCACCGCGCGTGGCTCACGAAGTGTATCGTTGGGTACGCAAAGGATATCGCGTGGTGGCAGTCGTGTCCGCATTGGATGGCGAAACGGACCAGCTCTTAGCCCAAGCTCATCGTTGGGATGAAATCCCGCACCAATCGGCGACCGCGTTATTGGCCTCGACGGGCGAACTCCGGAGCGCTGCGTTACTAACGCTGGCGCTAGATCGAGCGGGGATTGAGGCGCAAGTGCTCGATGTCGCGGCGATTGGGCTTCGCACTCGCGGTATTCACGCTTTGGATTCGCGACCGGTCCAATACAATGTCGCCAAGCTGCGGCGTCTGCTGACGCGATTTTCCGTGATCGTGTTGCCGGGGTTCACGGGAAGAGATTCGCTAGGCCGAACAACTTTGTTGGGGCGAGGCGGTTCGGACTGCAGCGCGTTGTTTCTAGCACGCGGATTGGGTGCGCGATGTCGTTTGGTCAAAGATGTCGATGGGCTCTACGAATGGGATCCGCACCAGCTCGGCACCGCTCCAAGAAAATTCCGGCAATTGGGTTGGGACGATGCTCTCAAGCTCAATGGCGGAATCGTTCAACACAAAGCGATTGAATTCGCGCGACAAAGCAAACAATCCTTCGAGGTTGGTGCGTTGTTTCAACAGGCCGCTACTGAGATTGGCGATCGCGCAAAGGCATTCTGCGAAGACCGAGCTCGGCCCATAGCGCTCCGCGTCGTGCTGCTCGGTTTAGGAACTGTTGGTCGAGGCGTTTTCGACGCAGTTCAATCGCTGCCAGAGTATTTTGAAATCGTTGCCGTGGCGGTACGGGACAAATCGCGGGCGCGCGGAATTCCGGATAGTTTACTCGTGGACGATCTAAATGAGGCGGCACAATTGCCCTGTGATGTGGTCGTTGAACTTATTGGTGAAAGCGATTCGGCAAGGCGGGCGATGAATCTGGCGCTACGATGTGGTCATCACGTCGTGACCGCCAACAAACGCGTCATTGCCGAAAGCGGGTCGACATTGGTATCGCTTGCTGACGAGCACGGCGTTTCGATTCGCTGGTCTGCCGCTGTTGGCGGCGCTGTTCCAATTCTGGAACAATTGGAACATTTGCCACTTCACGAAGAGCACATCGCGATCGAAGCCGTCCTTAACGGTACGACGAACTATGTCTTGGATCGTTGGCAAAGCGGATTGTCGCT
>JANMEB010000159.1:0-1580 GCA_031376585.1 Planctomycetota bacterium | reverse complement strand
TCGGCCAATTGAACCAAGGTCTGGGCAATTCCAACTAGCTGCGTACCGAGGTTGGCAGCTTTGCCTTGAATTTCCGCGCGGCGTTTTTGGGCTTCGCTGACTTGCTTCCAAGCATCCGCATACTTCGCGGTTTTCGGATTGGATTTGAGTTTGTCGATGAGCGATTTTTCCTCGCGTTCTCGCTGCGCGATAAACGCAGGGTCCTGCAAACCTTGGATCATCCCCAAGTAGGCTTTGCGCGAATTTTGCACACCGAACAAATCTTCGTGAGCCCGGCGTTCGTTCTCTTCGCTCCGTTGGCCGAACAGCGTCAGCGTCATCTCGCGACGGCGAAGGAAATCCAGCGTATAGGGAACGCGTTTGTCTCGCTGAAATTTGAGAGCATCGACCGTAAAGATTCGGCTCGTTCGGCCTGGATTTCCGGCAACAAAGACAAGCTCCTTGTCTGCTGGGCCATTTTCGGACCATTTGAGAAAGTGCTCGATCTTGGCCGGTTTGCCGTCCTCATAAACGCGAAAAATCGTCGCGTCGAGGTCGTAACGAGGATATTCAAAGTTATCCGCATCGCCGCCAAAAAATGCGATCGCCGCTTCGGGTGCCCAAACGAGTCGAACGTCGGTGTAACGCTTGAAGCGATACAAATGATATCGACCGCCACCGTAGAGCGTGACGACATCGCTCCGCAAGCCGGTCTTGTCGAGCGATTCCTTTTCGACTTTTGAAGTTTCCGCGCGGCGCGCGTCGCCGGCTTCCGAAGGAGTCATCTTTTCCGTAACCGCAGAATTGATTCGCTGGGTAACGTCCTCGATTGAAACAAGCTGATTTAACTCCAAATCCGGAGCTTTGATTTCTTCGTCAAAATTTTTGGCCAAGAATCCGTCGTGCAGGTAATTGTTCTTTTCCGTGGAAATTTTTTGCAACGTGTCGGCGGCAACATGGTGATTCGTTAGCACCAATCCCGTACTGGACACAAAAGACGCCGATCCGCCAACATTGAACCGCACACACGACTTCATCAAATGTTCAGACCATTCCGACGTCGGTTCAAAGTTGTATTTTGACTTCAGATGCCCAAGGGGCAAATTGTTGAACACCCACATCCCTTCGTCGGCACCTAGTCGAGCTGCGAAAATGCCGAGAACCACAACCGACAAAGCAACGTAAACACCAATGCTCATACGCTTCATAAAATAAACCTCTTGCTATGCAGTAACTACAAAAAACTCATCCATTCGAGACCGTTGAGTCTATCGCCCCAAACGCGAACTGACAACGATTGACGGGGGGATTCCGTGCATTGTGGAGCCCGAAACAGTGCACGCTTTTGAATTTCCGTAGGGGCGAATTTCGCGTTGTTCCTTCTCCCTTCGCTTCTAAGGGGAGAAGGTGGCCGAAGGCCGGATGAGGGGTTATGCTGTTTCCGATGAGGGAAAACGCATGACCATGTTTGACGGCGATCCAAAGAAACGGCTGATCCTGCTCGATGGCATGGCGCTGATCTACCGTGCCCACTACGCGCTCATCCGAAGTCCTCGGTTTACATCCGGTGGAATCTGTACGTCGGCCGTTTTCGGAATGGT
>JANMEB010000126.1:0-2759 GCA_031376585.1 Planctomycetota bacterium | reverse complement strand
ACGGGCTAGTCGTCGCAAGCGGATTCTCTTTGAAGTGGATTTTGCTATCTTTAAAGTTTGGGGTTGCGGCAAAGGGGCCGCGCATTGTTTGGGGGTGTCGAATATGGCGTCAATATTGGTTGTGGACGACTCCGCAGTCGATCGCCGTTTGGCGGGTGCTCTCCTCGAAAAGAACACTTACCTAGAAGTTCGATACGCGGAAAACGGCCTTGTCGCGATGAAGGAAATCGACCGAGAAGCCCCCGATATCGTCGTGACCGATTTGCAGATGCCGGAAATGGACGGTCTGCAATTGGTGTTGAAAATCGGGCAAGACAATCCCGACATCCCGGTCGTGCTCATGACGGCCCACGGCAGCGAGTCGATCGCCGCCCAAGCTTTGGCCAATGGTGCCGCCTCCTATGTCGCCAAAACCGACTTGGCCGAATCGTTGGTCAACACGGTGATGCTCATTTTGTCAATGAATGAAACGGATTTGCGTTATCGCCGCTTGATCCAATGTTCGACACGAACGCAATTTGAATTTCTGATGGAAAATGACACGCAACTTATTGAACCGTTGATCGACATGGTCCAACAAGTCGTCGCCAGCATGAACATCTGCGATACGAGTCAACGGGTTCGATTGGGCGTGGCACTAGAAAATGCATTAACCAATGCGATGATTCGCGGAAATTTGGAAATTGCGTCTAGCGCGAACCAAATCGTCGACCGCGATTTGGTCAACACACGACGGACTCAAAAGCCGTACAAAGATCGTCGCGTTTTCGTCAACGCCTGCATCGATCGGCACAAAGTCGAATTCGTCGTGCGTGACCAAGGCCCCGGCTTTGACATCGCCCAGGTCCCCGAATCGGGCGATCCGGCCGCATTCAAAAACGCTTCGCGCCGCGGACTCGTCTTGATCAAGACGTTCATGGACGAAGTCAAATTCGACGCCAAAGGAAACGAAGTCCGCATGGTCAAGTTCTTCAACGGTCGCACGCTGTAAGGCTATCGGTTCAAGCCGACGCCGAATGTCATGCCGTAGACTCCAAAGTCCGACGTCGGATCGATCGGCGAACCGCCGCCGATCCAGTGTTGGGCTTCGAAAGTCGTTCGCGCAAAAATTGTCCGATGCTCGGTTAGATGGTGCATGTACTGCACGCCGATATGCCCGTCCAATCCTGACAAAAGTTCGTCGGCTCCAAACCGATTAAAATCGAGCGTCGCGGAATTTTGCACTAATTGGTCGCGTTCGCCAAGCAAGGTCGAGACCTTGATTCCACCAAGCATTTCCAATTTGGTGTGACCCACAGGACGAAGATACTCAATCCCAATCGTTGGGCCAAATCCCTCGAATTCTGATTGCGACACAAGCTCGCTAATCGGCGCGTTGAGCGCATCGGTGACTTGGGCACGCAAGAGGTGCGTTAGCGTCGCGTAATGAAGTCCCAAGAATCCGTTGATTCGCGAAACTTTGAACTCCATCTCTTTGAAAAAAACCATGTCCAAGGATTGAGCCTTTAGTTCGTGGACGACGCTCAACGTCTCCCCCGCGGCGTCCGCAGAAATTCGGCTCCATCGCTCCGGCCCCAACAAATACACGCTGGTTTGGCCAGCCGTCAAACCGTCGCTGGTCATTTGGGTTAGGTCCGACCGATCGTTGAAATTCCAATACTCGAATTCGACGCCTGGCCCTTGCTCCGATTCAAACCCAAAGTTGAAACGAGGCGAGTAGCTATAAGCAAAATGAAATGGCTCAGCCGCAACCGACGTTCCCGTCGTGCGCGTCAAGGCCGTCCCGCCTAGAAATCGCGGCTCCATCCACAAGACTTCCGCCGCGCCGAAGTATCGTCCTTTGTTGAGAATCTCCGGCAAGCTCGGACTTTTTTTATCTTGATTTTTTCGCAGCTCGTAAGCCGTCGGTTCCGGCTCAACTGCCGGCGGATCCAGATGCCAGTTAACATTGGGCTGGGCAATGATTGGTTGAAGCAACGGATCGTCCGGAGTTGTTCCCCAATTCGCTGGCGACATTCCGTCACCGCCATCGACGCTGGTTGAATTCGCAACCGTCGTTGACGCTTGGCTGGCAACATTGGACGTCGGCACGAACGGCCGACTGAGGACTTCACTCAGTGGATACCCACCGGCGCGAGCGGGTGAAACCACCTGTTGGCCCGACGCGCTTGACCAAGCAACTGCCCCAACGCAGATCCCGAAAAGCAGAGCAGTGGGCTTGAGCGAAAGCATCATGAGCGTGTGAAAGCACTTGGCATGGAGTCTCGACTTTTCCAAAGAATCGGAATGCGCCGGTCCCTGGCTCAGCAAAACCGGATTGCACGGAGGAGCCTTCAGAACAGGTACAGTTTCCTCGACCCGCACAGATTAACTAGAGCGCCAAGTTCCGCGAAAAATTGCTCGTTCCCATAGCGAGAGGCCGGGTTTACGCCGGTGGTCTTGGGACTTCCACCGGCGAGCCGCCCGGTTTACCCCGGCGGTCTTGGAACTTGATCAGTAGTTTTCAATAGGCCGTTTCAGCCGCCGTTTTCATTTCGCTAATTATTTCAAAAATATAGCCCCCGGTGAGGCGTCGAAGCAAAGTTGCTTTCGAGTGTAGAATTGTCGTTCGGATGTAATTCAAAACTTCACGCGCTCGTAGCTCAGTTGGATAGAGCAGCGGTTTCCTAAACCGCAGGTCGGAGGTTCGAGTCCTCTCGGGCGCACTGGTCACCTTTTACAAGGAAGTAATTTGAACCTCGATTCCATTTTGGAAACCG
>JANMEB010000092.1:0-14138 GCA_031376585.1 Planctomycetota bacterium | reverse complement strand
CCCTGGCCGATCAGCCCGCCGGTTAGGTTAAATCGCGAGGCTGAGACTTTTTCATTCCGGTTCCGCGGTTTATTTGACCTCGAGCCGAGCGTTGGCGATCTTGGTGGTCCTCAACCGTAACGTATCTTCCACCCTCACCGCTATTTGATGGGCCGCTACTAATTGGCGAGCGTGCCGTACACAGGACAACCCATCTGAGAATCAGGGGGCCAACGCTCCACGTTCGCCAAGTTGTTCGGCGATAAGGAACGCGATTTCCATAGCTTGGTCGTAGTTGAGACGAGGGTCGAGAGCGCTTTTGTAGTTGCGCGACAAGTCCGACTCGGTAATGGAGTTCGTCCCGCCGATGCACTCGGTTACGTTGTCCCCCGTCAATTCCAAATGAGCGCCGCCTAAAAACGATCCGCTTTGGCGATGGATTGCAAAAGCGTGTCGCAGCTCATCAATAATTTGTCCCAAGTGCCTCGTCTTGGTTCCTGATTTTGTAACGAACGTGTTGCCATGCATCGGATCACAGCACCACAGCACGCTCAGACCGGATTCTTGAACGGTGCGAATTAGATTGGGAAGATGAGCTTCAATTTGTTGTGCCCCGAAGCGATGAATGAGCGTAATTTTGCCTGGCTCGTTTGCCGGATTCAGCCGCTCGACCAATTGAGTCAGTTCGGCGGGCTGAATTGTTGAATCGACTTTGACTCCGATCGGGTTGCAAATTCCGCGAAAATATTCAACATGAGCGCCATCAAGCTGACGAGTCCGATTTCCAATCCACGGATAATGCGTGCTGACGTTGTACCAGCCTTCGCGACGGGGAACTTGGCGAGTCTGTGCGGCTTCGTAGATCAAATGCAGGCCTTCGTGTGACGTAAATATTTCGACGCTTTTGCTAGTCGCAATCGAGCGATCCAAAATCGTCTCCATAAAACGTAGCGACGAGGTGATTGATTCGGCCATCTGATGATATTTTTTGAACTGCGGCGAGTTTTTCGCGAACTCCAAATCCCAGTTTTCCGGATGATGCAAGTCCGCAAAGCCGCCACCGCTGAGTGCGCGAATGAAGTTCAGCGTGACCGCGGCCCGCTCGTAGCCGCGCACCAATAGTTCGGGATCGGCCTCACGATCCGTTTGCGTAAAACCACTGCGGTTGATCATGTCACCGCGATAAACCGGCAACGAAACGCCATCTCGTGTTTCAACGTCCTCGGAACGAGGCTTGGCATATTGGCCCGCGATCCGCCCGATCCGTACGATGGGCTTCATCGAAGCATACGTTAATACAAAGCTCATTTGGATAAGAACTTTCAGCTGGCGGACGATTGATTCGGTTGAACAATCGTCGATTCGTTCACTGCAATCGCCACCTTGTAAAACGAATGCCTCGCCTAAAGAAGCCCGCGCCAGCAGCGATTTTAGGTTTTCAATTTCCCAGCTTGTAACGAGTGGAGGCAAAATCGACAGACGCTTGACCGCGAAATCCAATGCCGTGGAGTCGGCGTAGACCGGCTGCTGTTTGGCGGTCTTGTTCCGCCATGAGTTCGTCGTCCAGTCAGTTTTTGTCGAACGAAGCATAATTTTTAGTCGCGATCTCGCCGAAAAATGCAGTTCATCAATGCGAACTCCTTCATTGACCCGCCGAACTTATCATAACTCTCGACGGCGCGCCAGAGCGTTCCAACACTCCATTATCTGCCCACAGTATCGTGGTTTTAGCGATTTCCGCTTGGTGGATTGCAGCAAAGTCGAATTTCGACACGGAAGCGATAGCGCCCAAGTCAGCAAAAAGGGTGCCTGAATTGTCAAAATGTCTAAATGGATAATTTGGCCAGAATTTTGAATTGACTGCTCTAATCGATCAGACTTTGTTGTCGCCCTGTTCAAAAGGTCGATAGTTGGGTTAAATTTGGCAAATCAATCCTCGAACGAGATGCTGAGCTAGCGACTCGACAATTTGAATTTAGGCAAACTTGTTTCCCAACGTCACGGTCGGTAAAAAATGCCACGACTAAAAATGATTTTGATAATGATGATTGTTCTGGCTGCGCCCCGAATGGTGGTTGCCCAGAATTGGGCATCGAAGATGTTTGCCGAGAATACGCACGATTTTGGTGTCGTGGCACGCGGTGCCAAGGCCGAATTCCGATTCCAATTTGAAAACAAGTACAAGGAGCCGGTTCACGTTCATAGCGTAACGACAAGCTGTAAATGTACGTCACCCAGCGTCACCAAGGACTGGATCAACACGCACGAAAAATCCGACATCGTTTGTAAGTTCAATACGGAATCATTCACCGGCCAACGCTCCGCTGATGTTACTGTTCGCTTTGACAAGCCGTATTGGGCTGAGGTGAAACTCCGCATCACGGGGGTCATTCGCGGAGATATTTTCTTCGAGCCGGGAATCATCGAATTTGGGCAAGTCGAGCAATCGTCGGCCCCGGCGAAAACGGTTCGGGTGTCGCATCAAGGGAATTCAAGTTGGAAGATCTCGGACGTAAAGAGTACTTGTCCGTTCGTCAAAGTCCAATTGAAAGAATTGTTTCGCGGACAAGGCGTGGTCAATTATGAATTGACAGCGCAGCTAACCGAAGCCGCTGAACCTGGTTATGTGCAAAACGAGTTGATTCTGTATGTAAGCCAAGTGCAGGGTCGGAATTCCCCAAGCGTCAATACAAGAGTACCGATTGCTTTCACGGCTAACGTCACGTCGGCACTGGAAGTCAGTCCGTCAATTGTCAAAATCGGCCCGCTCAAGCCGGAAGAATCTGTAAAGACCAAAGTTGTGGTCAAATCGAAGACGCCTTTTGCGATAACCGACATAGTCTGCGACGACGTGAATTTTTCGTGTAAGTCGAATGAGACGGCAGGTGGCCGATTGCACCTATTGGAATTGTCCTATGAGGCTAAGGACGTTGTCGAGGGCGAAGTCAAAAACACGATCAAGATTCTTACCAACCTGAAAAACAAGTCCGAGATCGACTTGCCGGTTGTTGTTACGATCAGCAAGTAGCGTCTCGGCGGATTACGCCCAATCGAAACCGGTCGTCTTGTGGACTCGTTCTTCGAAGTTTCCCAGCAACCCGCCGACCACGTCCCAGCGTTGCGGTCGGCGAACTTCGATGTCTCCTTGTTGATTGACGCGAACGATTGTGGTGTCCACGATGCCCGCACTTTTCAAATCGCGGACTTGGAGTTCCTCATCTTCAACGATTCGTGCCAAAGTCTCGCCCGTCATTTCAATAAATTTCATTGTTGATTTCTCATGTTCCGGGAAAAATCGCACAGGTGCTCATCGCGGAGAACTGGTGATGCACGATTAACAGCATAATCGCGCCCCAAATGGAATTGAAGATGGTCCGACGATTCGAGATCTAATTGCTCGCCGTTGAATCGTTGGCTTTCGCGTATCTCGGAGCTTTCACGGGTGTGGACAGGGCGTGAAAGCCGTCCCCGCGAAGTTGCTTGCCGTGGAAGCGGGCAATCCAATCTTGCAAATCCAAATCGGTCACGTTCAATCGCTCCCGGACTTGGGAAAATGTCGCCGTACCCTTAAGTAATTGTTCGGCAACCCCGTCGCGAAATTTCTCGGAATAGCACTTCGCGCGCTCGGAGCGTTGAACCAAAGAAACCGACGAAAGAAATAAATTGCCTAAGGCTTCGATTTCTTGTTCTTCGATTGGTTGTGACGTGCGAGCCCGTGGGTCATAGTTGATTGCGCTTCGGCGATACGGAGGGAACAGCAACCTGCGCGTACTGCACGAAATGCAGTACCATGGTCCAAAGCCAAATACGGAAATCACTCGAAGACTTAACCGATCAAGCATTCTGAGAATGGGCGAACTAATCGACCGAACGTGTTCAACGTTCGCCATGCATGTATAGCAATAGCCTTGTTCAGCCAACCTAGTCGACATTTCTAATCACTCAGCTTGTTCCGCAAACTGTCCAAAGGGTAATTGTAACGTACGCAACCAATTATTAAATCGAATTCGGAGCCGTTTTGCAGAGACGGTTCCCATAAGCTTCATCGGCGTTGTCAGATTCGAAGTCAAGCTTGTCTCAAGTTCCAGATCGCCAAGATTACCTACTCGCCCCAGTTGAAAGGCAATTGACCGTGGAATCCACTGAGGAACCAATCGAAGGCAATGTATTGGTGCCAGCCCAAACATGGCCGGTGTCGGCAGAAGACGACGGCAAACGCTTGGATCTTTTTCTGTTCGAAAAACGAGTTGGCGTGAGTCGTTCGATTGTGCAAAAGCTCATCGCAGCGAGATTGGTTGCGGTCGATGGTCGCGCGATCCGATCTTCGTTTCGGCTAAAGTTCGGGCAAACCATAACCGTTCAATCTTTCGAACCGCCGAGGGAGGAAATTATCGGCGAAGACATTCCGCTATCAGTTCTGTTTGAAGACGATGAGATTGTAGCGATCGATAAACCTGCGGGAATGGTTGTTCATCCGGCGAAAGGCCATTGGTCTGGAACGCTGACTGCCGCGTTAGCGTTTCGGTTCAAGGAATTAAGTTCGGCTGGCGGTACGAATCGACCAGGCATCATTCATCGACTTGATCGCGACACCAGTGGAGTGATTTTGGTTGCGAAAACGGACCGAGCTCATATTCAGCTTGCGAAGCAATTCGAAAAACGAACGGTGCGCAAACGGTACACGGCGATTGTTACTCCAGCACCGGATCGCGACGCGGACCTAATCGAGTTGCCGATCGGCGTACATCCGTATCAGCGCGAGAAAATGATGATTCGCAGCGATCATCCAACGAGTCGACCGGCGAGTACCTATTACGAAGTCCGCTGGCGGCACCGAGGCTTTGCATTGCTGGATGTTTTTCCACGAACTGGACGCACACATCAGATTCGCGTCCATTTGGCACATGTCGGCTCGCCGATTTTATGCGATCGACTCTACAGCGGCCGCGCTCGAATTACACGCGGTACGTTATTGCAATCCAACGACGACGAAGTCATTCTTGGGAGGCAGGCGTTGCACGCAGCGGCGATCGAATTCAAACATCCTATAACGCATTTGCCGCTAACGCTTGAATCTCCGTTGGCGACGGACCTGCAGCGATTCTTGGACTTGCTGGAAAAAGATCGGCTTTGATGTGCTGCTAGCTCGGCGCGCCGCCCAATTCGCCTTTGTCGAGTCGAGCCGGTCTGATACGATTCGACGCCAACTGCCAGAGTCATTTTCTTGACCAAATATTACGAGCCGCTGTTTGCCGAAAAGATTTTTCTTTGTCGTTATTGTTTTGATTTTCCCGGCTTGCCAAGCATCGCGGCCCGTGGCGGAATTGCCGGTCGCGAATCAAATCATTCGTGACCAGTTAGTGATCTTTAGCGATGTCAAGTTGCCACGCCGTCATCGACTCTTGGACGATTTAGTTGCTGGTCGCGAGGACCTTTGCAAAAAACTAACTCTTCCAACGTCGGACGAGCCGATCAATGTTTACTTGTTCCAAGACGAGCCCGACTACCGGTCTTTCATGGACCATCGCTATCCTGGGTTCCCGAATCGCCGCGCGATTTTTGTTCAAGACGACACGACCCTAAATGTCTACGCTTTTTGGGGAGAGCGAGTCGCCGAGGATTTGCGGCATGAAGTCACACACGGGTACCTTCATTCGGTCGTTCCGAACATGCCGTTGTGGTTGGACGAGGGTTTGGCGGAGTATTTCGAAGTCGGTCGCGGGCGGCACGGATTGCATCGGACGCACGTCACTGCTTTGGCGGAGGCATTCCGGGACAAAAGCTGGACCCCGGAAATTCAACGGCTGGAGCGGTTGCAAAACGCGGAAGAAATGACTCAACTGGACTACGCTGAAAGTTGGCTTTGGACCCATTTTCTTTTAGAATCGACTCCGGCCAATTTAAAGCTCGCGCAAGATCAATTGGCTCGTTTGCGAATGTCGGGCGAAGCGGAGTCGATGGCTGACCAAATTGCCAAGCATTTGCCGGACGCGACGAATCAGCTTATCGAACATTTGCGAGGATTGGCCCAAGACCAATCGACGACCGTTGTGGCGGAATTGCGGTCAAAGTAACATCGTCGTTCCGCCACGATCAACGATTCCTTTACCTTCAAGGAAATATCTCAATGAGTTCCATTCCAAATTCGAAAGACCCTACACCCAGCGACAAGCTCCGAGGCAATCCCGATCGAACTGATACGCCCGAAGAGAAGTTGTGGTCAGGATCGTTTTCCGCCAAGTCCATGATCGGAACCTGGCTGATCCTTGCATTGATAACGATTGGTGCGATCGTCGCTCTGTCGATGATCGCTGCGTTAAAATCCCCGACCGTCCGAAACGCGGTGTTGATTGTTCTCGCCGTGCTGTGGGTCGGGGCCGCGTTGCAACTTGGGTACCGCAAGTTGGCGCACTCGTATGAGTTGACAAATCAGCGTCTCAAGCATCGGGATGGAATTTTGATTCGCCAAAACAATCGCGTCGAAGTGATCGATATCGACGACGTCAGCTTCACTCAAGGCATCATCGAGACGATGCTTAACGTCGGAACCATTCGCATTCGATCGAGCGACACAAGCCATCCGGAACTTGTCCTGCGCGGAATCTCCAACGTCAAATATGTTTCGGACTTGATGGACGACGCGCGGCGCAACGAACGACGCAAACGCGGTCTGTACGTAGAGTCCATTTGACACGATCGCGATTCGACACGGAGGGAACTTGCCGAATGCTGATGTACCTCGATCCACTTGCTGAATTTAGCTGGTCCTCGATTTTTAACCGCGACGCCATGTTCGTCGTCCTGAGCCTCGTCGTCATGGAGGGGCTGCTCTCGGTCGACAACGCGCTGGCGATTGCGGCGATGTCCAAGCACTTGGATGAGAAAAAACGCAAGATCGCCATGACGGTGGGCTATGCCGGGGCTTACGGATTTCGATTGCTGGCGCTATTGATCGCCGACTTCATTATCAAGAGCCATTGGCTGATGCTGGTGGGGGCGGCGTATTTGATATGGCTTATGTGCAACCATTTCGCCGAAGAAGAGGAAGAGGAAGCTGAAGGGCAAAGCGCTTCGTATTCGCGGAAGTATGGATTTGCCCAAACCATCGCGATGATTGCTTTTTTGGATCTCAGTTTGAGTTTTGACAATGTTGTCGCAGCGGTGGCCTTTGCACGCGACAACATTTGGCTGGTTTATTTGGGCGTCACGATCGGGATTATCACGCTGCGCTTTGTGGCGGGGTATTGCATTACTTTGTTGAACCGATTTCCGTGGCTGGAACACACCGCCTACATACTGGTTGGATTCGTCGGATTTCTTTTGTGCACAGAACTCCTTTGGGACCAATTAGTTCAGACGGAAGTTTATCTTGGCAGTCTGCCAATTATCTCAGCGATCGAAGGTGGTCATTACCACATTGCAAAACTCGCTAAGTTCTCCGGCCTCATCGGGATCATTGTGGGCCATCTGTTGTACGAAAAATATCCGCTACTTAAACGTTTGTTCCGTCCAGTATTCAAAATCGTTGAACACTCGTTCGCCCTTGTGGCGAAAGTGGTCAATGCGATCGTTCGGCTGCTTTTCAAACCATTCGGACTGCTTTTTTCGAAATGTCGCGTATGGCTTCGCCGCGCCCCGAAGCGGGGCGGTTAAACAAAGAAGCGTCTCGATCGCAGGCTCCCGCCTGGGAACTTGAACCTTAATGTGTCAGCTACGGATTGAGACTTGAAAGTGCCTTCATGACCGACGCCAGTTGGTCGGCTAACTGCTGCACGGCTTCTCGCTCGCGCTGAACGACATCGGGAGGCGCGCGATCGACGAAGCTTGCGTTGGAGAGCTTTTGCTGCTTCGATTTGATTTGATTCTCGAAATTAGCCTTCTCTTTTTGCAGCCTCGCAATTTCAGCGGGCACGTCGAGCAAGCCATCGAGATCGACAAAGACTTCCAGTTGAGAAATAGCCATCGTCGAGTTAATGCGAGGAATCGCGGCTTGCGGGCCGATCTGAGTCGCCTCCGCGTTGGCCATCTTTTTAAAATACGGCGCCAGCGGCGCTAGATAAGTGGCGATCTCTTGGGTGCAACGAATGGCAAACGAAATCGAAAGCTTGGGAGCGATGTTCTGCCGCGCGCGAATTTCGCGCAATGCCGCTAGCGCCTGTTGAAAGTGTGCGAATTGAGCTTCGATTTCCGGAGCGTAAAGCCCTTCGTCAGGTTTCGGCCATGCAGCTCGAATCAAGTAGGGCTCTGGCGGGTCGGCCTCAAATAAGCCTCGTTGTGGTGCGGCAATATTCATACACTGCCAAATTTCTTCCGTAATAAAAGGCAGTACCGGATGCAGCAATCGGAGCAAGCGATCCAGCGTGTAGGCCAAAAGCGTTTGCGCGGTCGAACGCTGCTGGCCATTCATGCGGCTTTTGAGAATCTCCAAGTAGAAACTGCAAAATTCGTCCCAAGCGAAATCTTTCAAGACACGCGCGGCTTCGGAAAATCGAAACTGCTCGAGTTCGCTGGTGACCTGTCGCGTAACCGTGTTTAAACGGCTGAGGATCCAGCGGTCTTCCAAACAAAGCTGCGACTCGCTGACCACTGCGTATTGATAAGCTTCCAAATGGATCAACGAAAACCGCGAGGCATTCCAAAGTTTATTGACGAAATTCCGTGCGACTTCAAAGCGTTCACTCAACACCAGCCCGCGCGGCAGCGCCAGGTCTGCCTCGTCGCGAGCCCATTGCGTGCCGAACGGCTTCTTGCACGAAGGGCAATCGATCCGCGCTAACACGCGATTCTTATGCGTCTGTTCGATCGAAACTTGGCAATGCGGGCATTCGAACTGGACCGGCATTCGGACGTCTTGCGTTTCGGTCGTCAAATGGACCATGCAGAAACGGAGCGCGTCAGCGCCGAATTTTTCGATAACGTCAAGCGGGTCGACACCGTTCCCTTTCGATTTCGACATAGTCTCGCCGTAACCGTCGAGAATTTTGGGATGCACGTAGACTTGTTGAAAGGGAACTTGGCCTAAATTGTTCAAGCCCATCAAAACCATCCTCGCAACCCACAGCGTGATGATGTCGCGGCTCGTCACAAGAGTACTGGTCGGATAGTAATAAGCCAAATCCGCCGTCTTCTCAGGCCAGCCGAACGTCGAATGGGTCCAGAGCGCGGAACTGAACCAAGTATCGAGAACGTCTGGATCGCGAACAAACCCAAGCTTTTCCAAGCTCGCCGAAAGTGTGTCGGTTTCATCGCGCAAGCAAACGTGGATCGTCCCTTCTTGTCCGCACTCGGATGCGATCTGAACCGCCGCAGAATTCGCGGCCGATTCAATAATTGACCAAGCTTGCTGGTTCGCTTCTTGTAGTTCAAGTTCGGCGGCGCATTTCTTTGACCAAACCGGAATTTGATGGCCCCACCAAAGCTGCCGCGAAACAGGCCAATCGCGCTTTTCCGCCAGCCAATCCATGTAGCCGTTGGCGTATCGACTGGGCACGATTTGGACATCGCCTTTTCCAATAGCATCCATCGCCGACTGAGCAAGCGAGTCCATTCGCACAAACCACTGGTCCGCCAAATAGGGTTCAATCGGCGTTTTACTTCGATCCGAAATCGGCAATTCAATTTCGCGTTCGTCGATGCGATCAATCAAGCCCTCGCTCTCCAGTCGTTCGACGATTTGCAGCCGAGCTTTCTTCAGCGTAAGTCCCGTAAATGGTCCGGCGACCGCGTTGAGCGTGCCGTCCGGATTCATCAGGTTGATCATGGCCAAGCCATGTCGCAAACCGACTTCGTAGTCGTTGGGATCGTGGGCCGGCGTAATTTTGACGCAGCCGGAACCCAATTCGGGCTTGGGCCATTCGTCGACGATGAGCGGAATGACTCGATCCAAAATCGGCAAGCGCAAAGTTCGACCTTCACGTGCCATCTGCGCCAGTTTCAATAATTGCGGCAACATCGCGGCTCGTCGATCGAGCAGTTCTTGCAGCGAGTTCTGGAGCGCGGCTCTTTCCGACGACGCAGCGTACGCCAGTCGTTCACGCAGCTCTGCTTCGACTTTGTCCAAAGCGCCAGCCGGGTCGGGATGGACTGCGACAGCGGTATCACCCAGCATCGTTTCCGGCCGAGTGGTCGCGACAACAACGTGCGTTGGTTCGTCCGGACGGGGGTCGATGACGGGATACTTCAAGTGCCAAAAAAAACCGGCGACTTTTTCGTTGATGACTTCGTCGTCGCTGACTGCGGTTTGCAGAAACGTGTCCCAATTAACGAGCCGCTTGCCGCGATAAATCAGTTGCTTGTGAAACAAATCGAAAAACGTGTGTCGGACCGCTTTGGCACACGTCTCGTCCAACGTAAAGCGGGTTCGATCCCAATCGCAACTGCAGCCAAGCTGTTTCAGTTGATTCAAAATACGAGCTTCGTATTGGTCTTTCCACTCCCAAATGCGGCCGACCAATAGTTCGCGGCCTAGATCATGGCGCGACTTGCCTTCCTCTTCGCGGATTCGTTTTTCAACGACGGCTTGAGTCGCGATTCCGGCGTGATCCGTGCCAGGCAACCACATTGCGTTGTAGCCTTGCATTCGTCGCCAGCGGATCAAGACGTCCTGTAATGTGGTGTTCAACGCATGCCCCAAATGCAGAGCGCCGGTAACATTCGGGGGCGGGATCACGATCGTGTACGGTTTCCGACTTGGGTCTGGCTCAGAATGAAACAGTCGTTGTTCCAGCCACATCTGATAAAGACGCTGCTGGACCGGACCAAAGTCAAATCGGGTTGGCAGTTGTTCGGCAGTCGTAGTCATTTCGCTTTCCGTAAATCAATGCGATGTTCAAACGTCCGTCATTTATAGAAACTGAAAACAAAACCTCAAGGCGAGAGGGTCCGACCCTAATTTTGCCGGAGTCTGCGCAAATTGGAATTAGAGCCTGGAGGCATTATTTTCATTTATAAGTCAAAGAGTCCCGTGACCCAAGCTCGGTTCGCTTGAAAGTAGCGTGGGACTCGCATTGGGGGACTACCCGCGCTAGCTCGGTCGCTGCCGGTTGTAATCGTCCTGGAAATCGTCGAAGATTGTGACGCAAATCTCGGAAAAACAAGTTTAGGTGATCTCATGGGCTTGCGTTGGTGCCAAGGCACGATCGAGGACAAACAAGTTTGGGCCGAAGGCTTGTTCACATTGAAAATCGCGGTCACGGGCGTTAAGCCCTTCGAGTCCGGGCAGTTTCTGCAGATCGGTTTTGCGGACGGGGACTCGCATATTCATCGGCCGTATAGCGTGGCTTCGCCGTTCGGGCCGACGATCGAGTTCTATGTTGTCATGGTCGAAGGAGGCGAGCTGACGCCTCGATTGTGGCACGCCAACCTCGGCGATTCGATCGAGGTGAGCGAACGCGCTGCCGGAAGTTTTACGTTGTCCCATGCGCCGAAAAACGAAAATCTCTGGCTGATTGGGACGGGCACTGGGCTTGCACCTTATATCGCGATGCTGCGAACCCAGGAGCCGTGGCAACAGTTTCGACGGATTATTTTGATTCACGGGACGCGTTTATGCGCCGATTTGAGCTACGCCGACGAGCTGCGACAGTTTGCCAAGAACCATCCAGCGCAATTTACGTACCTACCGATGACGACTCGTGAGACTTGTGCCGAAGGGCTTTCCGGAAGAATTCCGCCACGCCTGAGCGATGGATCAATTGAAGCTCACACGCAATGCCCGATTCGCACGGACAATGCGACCGTGATGTTGTGCGGCAATCCGGCGATGCTTGACGATGTCGAAAATTTGTTGGTCGAACGCGGCTTGAAGAAGCATCGCAGCAAATCGCCAGGTCACATCGTGGTCGAAAGATATTGGTAAAGCGGTTGAACAACACATCGGGTTAACTTTGTTTTTGGATCGCGAAAGGAACTAGCATGGGTTTAATTGACGGATTGGAGCATATCATCGTCGAGAGCGAGCCGCTGGGGCATTTTACCCGATTGCGATTGGGCGGCGTTGCAGAGTATTTCGCGCAGCCGACGAGCGTGGACGAATTGCGAGAGATCATTCGGCGATGTGCTGATGAGGACGTTCCGACCCGTTTAATTGGCGGCGGGAGCAACGTCCTGATCAGCGATGAAGGCGTTGCGGGGATGGCCATTCATCTTTCCGCACCATGCTTTTCACAGATCGCGCTATTGGATGGTGGATTGCGCGTTGGCGGCGGAGCTTTGCTTTCGCATTTTGTTTCGACGGCAGTTCGCGAGGGATTTTCGGGTCCGGAACAACTTGTCGGAATTCCGGGGACGATGGGTGGCGCATTGCACGAAAACACGGGCAGCGTCAACGCGGATATCGGGACTTGGGCCGATTCGGCGACCGTGATGACTCGCGCCGGCGAAATCAACGAGCGATCTCGCGAAGAACTTAATTTTTCTTACCGGCAAAGCAGCCTTAAAGAACTGGTCATATTGGAGGCGACTTTCAAGTTCGACCCGGAGGACCCGCCGCGATTAACCAAACGATTGCAGAAGCTTTGGATCGCCCGCCGAGCGCATCAGCCAATGGCGCAGGAAAATTCCGCCTACGTTTTCAAAGACCACGGCGGCGAATCGGCGGGAAACCTTATCGACCTAGCGGGGCTCAAAGCGACCCGCGTGGGACAAGTCGAAATATCTTCTCGCGACTCGAATTTCATCGTCGCGAATCCGGGCGCGACCAGTGACGATGTCAAACGCTTGATCGATCTCATTCGCTCGCGCGTGAAAGATCGTTTTGCCGTCGACCTGGAACTCAGTTTGCGTATCTGGTAAGGCTCTCAACATCGTTACATGGGAGGAACAATACAGTTCCCTCGCGTTGGCTTCTGGGGAGAAGATAGAGTGAAGAGCTGTTCTGCATCTCGGATAGACTCTAAATCCGCGCCAAATGGCTTCCGGTTATTTCGCTTGAAGCGAATTGACCGGGTCGAGCCAAGTTTTCGCGTCCGCCGTTCGATGAATCTATTGCTACGCTCGTCGGCAGCGAACAACTTTAGATTTTGCACAGCATTCAAAAATGGCGGAAAAAAAACGAAGATCGATTTGGTCCAAATTTGCACCAAAAGTTTCGCTGGCGGATTGGCGATTGCATCCACTGACGCTGTTTATCTTAGCAACCGTTGCGACCATTGTTGGCGGAATTTGGTTGTGGCAAAGCAACAAGTCGGAACTGCTGGATCGCGCGGCGTTTCAGTTGACTTCGGAGCGATTAAGCGTAACGCCGCAACCGGAGTACGTGGCCACAGATCTCAAAAAAGCAGCGTTTGATGGCAGCCAATTGGCCGACGTCAACTTGCTCGACAGTGACCTTGTCAGCAAAGTCCACGCTGCATTTTCCGTACACTCATGGATTAGGCAAGTTGCAGTCCGCAAAAATCGTTTCGGCGTCGACGTCGAATTGACTTATCGGAAACCGGTAGCTTTGGTCGAATTCGGCGACAACTTGTTGTTGCCCGTTGATCAGAATGGAGTAGTGCTGGACGGCGCGGATTTTAATTCGAAATACGCGGATCAGTTGCCCCGCATTTCGGTCGAGTCACCGCAAGTCGGCTCGTTGGTCCATGGAGACGCTTGGCCCGACGAGCGAATCGTAGCGGCCGCGATGATCGCCGAACTGATTTTGCCGACGGCAAAAGATTGGGGTATCCTGCGGATCGCTCACGTTCCATTGACGGTCGGCTCAAATGCGCCAGAAGGTGAGTTTGAATTTCTTACCGCCGCAGGCAACTCGGGGATTCGCGTCTTGTGGGGCAGTCCACCCGGTTTCGAGCGATTGAACGAAGTATCACCGGCGCAGAAGCTCGAGACTCTGGGCCAATGGATATCCGAGCGTGGGTCTCTTGCCGACATAGGAACCACGCAAACAATCGACTTGCGTAGCGGAAAAATTAAGTTGTTAAGCAGCAGATAGACGCTTTTAACGTAGCAAAGACTGCTTGGACGTACGCCTGTCAATCATCAGAACGATGAATCCGCAAAGGCGCGTCGGTCGCGGCAAAGCTTCCTTCCATGCCCTTCTTTAGTTCTTCGCGAACGACGGGCAGTTCGGGTGGCGCTTCAATTCCAATGCGTACCCCGCCGCCAGAAATGCGCACTACCGTGATCGAAATTTTTTCGCCAATCCAAATTTTTTCGCCGAC
>JANMEB010000081.1:0-2310 GCA_031376585.1 Planctomycetota bacterium | reverse complement strand
TGGTTTCCTTGGCCGTGGCGTGGCTGGCTGTGGAGGGGATGTGGATGAATTTCTCGGCGTCGTGCGGGTGAACGATATCGATGAACGGAAAGATGTTTTCGGTGATACTGTCACCCTGCTCTCCGCTGCTGCTGGAGATAACCATTTCGTCAGGTTGGTTTCGCCCTTTCACCGCATGGAAGATGATGTTCTCTTGAAGCACGCTGTCTTCGCGGAAGGCGGCTTGGCGGGATTCAAACACATGAAGGCGGCGCAGCTCCATATGGCTGAGAAAGTCTTCGCGGAACGGGCGAAAGTAAGGGCCGTTGCAAAAACTCCGTGGCGTGATGCCGACGAGCTGCCCACCGGGAACCAACAAGCGCTGAATGAGGGCGATGAAGCCAGTGTAGAGGTTACTGGTTTCGACGCCGACGGAATGTAGTGCTCGCCGTTCGGCTGAATCGGTACTGATTTTGCGATAGGGCGGATTTGCGATGGCAGCGTCGAAAGCGGGAGGATGCGTGCTGAACAAATCGCGAGCGAGAAAGGCGGAAATTTCTTGAATGAAGTCTACGGGGTGAATGGTGAATGTGAAACGAATGCCAACTTCCGTGCAACGACGCTGGCATTCCCGCATGGTCGCGGAAAGAGCGTCCAAGATTTCCGGGTCTAGTTCGTAGAGCGTCGCCTCGATCGCGCGGACGCCTTCATTTTTCTTGCACAAGCGGGAGACACATGCGGCGGTAAGTGAGCCAGCACCAGCGCCAGCATCCAACAATCGCACCGTTGTCGGCAGAGCCCCGAACATTGCGGCCATGAACTCAGCCACAGGCGCTGCAGTTAAGAACTGTCCGAGTTCCTCCTGACGATTTCTGGGGGTTTCGATGGCCGCAATTTTCATGCGATCAGGCTACCAAAATCAGCTCAGTTTCACCACGGAACGAACGGGCATTGTTGTCACGTTCGATGGGATTGTGATTCGCAAGGAACCACAGGCGGACGGGAATTTGTGCGCTGTCGAAGAGCTGGCCCAGCAGGGCGACCTAGATATCGACCAGATCGGCATCGATGATCGCTTGGCGGATCGCCCCTTCGCTTGATTGCTGCTCATGCTGCCGTTGGCGAGCACGTCATCGGCCTTGAGGTCTTTATGCCGGCCGCAGCGGAACTTATCGGCGTACACTGGGACTGGGCCAAGGTCGCCTTCGATGCCGCGAAAGGCCAAGTACTTCATCGTCAGCCGCCGAGTCGTCGAGTTGGACTTCTGCCCGTAGACCGCGATGTGGCCGATCCGCCCGCCATGCTCTTCGAAGAACATTTCGCTCCGCACGAACCTGCCCGTCTAGCTTGCGTGTTGTTATCGCGCAAATTCGCGGCATTTTGAGTGTTTTTGACTTGCCGTGGTGACGAACGCTTCGCGAAGCGTCAAAATGATCTTGCCGACACAAGTGAGTTTTCGGCCGGCGCTCTGTGGTTTGTCGAAAAAGAACTGTTGGGTTTAACTCCTGATGACCAAGATTATTGTTTGTATACCGACGGAACTCGAACTCAAGTTGATCAAACCGCGCATTGTCCGACATTCAGATTTTCGAATTGAAGTGATCGGATTCGGACCCATTGCTGCCGCTGCGCGAACGGCGCGATTGATCAACGAGCACAATCCGTCGCGGATGTTTTTGTTGGGGATTGCCGGAGGATATGGATCTGACTTGCCCGTCGGCACTGCGGCTCAATTTCAAAAAGTCGGCAGTTACGGCGTCGGCGTTGGAACGGGCGCGATGCACAGATCGGCATTCGATGTTGGCTTTCCTCAAACACAAACAATGCTGCCGGCGGGGAAGCAAGCTCGTTCAGACATCTTGCCGTTGGATTTTTCCGCACGTCAGCCTAGCGCTGAAATGTTGTTAAGCGTCTGCGCGGCGGCAGCGGACCCGGTTGACGTCGACTTGCGGTTGGAACAATTTCCGTCCGCAAGTGCCGAAGACATGGAAGGATTTGGGTTCGCGTTTGCATGTCACCAAGCCGACGTAGCCGCGCAAATCATTCGCGGCATCTCAAACAATGCAGGTGAACGGAATCGGGCATTGTGGCGGATCGATGATGCTGCCGACGCCGCCGCTAAACTGTTTGCCGACATTTTCGATTCCGTGTTGTGCTAAGGGCATATCCTAAAGTTCCCTCTGCCCAGGGTTCGGGGGTGAGGAGCGTTCGATTAGAGATCGGAAACAACGCTTGACCAAGTCCATTCGGCTCGGAATTTCGACGTGCCCCAACGACACGTTTGCTTTTCATGCTTTGCTCGAAGGCAAAATCAGCACCCGCGGCTTGAAC
>JANMEB010000079.1:0-2276 GCA_031376585.1 Planctomycetota bacterium | reverse complement strand
TGACCGAGATGATTCGCATCATCCGGGAAGAAGAGCCGTCCAAGCCCAGCACGCGACTGTCGACCGATGAGTCATTAGCGTCCTCGGCAGCCTTGCGTCATATCGAACCCAAAAAATTGATGGCATTGCTGCGCGGCGATCTCGACTGGGTGGTGATGAAGTGTCTGGAGAAGCAGCGTGATCGGCGTTATGAAACGGCCAACGGACTGGCTAGAGATATCCAGCGCTATCTGGACGGAGACGGAGTCGAGGCCCGTCCACCGAGCACTTCGTACAGACTCCGCAAGTTCGCCCGCAAGTACCGAGCCGCACTGGTCACGGTCGGAGGTTTCGCGCTGTTGCTGTTGACGGCGACGGCGATCAGCGCGGGCTTGGCGGTGTGGGCGAATCGAGAACGGGGCCGGGCCGTCGCGGCCGAATCGGCTGCGAAGGAGCAACAAGCCCGCGCGGAGTCGCGCGAGATCCAGGCCATTGACGCGGTGAAGCGGTTCGGCGACGTCGTCGCCAATGAGGGCGAACTGAAGAACAGCCCGCAACTCGAAGGCCTCCGCAAGACCCTGTTGAAAGAGCCGCTCGCGTTCTTCAAGGACTTGCGAGAACGTCTCCAGGCCGACGCCGGCACCACACCCGAATCCCTGGCACGCCTGGCCCAGGCCAGCTTCGACCTGGGCTTTCTGACCAACCAGATCGGCGACAAGCAAGACGCCCTGATCGCATTCCAGGAGTCACTGGCGATCCTACAGAAGCTGGCCGACGCCAACCCCACCGACACACGGTTCCAGAGCGACCTGGCACGCCGCCACAACAACATCGGCAACTTGCTGAGCGAAACCGGCAAGCCGAGCGAGGCGCTCGAGGCGTACGAGTCGGCGCTGGCGATCCAGCAGAAACTGGCCGACGCCAACCCCACCGTCACACGGTTCCAGAGCGACCTGGCAGGCAGCCACAACAACATCGGCCTCTTGCTGAGCGAAACCGGCAAGTCGGGCGAGGCGCTCGAGGCGTGCGAGTCGGCGCTGGCGATCCAGCAGAAACTGGCCGACGCCAACCCCACCGACACCCAGTTCCAGAGCGAACTGGCACTCAGCCACAACAACATCGGCATCTTGCTGCGCCAAACCGGCAAGCCGGGCGAGGCGTTGAAGGAGTACGAGTCGGCGCTGCCGATCCGGGAGCGGCTGGCACGGGAGCATCCCGAGTCTCCCGACTACGCCAGCAAATTGGGCAATCTACTCTACAACATGGCCATGATAGACCTTGCCGACAGACGATTCGAGGCGGCCCGCGATCGGCTTCAGACGGCGATCGTCTGGCAGAAAAAGGCCCTGGCCGCCAACCCGAGGAACCCTAAGTACCGGCAGTTCCTGACCAATCACTTGACTAACCTGATCGCAGCGGCCCGAGGTCTGGATGATGCCGAGGGCGTGGCCGATGCAGATCGTGAACTTGCAGAACTTCGCGATTCGGACCCGGCGATGGTGGCTCTCGACGCTCGGCTGGCCGCGATCATCAAGGGAGATCAACAGCCGGGCTACAATACTGAGCGGCTTGCGCTCGCGCAACGAGCCTACGAGAAATCACTCCACGCTACAGCGGCTCGCCTCTTCGCCGAAGCGCTCGCGGCCGACCCGAAACTCGCCGACGACCGCCAAGTCCAGATTCGCTACAACGCGGCCTGTGTCGCTTCGCTAGCCGGCTGCGGCAAGGGGAAGGACGATCCCGCTCCGGACGACGGGGCAAAGACCGTGTTGCGCCAACAAGCCCTCGATTGGCTCAAGGCCGAACTAACCGCCTGGACCACGTTGCTCGCGAGCGCCGACAAACAGCAACGCGCGGTCATCGCCACGACTCTCCAGCATTGGAAAGTCGACTCTGACCTCGGCGGTATCCGCGACGCGGAGGGACTCGAAACTTTGCCCGAAGCAGAGCGCGAGAGCTGGAAAGCGCTGTGGACGCAAGTGGATGAACTTCTGGCAAAAGCCACTGAGCAACCTGACAAGGATCAACCCTAACAGAAGAAAAAGTGTTCCACACCGCGTTGGCCAAATCATCTGCCGAACCATTCGCCTTCACGCTCGCGGTCTGCTCTCAGTTCATTTAATACTGGACGTTTTCTACTGAGCCGGTCAGCCGGCGGTACCGGTAGCAACGAGGCCGGGCAACAGACCGATGTGATCTTCGGCCGCCAGCACTATGAAATACCAGCCCAACAACGTTAGCAAAGAAAGTTCGGATACCGCAGCACCGGCTGGCGTGATTTCCACCGTGGCGGTTGC
>JANMEB010000068.1:0-3301 GCA_031376585.1 Planctomycetota bacterium | reverse complement strand
AAAGGTGACAATCGGACCGTGGCCGCAAGCATGGCCAGTCTGGCAATCGCGCGGCTGTTGCTCGGGCGCAACGCGGAGGCCGAGCCGCTCTTTACTCAGGCTCTTGAAATGAACCAGAGGCTTTACAAAGGCGACCACATGGATGTGGCGTCGAACCTGAGCAACCTGGCCCGCGCACACCAGGCGTTGGGAAAGACTGACGAAGCGCGGCAGGCCTTCGACGAGGCGGTGGCGATGCTGCGCAGACTCTCGCCCGAGGGTTCACCGCTGCTTGCTCGCGTCCTGTGGCGCTCCGCTACAGCCCGCGTTGACAACGGCGATGCCGCTGCTGCTCTGCCCGAGCTCGAAGCGGCCGTGACGATGGCGGAGAAACTCCTCCCCCCCGAGCACCCACAACTCAAGGAGTACCACGAAACGCTAGCCAAGTGCAAAGAGGCACTCGCCGAGCAGGGCAAGGTTAACGCAAAGGGGGACGGTGAGTGATGTGAGGTGGTGCCGTTTTATGGGCCACGAGGTCTCATAGTTTAAGTTGACGGTTTGTGCCAACTGTGCGGGAGTTTGATAGTTGATCGCCGAGTGTTTTCTTTGGAAGTTATAGTAGACGATGTAACGGCGGATTTGCCGAAACGGATGTCCGAGTCAGCGCTTCGGTTGACGATGTGGCAAATCCTGATCGATCAAGCGCGGCGGCGACGCAAAGATTGGCAGCGACAACCGCAAATAGTGTGCCGCCGAATATCAACCGGCAGCGGCAGGACAATTTCGTTTTTATCGAGGGCTCATTCAAATAGAAAGAGCTGGAGAACTGCTTCATTAAACTGAGGCAGAAATTCATTCCGATTCAATCGGCACGTCGCAGAACGTCAATGCGGCGAGTCCGTTTTGGCCGTAGAGCAGGTTGTCGGGGTTCCAAGCGGCGCTGTCGACGTAGGTCACGGTCTTGGATTTCGTCGGCCCCTTCAGCTTCAGCGTGATGCGACCACCGTTCGCTGACCCCGCTACCACTTGCTTCGGTTCGCCGTCGAGGTGGAACTGACTCACCAGCGAGTCCGACCAATTGACGTGGTAGCCAAATTCCAGAATCAGCTCGTCGCGCTGTGACGAAGTGAAGTACGCGCGCTTCAGGTTTGGCGGATCGAACGAGTCCACGAAACGGTGATAGAGGTGGTACTGCATCATCGGGTGCAGGAACCGAGCGAACTCGGCGTAGCCGGCGGCGGGAAAGTGGCAGCCGCCGGGCGGCTTGATTCCCAGTGTCGAGATCACGCTCAGGTACGAAAACAGCTTTGGCAGCGTCCGTTGCACTTCGCGCAGCCGGTTGTCCGAGCCGTTGATGCCCATCGCGCACGCCTTCGGCCAGATCTGGAATGCGTAGTAATGCTGGATGTTCGGGTAGTCTTCTTTCCAACTTGCGGCGAGGTCGACGAAGAACTGGCGATAGGTCTCATAGCCATAACCGCCGGTCGGGCCGTCGGCACCTTGATCGTTCTCGCCCTGATGCCAGATGACGGCGCGGATGCCGTGAGTCAGTTTGGCTTGCTGAACTCGCCACAGGAGCCGACCGTAGATCGTGTTCACATCCGTGGGGTCCGCGTTGTTCCGTTGATGCTGGTCGATGCGCGTGCCGCCGACGGCTCCGTTGATGATACAGATCGGAATCTTCTCGCTTTCGACCAAGCGCCGTCCGAGTTCCATGCCCCAATAACCGATCTGTGACTTGCCGCCGGGACTGCGAGCTTCCGCGTTGGCCCACAGTTTCAAGCGCGAGCCGTCGGGATCGCCATACGGGTTTGCTCCGAATGTGCGGACCCAATCGCTCGTCACGAGCGGGTTCTCTTCGCCGAAGTCGGTCGCGACCGCGTTCGACTGGCCGATGATTAGGAACGCATCGCCGCAGACGATGTTCTTCGCGGTGTGCAGCAGGGTCTCTTTGTCGCCGGTTTTTGAACCGAACTCGGTGCGGTACTTGATGAGCCCCAAGTTCAGCTTCACTATCAGCGAATACTTTTTGTCGGCAGTCAGTTTGGCCGTTTCGGTCGCAAAGAGTTGATCGTCGGCAAAGACTCGAACAAAGACCGAATCGGCGGCCTCGGCGAGCGTTCCGGCATAGACCAACGATCCGAATTGCAGGCCGCCTCGTCCCGGGCCGTCGCGAGGGATGAATTGGTTGTCTTCCGGCTGCTCCGTATCGGTGAGTGGTCGCGAAACCCAAACGTCTTTTGATGGTGGTGGCTCCTGCACGGTGATCGTGATCGACTGGACGATCTTCGCGCCGCCGTTATCGATCGCAGCGGTCACTCGCAGTACGCCGTTGCCTTGAGCCCGTTTCAAGACCAGCTTGCCGGCTTCGATTCGCTTGATGACCGCGACGTCATCGACGATCCAATTGAAGTTCAACTCCCCCGCGCCTTGGGCCTGCATTGTGGCGAGGTTCGTAACCTGCGGCACGACTTCAATCGTCCGTCGTCCGTCCCAAATCGCAGGTGCATCGAGCGTGAAGACGGGTTCAGGGATGTCATCGCCGACGGTGATCGCGATGTCTTTGGACTTCACTTCATTGGCGTAGATGGCTTTGAAGGTGAGCGTCGCCGATTGTTTGGCGAGCACTCGTCCTGCTTCCAGCGCATACGAGAACCGGTCCGTCGCCACGATCGATTCATGACCGTCGCGAGTCAGAATCCATAGCACTTTCTGAGCGCCGCCTGCCTTCGCAGTAATGACCGCACTTTGACCTTCGGCTACGGCAAGTTGAGCGGGCGAAACGGAGAACTCATTCCCTGACTGCACCAGAGGACCAACCAATGTTTGATTTAGCTTTTGGTTCTCGTACTGCAGTTTGATCCAATCCGCCGAGCGCACGACTTGAGAGACTCGAACCTCGTCGAGATCGCCCACGAAATCGAAATTGTCGTACCAGCCTCCGATCCACAGCCGAGACGGCGTCATGATGTTGAGCGGCGAACCTTGCTCGAGGTTGCTGCCGTCGGGCACGCCATTCACATAGATCTTCGATTCCCCTTCTCGATAGGTGTGAACGACGTGTGTCCAATCGCCCAGCGGCGCACGGCTGCCGCTCTCCACGCTGCCGCCGGAGAAATAGCAATCCATCTGGACGTGCGGCGGACTGCGGAACTGCATCACGACTTTGCCTTGCGCCTGTTCATTGCCCCAGGCGATGAGCGTCGTGTTCGGTCGCTCGGGACGAAACCAGACTTCGGTGCTGTGTGGACTCGCGCCGGCCGGATAGTTCGAAATTTTGTCGCCACCGAAGATGCCTTTGCCCTCTGTTAGATGCCGAGCC
>JANMEB010000038.1:0-6094 GCA_031376585.1 Planctomycetota bacterium | reverse complement strand
GTAGCAGGCACACTCCGTGTGCCGTCCGAAGTAGGCTACGGCACACGGAGTGTGCCTGCTACTTTGGGACATTTGTTTCCGCCGCTCGCCTTATTGTTCGTAACCGAGATTCGGCGAGAGCCAGCGTTCGACTTCTTGAATGGTCATGTCCTTGCGTCGCGCGTAGTCTTCGACTTGGTCTTTGGTGATTCGATCGACGGCAAAATAACGAGCTTCCGGGTGGGCGAAATACCAGCCGCAGACGCTTGCGGCGGGCCACATTGCTAACGATTCAGTTAAAGTGATCCCGGTCGTTTTTTACACATTGAGCAACACCCACAAGCCCCGTTTTTACGTGTGGTCGGGGCAAGCCGGATAACCTGGCGCAGGTCGAATGCCGCGATATTTCTCTTTAAGGATTTCTTCGTGGCTGAGCAATTCGGCACGGCCGTATCCCCAATCGCGTCGTGCTTGTTCATGCAAGAGTTCGGCAAAAGCTTCCGCAAGCCGATCCGCGAGCGATTTGGCCAAGATCGACTGATAATCGTCGTGCTCACGTTCGAATTGCAGGGCAAGCTCATCGCAGCCAAAGCCAGTCGAAACCGCAAAGGCTCCAATAAAATCATCACGACCGGATTCCGTGGGCGCAACGTAATCGGCCAGCGAACGGTAGCAGATTTGGTCTTTACGCTGCCACTGCTGACGCAACATGGAGAATCGAGCGACTTCCTCCTGACGAGACTTGTCGCCAAAAACCAAGATATCGTCCCCTTCGCTCGACGCATGCCAAAAGCCATAAGTGCCGCGCGCCGTGAGCAATTTCTCGGAAATGATTCGTTCAAGCATGGCTTGGGCATCGGCGAACAGCTTCTTCGCTTCTTCGCCGACTTGAGGATCGTCCAAGATCGCCGGATATTTTCCTTTTAATTCCCAAGCCCAAAAGAAAGGCGTCCAGTCGATGTATTCGACCAAGCGGCGAAGCGGAAACGGATCCAGGACGCGAGTTCCGATGAATGCAGGCCGAGCCAATTGCACCGTTCCCCAGTCGGTTGGAAATCGAGCCTCAAGCGCATCCGCGTACGGCACCAACTTGATCTGCCGACGCTGGTATTCACTGACCAAATTCAGTTGCCGCTGCCGATTTTCCTCGATCAATTGTCCACGCGAATCCGTGTTGATCAATCGATCTACAACAGGAACACTTCGCGAAGCGTCCAGGACGTGAATGACAGGACGCTCATAGCGCGGTGCGATTTTTACGGCCGTGTGTTTTTCGCTGGTCGTCGCTCCACCAATCAGCAGCGGAAAGTTGAGCTGCCGGCGCTGCATCTCCGCCGCGACCTGTGCCATTTCGTCCAAGCTCGGCGTGATCAATCCAGACAAGCCGATAATATCGACTGATTCTTGCACCGCCGTATCCAGAATCTTTTCAGCCGAAACCATTACCCCCAAGTCGATAATCTGATAGTTGTTGCAGCCCAACACGACACCAACGATATTCTTTCCGATGTCGTGAACGTCGCCTTTGACGGTGGCCAACAGGATTTTTCCGCGATACGTTTGTTGCGTTGCTCCCCCGGCGGCTTTTTCAAGTTCCATGAACGGCAGTAAGTAGGCGACGGCTTTCTTCATCACTCGCGCGGATTTTACGACTTGCGGCAAGAACATTTTTCCTGCCCCGAATAAGTCGCCGACCACGCTCATGCCGTCCATCATCGGCCCCTCGATGATTTGCAAACATTTGCCGTAGTGGCCGCGAGCCTCCTCGGTATCAAGTTCGATGTACTTGTCGATGCCTTTTACGATCGCGTGTTGAATCCGTTTTTGAACAGTGTCGCTGCGCCACGTCAAATCTTCGGCCTGCGCTGTTTTGGTTTTGGCTTTGACCGTCTCCGCGTAGTCCACCAAACGCTCGGTTGAGTCGCTGCGACGATTCAGCAAAACGTCCTCGACTCGCTCCAGCAGCTCTTTGGGAATCGCTTCGTAAATAGCCAATTGCCCAGCGTTGACGATACCCATGTCGAGGCCGGCCTTGATTGCGTGATAAAGAAAGGCCGAATGCATGGCTTCGCGAATGACGTCGTTTCCGCGAAAAGAAAACGAGATATTGCTAATTCCGCCGCTGATTTTCGTACCAGGACAAGCACGTTTAATCTCGCCGATCGCCTCAAGAAAGTTAATCGCAAAGTTATCATGCTCCTTAATACCAGTCGCGACGGTCAAAATATTGGGATCGAAAATGATGTCTTCGGGTGGAAAGCCTACGCGCATTGTCAATAAATCAAAGACGCGGCGGCAGATGCGGACTTTGTCAGCGACCTCCGTGGCTTGGCCTTGCTCGTCAAAGGCCATCACGACCACGGCGGCACCGTAGCGGCGTACTAGTTTTGCGCGGCGAAGAAATTCATCTTCTCCGTCTTTGAGGCTGATCGAGTTGACGATGGCTTTGCCTTGAACGCAGCGCAAGCCCGCTTCGATCACGGACCATTTCGAGCTGTCGATCATGACCGGCGCCACGCTGATATCGGTCTCGCCGGCGATCAATCGCAGAAATCGCGTCATCGAGGCTTCGCCGTCAAGGAGCGCGTCGTCCATGTTGACGTCCAAGATCGAAGCACCGTTTTGAACTTGTTGCCGCGCGACTTCGATCGCCGCTTCGAATTTATCGTCGCGAATCAAGGTTGCGAACTTGCGTGAACCAGTAACGTTCGTCCGCTCGCCAATCATCAAAAAGTTCGCATCCGGCCGCATAGTTAGCGGCTCGGTGCCACTTAAGCGTGTCCAAGGCTCAACGACCGAACGCTGGTGCGGTTTCGTTCCGCGAATCGCCGATTTCATAGCGCGAATGTGATCTGGCGTCGTTCCGCAACAGCCGCCGATAATATTGACCCAACCTTGCCGCGCGAAATCTGCCATCATTTCTGCCATCGTGTCCGGCGAAAGATCAAACTGCCCCATTTCATTGGGCAACCCGGCGTTCGGATGGCAACTAATGTACGACGTCGCCACTTGAGCAAGCTCTTGAAGGTGCGGACGCATGACCGCAGGCCCCAGAGCGCAATTAATTCCAACGCTGAACATCGGAAAGTGTGAGACCGAATTCCAGAACGCAGCAACTCGTTGTCCAGACACAAAAGTCGCACCACCTTGGTCAAAAGTTCCCGACACCATTACCGGGACACTGCTGCCTAGCTCTTCGAATAACTTTGCGAACGCGAATAAGCAGGCCTTCAAATTCAGCGTGTCGATGACCGTTTCGGGAAGCAAGATGTCGACGCCCCCTTCGACCAGCGCGGCCGCTTGTGCGTAATACGAGGCTACCATTTGATCGAACTCGATGCCCCGAAGACTCGCGTCCTCGACATTGGTCGAGATAGCCATTTGCCGGGCCGTCGGCCCGATCGATCCAGCTAAAAACCGTACATCGTGCGGGTGCTTTTCCAAGTATCGATCGATTGCTTCGCGACCGCACCGCGCGGCTGCAATGTTGATATCGTGGACATCTAAGTCCGACAATTCAAACTCAACCAAGCCCACCGGACTGGCGTTGAATGTGTTGGTGCAAATGATGTCAGCGCCGGCCTCCAGATATTTTTGATGGATGTCGACCAGTTTTTTCGGATGTGTCAGTCCCAGAATATCGACGCAATTTTTTAGTTCCTTGGAGTGGCCTGCGAATCGCTCGCCGCGCATTCCACGATCGTCCAATCGCAACGACTGGATCATCGTCCCCATCGCGCCGTCTAAAATCAGGACGCGTTCTTGGACTAAATTTTCAAGGATTTCGGATTGTTTCAGTAGCGTTGACTGCGACATTCGTGGCCTGGTTTATGGTTTGAAAAAGTGACAGCGTTCGGACGATCAGCGGCTTTCAGGCGAATCTATTCCGCGTATGCCGATCGTAGCGACTGAGAACTTTTTCCGGATATCGACTGGGTTTAATCCGCTTAAGTCGAACCGTTTCGCTGGTCGATTTTGCGATGAGGGGTCATTTCAAGCAGACAAGCCCGAACTTGGCCGAGCTATCTTACGGTAGTTCAGACCATTTGACCCAATAAAGCGCGAAATGATCAATACCCGTTCGCGACCAAATGCGTCGGATATCACATATTCCATTCAGGCGAAAAAATGTTTGTCCCGCTGGAACCTAATCTTACGAATGGTTCAGCCGAAAACACGCTGCAAGCTCGTTGCGACGTGGCATGCGGAAATTATCCGCTCGCAATGCACTTTTCGAATTTAGTCGCCGCCTCCGCACGCGATCCAGTTTCATTCGCGCAAGTTAACGACTCTGACGCCGCGTCAAGCAACTCCACCGATGTCGTCGCAAGCGGCCAAACCGTGACCCAGGTCGACGCCTGTTTACGTCGCGAATCGGCCGAAATACTCGTACCGGTTCGCAACCCGAATCTGGCCAAGCCAAATAGCGTCGACGGTTCGTCTCTCGAACCCGTGACTCGGCGCGATGCCGAACACCTTGTGGTCGTCGGCCCCCATCGGCCACGGTCACCGCGAAGGCCTTTGCTGCCAGAACTCCCGCAAGACCAAAACGGACTCGACTCGCATTGGCGATCGGCAGTCCAAGGAACCATATCGCATTCCGCAGCGCCGATCGAAACAAATCCCCCCAAGATTGATTCGTCCGTGACATCTCCTGCGGAAAGAATTGCGACGTATCGCACCTATGCCCAAAGCACCAACTCAGCTCAAGTTCCCTCCGCTGTAACTTGGAATCAAGGCCTTGTCGAAACGTCGCGACGACGGGATTGGCTTTGGCCCAAAGTCGTCGACGAATTGATCGGTCGGCAATGGACTGCCATCAACCAATTGGGAAGATCTGCCCTGGGAAATTCTCGCGACGAAACGCGACGCTTCCTGGTGACAAGCGTCAATCGCGGCGAAGGACGAACGACGATCGCGTTGGCGTTAGCGCGGTGGGCTGCGATGTCGGGACATAGAACTTTGTTGGTGGATGCCGACTTGAAACGCCCAGGAGTAGCTTCCGCCTTGCACGTTCAAGCAACGGGCGACTGGCGATCCGCATCGCTCGGCTTCGAAGTCGAAAACAACATTGTTGCTTGCCGCTCGCTCCCAGTGAGCCTCTTGCCACTGTCACTTGGCACGAACTTCGAGACTGGTCCCGCGACGCTCGAACAACTGATCATGCAACTTGCGGTTGCCGAACAAGAATTCGACTGCTGTGTCATTGATGCGGGTCCGATCGACGAACTTTGCCAATCAATCGCTACGGTAACGCGATTGGCGTCGTCCATTGTCGTGGTGAACACATATGCCAACGGTGTTTCGCCTCATCTCATTAGTGCCTGCAATACGCTTTGGCAAATGGGAAAGCCCGCCGTCGCGATCGCCGACAATTTTCATCGGTAATCGGCGTTAGGTCTCTTCGAAGCGTTGCAATCTTCCAGCATCTTTGCGTCGTGATATGATGCTCTGTCTCTCAACGCGATTCTGCATTGACCGACCGGCAAATCATGACGCCCTCCGCCAACAAATCGATGACGCTGTTGGCGCTGCTGCTGGTTTTTGCGCTGGCTGCGATCGTTCGAATCGAATGCGCATGCGACGAACTTTGGATCGACGAGTACATCACGGGTTGGACCGTAGCAGGGTCATTCGACGAAGCCGCCATCCGCGCCCAGCAAAGCAACCAAAGTCTTCCGTACACTTGGATGATGTTTGGCGTCACCCGGTTGTTCGGGCTTTCGCCCGTGTCGATCCGCGCGCCGTCGGTCATCAGCGGATTGGCCATCGTCGCACTATGTTCTTGGTTCGCATGGCGACTAAGCCGGCACAGATCGGCCGCGGTTTTAGCCGGCTTCTTGGCCGCAATCGATCCTAACTTTGTCTTTTACTCAAGTGAGGCCCGACCCTACGCGCTCGTCCAATTACTCGGATTGATCGGGGTGTGGAGGTTGTCAGAATGGCTCGCCGCTCCTGCAGCAAGCAAAATCGTTCGCAAACGACTGCCGCTAATCATTTGGATTGTGGCCACGGTGTCGATGTTCTATTTGCACTTCACCAGCCTCTTTGCCGTAGTTGCACAACTGATTGTTGGTTCGTTCGCGTGTATCGGCAACAAAGCCGTTCGCCAGGG
>JANMEB010000028.1:0-5091 GCA_031376585.1 Planctomycetota bacterium | reverse complement strand
AGCTTTGACGGCGACCGAGCCACCGCCGCGCGGGCCCGATTCCATCGCGTAAATAACGCCGTCGTGGGCAATGGCGCTGGAGCACATTGAATCGGAAGGTGGTCCTTTTGCATTCCATTTCAAAGTGCCGTCGTCCGGATTGAAAGCCCAAATTTCTTGCGGAACGCACAACACGATTTCTTGACCGCCATCGGGCAAATCGACCAAGATCGGCGAACCCCAACAATTGCCAAAGCCCTCAGCTTCCTTTTTCCAGACTTCCTTGCCGTCCTCGACATTCAAAGCAATCAGCGCATGACTTTCCACAAGTGCCGGAACGATCAACAGATTTTTGTACAGAATCGGGCTAGAAGCCGAACCCCATTTCCGTTGGTCCAAGTCCGATCCAACGTCCACATTCCACAACTCATTGCCATCCATGTCATAAGCGTAAACACCCGACTTGCCAAAAAATGCGAATACTCGTTTGCCATCCGAAACGGGTGTGTGCGTCGCGTATCCGTTTTCGGCGAACATGCCACCAAACTCGTCTTCCGGCAATTTTGCTTTAACGTCTTTCTGCCAAAGCGTCTTGCCCGTTGCGCGGTCAAGGCACAATAGGTGTCGCTGCAAAGCTGCTTGATTTCCTGGATTGGCCTGGTCGACTCCGTACCCAGTCCAACAAGTCACGAAGACCTTGTCGCCAACAACCACTGGGCTTGAGGCACCGGGGCCGGGCAAGTCAATCTTCCATTTCAAGTTCTTCGAATCGCCCCACTCGGTCGGCGCAGCAAGTGATTCTGTACTAATTCCGCTCCCATTGGGTCCGCGAAATCGAGTCCAATCATCGGCGGCCAATTCAACCGAAATTGCCAAGGAGAAAAATACAGCAATTGACTTAATACAAAATCGTTCCATTTCCATACTCCGATCAAACCGGTTAATAACATTCAAACGGCGATTCCCAAGCGCCAATGCCTTAATCGCCCCGTTATTTAACCAAAATTTCACAAGTTTGTTTTGCTGCGAAGCCGAATTTTTTCGCGGCGATTATCGTGGGTGCCAACCGATCAGCAACTTTTGCGGAAAAACCGCGATTTGACGGGATTTTTGCCCCTCAAACAAATCGTTCGACTTGTCGTAGAATGTCTGCCACTTCGCAATTCCAAACCACTTTGTTCCCATTTACCTGAAGCCAAGGAAATCGCCACGTGCCTTCCGAACTGAAAACGCATTGGATTGGATTCGACTTGGGCGGCACAAAAATAATGGCCGATGTCTACGACAGTCAGTTCAAACGAATTGCGTGTAATCGAAAGAAAACGAAAGGGCACGAAGGGTCGGCCGCTGGCTTGAAGCGAATCATCGCGACGATCGAAGCCGCGATGTTGGAAGCCAATGTTACCCAGCGCCAACTTGCCGGGATTGGAATCGGTTGTCCCGGACCGCTCGACCTTAAACAAGGCATCGTTCTCGAAGCACCGAACCTCAATTGGCAAAACGTCCCGGTCAAGAAAATTTTGCAAGACCATTTTGAATGCCCGACCGTCGTCTCCAACGATGTGGACGCAGGCACTTACGGCGAATACGAGTTTGGTGCCGGCAAGAAAGCTCGCTGCGTCATCGGAATTTTTCCGGGAACCGGTATCGGCGGCGGATGCGTTTACGAAGGCAATTTGTTGCAAGGCTCCAACTGCACTTGCATGGAGATCGGTCACATTCCGTTGCTCAGCGATGGCCCGTTGGACGGTGCCGGAAATGCTGGATCGCTAGAGTCGGTCGCAAGTCGGTTGGCGGTTTCTGCGGCCGCTGCCCAAGCGGCATATCGCGGCCAAGCCCCGTGGCTGATGGAAAAATGCGGTACGAAAATTGACGATATTCGCAGCGGGGATTTGGCTGACGCGATTCAAAACGGCGACACATTTATCGTAAAAATCGTTGAAAAATCAGCCCAACACGTGGGACTTGCGGTTGTCACCGCAGTGCATTTACTAGCGCCGGATATCGTCGTGCTCGGCGGCGGATTGGTGGAAGCCATGCCAGACTTGTATTTGGAAATGGTGCGCAAAACATTTCGCAAGAGAGTCTTGTCCACTTTCCGCGACGTGACACAAATCGTACCGGCCAAACTTGGCGACCAAGCAACCGCGCTTGGGGCTGCTGCTTGGGCCAAAAAATGTCTAGAACGCAACTCTAAATAAGAGCTTAAAAAATGTTTCCTCTCGCGTAGCTTTCGGGGAGAGGGCAAGGGTCAGGGTCGAATCATGTCTGCCGGTGCGACAACCGCCGATAATCAAACCAAAGACTCGCACTTGGTCGCCGTGATCGATGTCGGTGCCACGTCGATTCGCATGGCCATCGCGCAGCTTTCGTCGGAAGGCCAAGCCCAAGTCATCGAGCAACTTTCGCAAGCAGTCCAATTGGGCGAGGATACTTTTTCCACCGGGGTCATTCGTCGCGAGACGATTGAAGATTGCGTTCTCGTTCTGGAAACTTATCGACAAAAGCTCAACGAATACCAGTTTCGCGGCAGCGATCAAGTCCGCGTTGTCGCCACCAGCGCGGTTCGCGAAGCCGCCAACTCGCTGGCATTTCAGGACCGAGTTTTTTTGGCTACGGGATTCGTCATCGAACCATTCGACGAAGCCGAATTGCATCGGGCGACGTATTTGGGTATCCAGCCCTACATGAATGAATTTGCAAATGAAAAATCCACTTCGCTTATTTATGAACTGGGCGGAGGGAGCACCGAAGTCTTGGCTTTGCGCGAAGGCAATGTCGTGTTCGCGCAGACGTTTCGCTTGGGCGCGCTTCGGCTGTGCGTTTCGCTCAGTCGTTACGAATCGGCCATAGTCAGCACTCGCGAATTTTTAGAATCGCAAATCGAACAAGCATTGAAGCGTATTAAGTCTTCGATGGCGGCCAACCCACCGACCCATCTGATCGCGTTGGGTGGCGAAATTCGCAGTGCCGCCAACGAAATCAGCAAGAAACCGCTCGGCAAACGATTGATGAAGCTACCTGTTTCAAAGTTGCGCAAATTTGCCGAAGAGCTGCTGAACATGTCGACGGATCGGATTGTCCAACGATTTCATATGGATGTCTCCGGAGCCGAGTTGTTCGGTCCGGCGCTTCTGGTTCACTGCATGATGGCCGAGGAATTCGACGTCGAACACGTGTGGGTGGCCAATGCCAATTTGCGTGATGGCTTGATTCTTGAAATGGCCAAGCAACGCGGCTGGACGGAGAAAATCCAAGATCAAATTTTTCGCTGGGCGCTGAGCCTGGGACGCAAATATCAATTCGACGAGCTCCATGCGATTTGCGTCGCCAATCTTGCGCAACAGCTTTTCGATCAGTTGATTGAGCTGCATCAAATGGACGCGCGATTCCGCCCAATCCTGTTTCTGGCGGCACTCCTGCACGAAATTGGGCTGTTCGTCGACAATAGTAGCTACCACAAGCACACGATGTACTTGATCAACAATTCAGATTTTTTTGGAATCGGTGCCAAGGACGTACAACTAATGGCGCTGGTCGCGCGTTACCATCGCCGCGCGACCCCGCAACCCGATCACGAAGGCTACGCGCTTCTGGACCGCAACGATCGAGTGGCTGTCACCAAATTGGCGTCGATACTGCGGATCGCTCGTTCGTTGGATTCCAGCCGCAATCAACTGGTGCAAAAAATTCGCTGCGAGCTTGTCGGCAAGCGCGTCAAGGTATTCGTCGACAGCCCAGCGGATTTATCTCTAGAGCAAATCGAATTGCAAAAAGACGCCGCGATGTTTAGCGACACATTTGGACGCACCGTACGCTTGACCGTGAACGACTCACCAGCATAACGACCAAGTGAAATAACCATGAACCATTCGAGTAAATATCTCAATCGCGAGCTTAGCTGGCTGGAGTTTAATCGGCGAGTGCTCAACGAAGCTCGCACGGATGAGCAACCACTGTTGGAGCGCGTCAAATTCCTTGCCATTACGGGTTCGAATCTAGACGAATTCTTTCAGGTCCGCGTCGGCAGTTTGAAGTTGCTTGCCGCCCAAGAACGAGAGCACGGCCATCGCGGGCATGACGACTTGCTCGATGAACTGCAGCAGTTGAATGGGCATGTGCGCGAATTCTACGTAACGCAACAACAGACGCTGCTCGAGGAAATTGAACCGGCGCTTTCCCAACTCAACATTCGCCGCTTGAGCCCCGATCAACTCAACAAACAACAAGTCGACTTCCTCAAACGGCAATTTGACGAGTTAATTAGTTCGGTCATCGCGCCATTGGGAATCGATACCGACAATGATTTTCCGTTGTTGGCCGGTGCACCGCTTTGTTTGTGTGTGCGACTCAAATCCAATTCGTTGTTGCTGCCGAGCCCAAAAATCTCGGCACAAGATTCGACTTCGGTCCAAGTGGACCGAATCGGCTACCGTTACGCAGTGATTCCATTGGGACGAGCCTTGAATCGGATTTGGACACTCCCCTCGGAGTCGGGCTACCACTTCATACTCTTGGAAGACATCGTGTCGATGTTTGTCCGTGATCTGTTTCCCGACCAAGAGATCGTTGAGACGATTGCATTTCGCGTCACGCGCAACGCGGATCTGGAACTGGAAGAAGATGGCGTTGGGGATTTGTTGGCCGAAGTCGAGCACTTGCTGGAAGCCCGCCGCATCAGCGACTGCGTTCGGCTTGAACTCGAAGCCAAAACGAGCCGCGCGGCACGCGATTTTCTTCGCGATTCATTGCGAATCAGTGAGGACGACATTTTCGAATGCCGTGCACCGATCGATTTGTCGGCCTTGATGAAATTGACTCAGTTGCAAGGCCAAGACTTGCTCAAAGACGAACCTTGGCCGCCCCAAGCCTCCGCCGACTTTCCACCGGGCGCGGACATTTTTCAAACAATCGCCAATGGCGACAGGCTCCTCTTTCACCCGTACCAGTCTTTCGATCCCGTCGTTGAGCTGTTGCGGGCTGCGGCAAACGATCCGGATGTGTTGGCGATAAAAATAACTTTGTACCGGACGGCGAAGAATAGCAGTGTTGTGGCGGCGCTTCGCGATGCGGCCCGGGCGGGCAAATCCGTCACCGCCGTTGTCGAACTCA
>JANMEB010000026.1:0-12607 GCA_031376585.1 Planctomycetota bacterium | reverse complement strand
CGCCCCCCTCATCGTCTGCGTCTACGTCAATGTCGTATTCGGCCTGAAATTCGGTGACTGGTGTTAAGACGTGTGCTGTTTCGTTGTCATCGCTCGTATCATCATCCGCGTCGTCGTCGACTTCATCGTTTAGATCTTCGTCGGAATCTTCGTCGACGTCATCGCTAATGTCATAGTCTGCGTCGTCGTCTAAGTCGTCATCCGCGTCACTCAGGGTTCCGCCGTCCAAATTGGTCGCGGCGGCGTCGCAGACATCAGTCTCTGCGTCATCTACCACGTCGGCAAACTCGCAGTATTCGACGACATCAGCATCGACATTATCAACGTCGGCCACACCGCTGAGCATGACGCGATCGCCCAATTGCTCGATCAGCACGTTGTCGTGCAGCAGAGGGCTGATTTGGCGCTGCGATTTGTCGATGTTTCTCGACAAGAGACTAGTGAGGCGCAGAAAATTCTTGAACATCGTTCTCTCCTTCGTTTGCACGGTTTCCCTGAGGCCAGCAGCCTGAAAATCGAACAGGGGAAATGCTTGAACTGTTTGCACGGGGAAAGAGACGGCGGCGGCTTCATACTCTATGCGACGATCGGGGACGAAGCAATCCGAATCACATCGATTCTCGCGAATGCGGGACCTGACTCAGTGGCCTCGCACTGCCAAAGCATTGAACTGGCTATGTCAGTGCAAATCACGCAGACTGGTTTGCGCGAACTCGCGTTGGATACGCGTCGAACAATTAGGTGTAACACCTATCTTGAAAACGCATAACTTTCATCTTGATGGATTGCTGGCAGTGTCGTGTTTTTGACGTTCCAGCTTTCAATACAGTAGACGTTTTTTAGCTAAGCTTCTAACTCTAAACTGAGTCAAACACCCAGAATGTGAGGCGCTGCCAGGATCGGAACCACCATCCGGCCCGAAAAGTAAAAATAGAATGCACTTCTCTGTGGTCACCGTTGTGCTAACGACTGCAGCACTTCCCAACTTTCGCGCAAGCGTACTTTCAAACCGTGACAAGCCGGCAGATTGGAACGACGTGGCAACGAAAAAACCCCACGAAAACAAACTGTCTCGCGGGTTTGAAAGCGAGGCCGACGGGGCTCGAACCCGCAACCACCGGATCGACAGTCCGGTACTCTAACCAATTGAGCTACGGCCCCTTGATGGGATGGAGTCTAAAAATAGCTGCTGGGTTCGTTTTGGACAAGTGGCTTTTTGGGTGCAAGAACCGGCTAAAGCCTTCGTAACAAGCGACTTTTTGATTGGTCATACCCCTCACCCTGCCCTCTCCCCAAAGGGTGAGGGCACAAAAGGGAAGCAAGTTCAACCGCTTGGGATCCAAAGCAATCTTGCAGTGCCGTTACAACTGGGACGGTCGATTCGTTCGTTTTTTTTGGCCCAAGTATTGTTGGTTGGACCGCATTTCCTGCCAGTGGGACTACCGGAGAAAGCTAAGTTTAAGCTGGAGTGTTTTGGGCAATCCAACGCTCTTATGTGGTATCAACCCCCGTCGATCCAATGAACTATTCCTTTCGCTCACTCTGGCACGAACTCTACAAGATCGCCAGCAATGATCCGCAAACCACTTTTGTGATTGCTATGATCGTGGTTGTCGGTGTCGGAATCATGTGCTTGCGCGGCAACGTGATCAAACGCTAGACGAGAGTTAGATTCGATTTCCGATTGGAACGAATCTGAAAGCGTCGCCGTCGGCTTGCCGATAAACAATGGGAACGGTTATTCTTCGATTGCCGCAGGCTTACCGCCCAGGAATGCTTTAGTCGCCGCCAGAAGTCCGCGGCGAATTTTGACAAGTTGTCGCAAATCGCGAACTTTTGAATTCGATTCGTCAGTCACATAAAAGACGCAGACGATCCGCGAACCATTAAGCGAAGTGCGGGCGAAGTGCACGTCCAATCCGAACTCGTAAATCTTCTTTGAGATCGTGTACAGCAACCCAAGTTTTTGATAGGCAAAAACGTCGACGATGGTTGCCTGGTCAGCGCTCTGATTGTCGATCTGCACGCGAATTTCCGGCAAAACGAATTCTTCTGCGGTCCCTGAGGCGAACTCCCAAGTGCGCGGGAAGCGCGGAGCCGACGCGCGTGTCCCGCTAACCAATTCGGTCGCCATTTGCAGGATTTGATCCAAGCGACTTTTCGGTGGTTCAGAGCTAAAGGTCGGGTCTTCAAACTGAAACCAATACCAAACCAGCGAATCGTCCAAGGGTTTGATGTCGGCTCCGCGAATTTTGAGGCCCAAGCTCGCGAGCATTCCGTTAATCTGATAAAAAACACCGGCCAACCGCTGTTGAAATTTGGCGATGCACATTTCGATCACGTTTCGCTTTTCCGAGAATTCGATCCAGCATTTGAAATCGCCGGGTGCCAGCTTATGGATCTCCAGCAGTTGGGCTTTGATCGTATCGGGGCTATGGTCGCGGCAATAATTGCGCGGCAGGGCTTGGGCTCGTTCGGCGACCCACTGAGCGACCTCCGGATCGGGGATGGACTTGCGAAGTTGTTCGAAGAAACGGCCCAATTTTGGGTCGACCGCGCGCGGGCCGTGGTGTCCGGTCAGGAAGCTTTGCGCATTGCGATACAAGTCGGTGAGCAAACCAAGTTTCCATTCGGTAAGCGTACCGGGGCCGACACCTGCGATATCCGCGCAAGTCAGCACGAACAACATTTGCAGGGTTTGAATCGAACCGACGGTCGCGGCGAATTCAGCGACGATCGATTCGTCGTTGATGTCGCGGCGGGTCGCCAAGTGGTCCATTTGCAGATGCTTGTGAACGAGAAAAACGACTGTCTCGCCGTCTTCTTTGGAAAGGCCAAGGCGTTGGACTGCTTCTTCGGCCAGTCGCCGCCCGACTTCGCTGTGGTCCTCGACAAAGCCTTTTCCTAAATCGTGCAGTAGCAGCGCCAAGTGCAACAAATCCTTGGGACGAATTTCACGGTAGGCTTGGCCGAGTAAATCCGAGCGCGCGTTGAATTCCGTGGCCGCTTGGACGGCGCGGATCGTGTGTTCGTCGACGGTGTACTGGTGATACTCGTTGAACTGCAACAAGCTGCGCGCGTGCTTGAATCCCGGAATGATCTTTTCCAACACGCGCAAATCATGCAGGCGGTGCAAGAGCGTCCCCAGCCGCGTCGGGCCGGACAATAATGCCATGAACCGCGCAGTCTCATTGTGATTGAGCGGCAGATCTTTCGCGTCGGTCATCGATTGACGGATGGCTTCCCAAGTCGCGTACTCAATCTCTTTGTCATAAAGATTAGAAAGCTGCATCAGCCGCAGTACCAACTCAAGATTTTTTGAAACGTCGGCGAGGGCCGCTGGTTTGACTCCGATTTGGAACAAGCCAACGCGAAAGTGCTGATCGACCGAACGGGTGATGATCGACGTGAGCATGTTGGGCATCGTCGCCCGAGCTTGGCTGGCGGCAACGAAATGGTCGGAACAAAATCGGACGTCGCTCGTATGCTGAAAATAGTCGCGCATAAAAGATTCGACGGGCAGCAGGCCTTGGGCTGCTGGGTAACCAAATTTCTCGGCGATCCGAACTTGTTCCGAGCGCGAGAGCCGATCGTTGACTTGGTTGGCATGAAAATGTAACTCGTTGCGCAGGCGCAACAAGAACTCAAACGCGACGGTCAGCCGCTGATAGTCGGACTCCATCAGTGCTTGGGACGCAGCCAATTTTTCCATGTTGGTTTCGGCAAACCGCAGAAAGCCGATCCAGCGGACCAAGTGAATATCGCGTAGGCCGCCTCGTGATTTTTTGATATCGGGCCGCAATAGATACACCGTGTCGCCGAATTGCAAGCGTTCGTCTTCTCGCGCGCGAAGGATTCCGCGAATCGTTCCCGCAGATCGCCGCTGGGCCAATCGCTGAAATTGCAAATAGAAATGATCGAAAATCGCGCGGTTGCCGCCAATGTGCCGAGCTTCGATCAGCGACGAAAACGTGGCCGGATGGCGTAAAGCTAGTCCTTGGGCTTGTCGAGGAGTTTGCACCGAGAAGCCGACTTTGAATCCCGCATCATACAGCGATTGATGTAGCGACCGGGCAAGCAGTTGCAGATGTCGATCTTCCGTCGACTGGCACATCAGCATTAGATCGACATCAGAAAATGGCGCGACGTGGCGGCGACCGCATCCGCCGTGAAATATTAGAGCAGTTTTGTTAGCGATCTCGGCATCTTCGGATTCAGCTAGCCCGTGTCGATACAATTCTTGGATAATCTCATCTAAACGAACCGAAAGCTCCGTCACAATCTCTAATCCCGATGCCCCCTGATCGTGCTTCAATCGCACTGCTTGATGAACGTCGGTCCAAGCTTGACGGGCTTGCAACACATGCGCAGGTAGCGTTGAAGCGCTGGAAATCAACGACGGAGGAGTACCTTGGCTCATCAGCTATCCGATTCGATTCGATCAAGCGGACCAACGGGATTGTATCATCGCCGCTTGGCGGGAGCGATTCGAAATTGGCCGCCAGGGTCCGAGCGCGGAACTCAGATCGCCTCGTTACCGGTTTCGCCGGTCCGAATGCGGATGACGTCCTTGATATCCGTGATGAATATTTTGCCGTCACCCATCTGACCTGTCTTGGCCTTTTCCATGATCGTTTGAATAACGGCAGCGACTAATTGATCAGGGCAGACGATTTCGACTTTGACTTTGGGCACAAAATCGATTGCGTACTCAGTGCCACGGTACATTTCGGTGTGGCCCTTTTGACGCCCAAAGCCTTTGACCTCGGTAACCGTCATACCGCCGACGCCACATGCATCCAGCGCGGTCTTGATTTCTTCTAGTTTGAAATGCCGAATGATGGCTTCTACTTTTTTCATTTTTCCGTTCCCGATCGTGCGTTGCTAACGGCTCCGCCAAGCCAAATTCCATGAAGGCGAATTATACTACGGCATCAACGGCCGCAGAATTCCGCGCCGAAAAATTTGTGCGGAAGCAAGAACGCTGAACGATGCCCCACAAGTGCGGCTTTGCGGAGCTTTCGCCTGCATCCGCCTTGCGACTGGGACATTCCGGCCCGCTACGAGCGGGGACGTTTCGACCTCCCTGCGTCAATCGGACCCCGAAACCCAAATCGACTCGGTTTTTCCTTCGGTTTGATTGACAAGTCGAGCCAAAACAAACAACCAATCCCCCAATCGATTCACGTAAACACCGACCCACTGGCTATCGGCAATCGGCTGGCCAAAATAAACCCGTTCGGCCCGTCGGCAAACCGATCTCGCCAGATGAATCGTCGCGGCCGCTGAACTACCCCCGGGCAAGATGAAATTGGCAAGCGGCGGCAAGCGGTCTGAATGCTGATCCATCTCTTGTTCAAGTTCCGCAGTCCACGACGCAACTCGTTCGCACAATTTCGACTTTCCCAAATCGGGTCTGGCAAGTTCAGCACCCAACGCGAACAGTTGACGCTGCGTTCGCTCAATCAAGTGCGTGGAGTCCTCCGCGCGTGACTGGTTCACAGCAATTCCCAAAACGGAATTCAATTCGTCCAGCGTTCCCAGCAGTTCAATTCGCGGATCGCTTTTTTCGACGCGTAGTCCGCCCAACAATGAAGTCCGGCCTTGGTCACCTGTTTTGGTGTAGATTTTCATCGAGAAATGTCCCTTTGTTGGCTTTTAAGCCCGCTGCGGATATGATGTTACTGATCGTTGGTTAGCTATTTTTTTTGAGGATTTCGAACGTAATCCGACCTTAGTGGAGAACTCGAAGTCTTCCCCTGCGGCTAACTTCGATCGCAGCCAACTCAAGCGGCATTTCAGGCGAGCGAACTTCGTTTGGATCGTAGTTTGCCCTGGCGATTATACGAGAAAATTTGACAGCCAAGTTCAACATATCGTTCGTCAGCACATTGTCTTGGTTCCATTGGTCGAAATTCCTTCCTGTTTTTTAGCGAGGATTGCTTGCCACCGACCAACGAAATTGTCGAAGTTCGTTCCTGCGGCGTTCTTGTGTATCGGGACGAGCCCAAGCGTTCATTCTTGCTTCTGAAACATGCGGAGCGTTGGGACTTGCCGAAAGGCCACATCGATCCGGATGAAACGGACGTCGATTGCGCCCTGCGAGAACTAAAGGAAGAAACGGGCATCGATCCAGAATCGGTTGTCGTCGAAAAGGATTTTCGATTCGTGCATCACTATTCGATCACGCGCGATCGAAATAAAGAGGGCGAGCGGCTCAAGGAATTAGTCATTTACTTGGTTCGACTTACGCGCGAAGTAAAAATCCACGTCACGGAACACGACGGTTACCGCTGGTTCGATTGGACTCCACCGCACAAGATCCAACGCAAAACTATCGACCCGCTCCTGGCCGCCGTCGAAAAGCACTGGAAGGCCAAGTAGCTGCGACGACGTTTTTTACTTGTCCAATTCGTCGACTTGATCCATGAGCACGTCGAGCGAGTCTTTGACGGCAGGTTGAGTTGCTTCCAGACGACCGTTTGATTCTCGCGGTCGGATGCCGACCGACATGCCGACTGCGGAACGGCCGGCAAGCTGCAATTGTTCATCGCGCTCGAGCGCCGCGACTTCGACTGCGGATTTGCCTTGATCCGGCGCTCCAAATAATTCTGATAAATCAATTTTCAGACTTGCGCCAATTTCGGGTGAACCCGCGATCGCTGGAGTCTTATGGTGCGGGAACAAGATCGCGTTTTCCGGGCAAACGCGGCTGCAAGCTGGACAGCCTTTGCGGCAATTGTCGGGCTGCTCAACCAAAATCGTCTCCAGCTTGTCGGTGCCGTAGACCCCGAACAAACAGAAGTCGATGCATTCCATACAGTTGGTGCAACGGCTGTAATCGATGACCGGATACCAACGCCGCGCGCCGGCGTCGTCGATCCGATGGACTTGGGAAGCGCCGTTGGCGGGCCGGCCGTTCACCGCATCGCTTTGGCCGTTGGAATTAATCGGCCCGGATGGCTCAGCCGCAACCAACGTCGCACGATGGCCGTTCATCCCGCCGAGGCTAACGACTTGGATGTTGTTTTCCTGGTGGATGCGTTTGACTTCGGTAATGAAGTCCGCCGCGCGATTCGTGATACGTAAGTCCAAACAATAAATTTTGCGATCAGGAAGCGGCCGCGTATCGACGACGCGCGGCTTGGATTCGGCCGCAGCCGCTTCTTCTTCATCCTCGTCATCGTTTTCTTCATCGTCGGTTGCTCCGACCAGCAGTGTCGTGCCGACGTGGCCTCGAATTTGGTGCCGATCCAGAATCCAATGCGCGGCTCGCGAAAATAACCACGTCACGACAATCATGTTGCCGTTGATCCCTTGCAACGCCAGCATGCCAGTGCTGCTGGGCGTCAAGTCATACAAACTGGGAATGATCGTAAGTTCAATTCCCGGCTCCATAAGCAGGCCGGTGACGATCTCCTCCTCCATCGTGCGGCGCACGGGATTCTGGCTTGGGCTTTGCGAGATGACGACCGACGTACGTTTGGCCATGTGCTAAGTATGTCCAAGGATGGGCAAGCATGCTGTGAATATCTTAACAGGAAGGGACGCAAAAAGGGGCGGCAAAATCGTTCCGAAAGGCGAGCGGGGAGTGTGAACTCCCTGATTCTTGTCCGTTTGCATTATCAAAACGGAAAAATTGCGCCGAACAAGCGAGGCCGAGGACTTTTCGATTGTGCAACGCACTACCGTATCGCAAAAAATGAATCACGGGGCTTACAGCCCCCGCTCGCCAGTTTATTGATCGCCAAATACGGTCGCCAAATTCGAAGCCCATTGCGGTCGCCCGCTATTCGTTCATCTGGCCTTTGATCGTGCGTTGGGTTTTTTCCCAAGCTTTGTCCAAAAAAGTCACATACTGCTGGGGCGACAATAATTCGTCCGTCGGGCCGACGATTTCTAACAGCCAGCCTTGATCGTATTTGTCGACGTTGATCGCGGATGGGTTTTTCATCAAGCCTTCGTTGAACCGCACGAGGTGCCCCGCGATCGGGCAGTACAGCGAGCTTTCAGCTTTTTTGCTTTCGATCGAACCGATTTCCTGCCGCCGCGCCACGTCGCGAGGCGAGTCGAACGCCCAATCCAAAAAGTAAACGTCTTGCAGCAAGCGCACGGCATAAGCCGTGAACCCAAATCGGATCACGCCGTCCCGCGGCAGCGCCCACATGTGGTTGTCCGCATAAAGACGATCGATGGGAAACTCGGCCCGAAACTCTCCCATCATGAACGCGAGCGCATCGCTCATGTGTAGCGAATCCCTTGATGCTCGGGTTCAAAAAACGGCGGCAGCAATCCGTCAACTCGCAAGAGCCCCGCCCGGGTCAAGCGAATTTCACTTTCGTCGATTAGGACGTAACCTTCGTCAATGTGTTCCTGCCATTGCTTGGACCACTGATCGACGACGTCGACGCCGAATTTCCGCTGAAAATAGGCACGTGTCAGATAGCCCCGCTTGAGTTGCAAAATCATTTCGCGAATCAGCAGTTGATGCGGCGTAGGACGCATCGCCCGTCCGATCGGGAGTTCCCCTCGCTCCAACAGGTCACCGACATACTCCTTCCACTCAGGCTTGTTCTGATAATGCACGCCACTGACGTGGCCGAAGCTGGCGATGCCGGTCGCCACCAAGTCCGAACCTTGCCATAAATTATCGCGGTATGAAAAGTTCACTTGGGCGGGGTCTTTGACCACCGTATAGCCGCTGCTGACATGGTAACCCGCATCCAAAAACTGATCGAAAGCGTAATCGACCCACTGCCGCTTGGTTGGCCAATCGGCGACTGGCGTTTCCATCTGCTTGCCTAAGATATCTTGGCTGTAAACGGTGTTGAACGGCAGTTCCATTTGATAGATTGTGATGCTCTCTGGAGAAAGCTCGATGGTGCGACGAATACTGTCGCGCCAATTGTCCCAACTCTCGCCGACCATGCCGGAAATCAGATCGATATTCACGTTGGGAAATCCCGCCGCGCGAATCCACTCCCACGAACGATAGACTTCTTTGGACAAATGGGCTCGTCCATTTTCTTCCAACACCGCGTCGCCGAAATTCTCGACTCCCAAACTGAGTCGCGTTACACCCAGATCTCGCAGCGCGTGGATTTTGTTCTCTTGCAGCGTTCCTGGTTCGCATTCAAAAGTGACTTCTTCGGCTTGGTCCCAATTGATATTCGCCCGCAGGCGATCGACCAACGACGTAAGCTGTTTGACGCTCAAGAACGACGGTGTGCCGCCACCAAAATAGACGAATCGAAACGGCCGGTCACCCATGACTTTGAGCCGACTGACCAATTCGATCTCGCGTGCCAGCGCCGAAACGTAGGACTCAATCTCTCCGGCATTTTTTTCCGTGAAGACTTTGAAGTAACAGAATTTGCAACGCTTGCGACAAAACGGAATGTGCAGGTAGAGACCAAGCGGAACGGATCGCGGCGGACTATTAAGCGCTGCGCGCGCATCGGCGACCGCTTCCTGCGTCCACTGTGAGTACGGTGGGTAGTTACTGATGAAGTAACTGCCGACTTCGGTTTTAACGGTTTCAATCGTCATGGGCTTGGAATCATCCGTCAGTTAGGTTTGAAGTCTTGTGCGATATTTGTTTAACCGGACCGCTTCGGGCCGCGTGACCCCGCCAGCGCCCGGAAGCCGGGCGGTTAAACGTCGAACAACAATCTGCAACCAACTACTTAATGACACTCTGGTTCCTCTCGCTCACTCTCCACCTAGACAATAAACCACGCCGCGGCGGGTCGCAATGACAAGCCGCTTTTGGGCGACTGCCGGCGAAGCCGCAAACCCGCCGGCAAACTGCTTTTCCCAGATTTTGGTTCCATCGTCAACTTTCAATTGATACAATCGCCCATCAGTCCCAGGCACCAGCACTCGCGGTCCGACGACGACGGGAGAGCTGTCGATCTTGCTATGTGCGGTGAACTCCCAAACTGTTTCGCCGTTGTCGCAATCCAACGCAAGTACCTTGCGGGCTTGGGTGCCGAAGATCACGACGCTCCGGTTGGTTTGGGTCGTGCCGATTGCGGGTGAGCTTTGAATGGGCGAGCCGGAATCCTTTTGCCAGGCCGTTTCAAGCCGCTTCCAATCGACGCCGAAGAAAATGCCTTGTTGTGTTCCGCAAAAGACCCGGTCGCCAAGCGCAGCCGCGGTCGCGCCGGTTTGCGCAATGTCGACCGCGCCCACTTCTTTGCCTTGGTCGAGGTCGATCACGTGCAAACGGCCATCGCAGCCCGCGACAAAAGCTCGGTTTTCGACGATCGTAGGCGTGCAGCGGATTTGATCGTCGATCGCGAACTTCCAGACCAGCTCTCCGCTCTCCGCGTTTAAGCAATATAGTTTGGAGTCTTGCGAGCCGAATAAGACCTTGTCCTTATAAAAATTGGCGCACGAATCGATTTCAGACTCGGCATTGAATTCCCATCTCTTTTTTCCGTCTTGATCGATGCAGTAGAAAATTCCGTCTAAGTCGCCGATGAAGATCCGCCCCTCATTGACTGCGGGCGAAGCGGAAAAGCCGATTCCCAACGGCGTCTGCCATTTTTTTTCTCCCGTTTGCAAATCAAGAGCGAAAAGCTGTCCATTAAAGTCGCCCAGATAGACGACTCCGTTGACAATCGCCGCCGTGGATTCAAACGAACCGTCGGTGACTTCGAATTTCCACAATTCGACTAGGTTTTCCGGCAACGTGGTCGTCGCCACTCCAGTGGATCTGGGATTGCCGCGAAACAGCGGCCAAGCGTCGTCATCCGCTCGCGCCGCACAGATGCAAAAGCTGCACAGCAAAAAGAGTACCGACCAAATAGTTTGTTTCAAACTCGGATATTTAATACGCATGGCGATACAACTCGAGAAGCGTTGCTGTGTCCAAGGCGCGCGGATTGTGTTTGGCCGTCCATTGCCGACTGGCTTCGTCGGCCAATTGCGGCAAGCGATCCACATCGACGTCTAACTCCCGTAGAGTCGTGGCCAGTCCGGCAGCAAGCAATGTCCGTTCGATGAAATCGGCCAAACCGTCGCTGCCATCCGCGATATTCGCTTCGCAAGTCATCGCTGCCGTCAACTCCGTGTACCACGGATCGAACTCGATACCGTTAAAACGAATCACGTGCGGCAGCATCACCCCGACCGCTTGGCCATGCGCAATCCCGAACGTTGCGGTCAGCGGATTGGCCAAGGCATGTGCGCCGCCAAGCATCGAATTCTCGATCGCTAATCCCGCCAACGCAGCGCCCCATTGCATCGACGCGCGGGCGGCCAAATCGTCCGGCGCGGCGAGAACACGCCGAAAATTCGAGGCCAACAACCGCCAAGCTTCGCGGCTGTAGAGTAGCGAAACGGGACTGCGACTAACCGTCACATAAGTTTCCAGCGCGTGCGACAGAGCATCAAGGCCAGTTAGCGCGGTGACTTGCGCGGGCTGCGTCAGTGTGAGTTGCGGGTCGAGGATCGCGATTCGGCAAGTCGCTTTTTTGTCACCGCAAGCCATCTTCAAATGCGTTTTTGGATCCGTGATTAAAGCAAACGATTGTAGTTCGCTTCCCGTTCCGGCAGTGGTTGGCACAGCAATCATCGGCAGCATCGGCCGAGTCGCTTTGCCGAGCCCCCAATAGTCTTGCATCCGGCCGCCGTTAGTCAGCACAAAATTGATCCCCTTGGCGCAATCAAGTGAACTTCCGCCGCCCAATCCGATCAAGATATCCGGCGCGAATTTTTGGGCGGCTTGCACGCCCAGATCGACTTCGATAGTGGTAGGGTTCTCCCGCGCTCCATCAAATAAATTGGTCTCGACTCCAGCCGTTCGCAGCGCGCGAAGGCCATGTTCGGCGTGCCCCGCGAGAACGATTCCCGGATCGGTGACCACGAATGCTTTGCGGCAACCCAGTTCGCGCGTCAACTCGCCCAACCGATCTACAGACCCTGGACCAAAAACGATCCGCGTACTCAATTGGAAATCAAACGAAACCAAATCCGCCACGTTTTGCAGTGCTGATCCTAGTTCCGTTGGGCTGGGGTTGGTCATAGGAAGTCCAAGTGGGCAACGATTCTCTAACCCAATGTTGTCGCCGAATGTTTCGATCTTTCGCGGGATAATAGGCTTTCGAGTGGAATTGCCGTCTACGAATTCTCATTAATTCCGAGCCATCTACGGACGGATTTCACGACTTGATCCATCTGTTGAGCGTCGAGGCTACCCAATCGACGAACAAGTTTTGCCTTCGGAATCGTTGCGAGGTTTTGTGCGTCAAAGCACCCTGGTCTCAGAAATCGCGCCGGAATCGAAACTTCAAATCTCGAACCTTGTAAGCTCGTAGTGTGTGCTACCACCGTAATCAAAACGCGGTCATTGGTCTCATCAGGCGGAATGCTCACGACCAAACAAGGTCGTATCTTGGCCGCAAATCCAAGATCAACTAGCCATACTTCGCCGCGACTAGGCTCCGCCATCTTTGTCCTCGGCCGCGTCGAGTTCCAAAAACAATTCCTCGGCCACGCCAACCAAGCCCTCCTCGGAAACTTCCGAAGGGGCGTCGTTCAAAACGCGGCGGAGTAACGCGACGAAGACTTCGTGTCTTTCACCTGGATTCAAGGCGTCGAA
>JANMEB010000009.1:0-11290 GCA_031376585.1 Planctomycetota bacterium | reverse complement strand
GAAAAACTTCTGTTCGAACTCGATGTTGACAAATCCGATTCCAAGAATGAAGTCAAGATAATTCAACTGAGGAACGCTGTCGCCACCGAACTCGCCGCCGTCTTGCAAGACGCAATCAATGGACAACTCCAAAACAGCGGCCAAGGTCTAGTTCCACAAAGTCAAGCGGGTGGTGGTGGCGGCGGTAACGCTCAAAACCAGGTTCAAGCCCAAGCTCCCGGTGACACCGCTACCGAGTCGCGCCTCCGCTCTGCGATGCTCGAACTAATGACCGTCAACAAAGACGGCCAAGTCGTCGATGGAGGAATTCTGTTCGACGTGCGAATTGGTGCCGACACGAATTCCAATTCAATCATTGTTACCGGGCCGAGTCGATCGATGGACTTGATAACGGCACTTGTCGAACGACTTGATGTTGTGCCTGACATCGAAACTAAGATCAAGGTCTTTCGATTAGTTCATGGCGACGCGCCGACATTGCTCACGACCCTGCAACAACTTTTCACCTCGCAAGACCAAACGGGAGGCGCCGGCGGCTTTGGTCAAACGAATACACTACAATCGCAATTGCCCTTGCAATCGAGTAGCACTCAAGCCGGCGCGACGCTTGCCGGTTTGCGATTTAGCATCGACACACGCACCAATACGCTGATCGTGTCAGGACCCGAAGGAGATTTGCAAGTCATCGAGGACTTGATTTACCGGCTTGACGAATCCGATATCGACACCCGATCCGTTCGCGTTTATCGCTTGAGCAACGCGCCTGCCGAAGATGTCGCCCAAGCCATCAATGGCTACCTCGACAGCCGCCGCGAAATCATCACCGCCGATCCTGGCGCAGTAAGTGCCTTCGAACAAGTCCGCCGCGAACTAATTGTCATACCTGAAATCGTCAGCAATTCGCTCCTCATCAGCGCCACCCCGCAGTACTTTGCCGAACTCGAGCCAGTCATCCGAGCTCTCGACCGCCGACCGACTATGGTTAAAGTCAAAGTGCTGATCGCTCAGGTCACACTGAATGCACTGGATGAATTCGGCGTCGAAGTCGGCGTGCAAGACTCGCTGCTTTTCGATCGCGGATTAACGGGTTCCGCCGCCGGTCTTAACCGAATTGGTTTTCCGTTCAATCAAGCGGGCATAGGCAATGACAACACTGCATTGGCGCTTGCCGGTCGCGAGAAGCTGGCTGGCCAAGGCCTTTCAAATCTGTCGGTCGGTCGCACCAATTCTGCCGCAGGTTTCGGAGGTTTGGTCTTGTCGGCCGGAAACGAGTCGATCAACGTCCTGATCAGAGCACTTCAAAGTCGAAACGCAATTCGCGTCTTGGCCAAACCACATATTACGACGGTTGATAACTTGCTCGCTCGCGTCCAAGTCGGACAAAATGTTCCGACCATCACCCAAGTCAATCAAAATACCAACGGCGGGTTTTCTAACTCGATCACTTATACGCCGGTTGGAATTATTTTGGAAATAACGCCACGAGTAAGCCCAGACGGCACCATTGTGATGACGGTCAACGCAACCAACTCGTCACTTGGCGACATCGACGATGGCATTCCAATTTTTTCGGACGCAAACAACAACGTGATCCGCTCGCCGATCATCAACGAAACGACGGCCGAAACCACGATCATGGCCATGTCCGGTCAAACGGTGGTTCTTTCAGGCTTGATGCAAGAAACAAAATCGGATAGCCGCCGCGGCGTTCCAATTCTTTCAGACATTCCTGTACTGGGTCCGCTTTTTCGATTTGACTCCGAGCAAGTTAATCGCTCGGAATTGTTGATTATCATGACGCCCTACCTGGTCGACGGCGATGAAGCAATCGACATGCAAAATCAAGTCGAATACGAGCGAATGCATTGGTGCCTCGGTGATGTGAACGACATCTATGGAAGTCTTGAATACGACGGCGGCCAAATCGAAGTCCAAAACGTCGAACAACCGCCAATCTATTATCCCGACAGCGATCCGATGGCCGAACGACCTTCGTATGTCCCGCACGGGGAGCTGGTTAATGCAAATCCTATCCCGCCGACTAACGTACCGGACTCGTCAAAACTAAATCTGCCCGGTTTACAATCGGAGCAGTCGGTCAACACAAGCAATCCGTCACCCCGATATCCGGTGATCGTTTCGCCTGAGGATCCTTCGATGATTGAAACTGACCGGCCTGAGTTCTTGGATTCTAGTCAGCGTGTCCCTTTGACAAGCGTTCGGCCTTCGACGCCAAGCCATCCTGCGAATTTTGCGCAGAAAAATTCGTTTGTGCGAATCCCTTCGCAGACTTCCGGCACCGCAACTTCATCCGTAATCAACACGTCGTGGAGCGATCAAGCAACGAGCATTAAATAATTGGACTTACGTGACTTATTATTGGTCGACGGTTCAGCCTTCGTTTAACCGGACCGCTTCGGGCCGTGCGGCGAGATCGCAACGCCCAGACGCCTGGCGGTTAAACAAAGAACAGAAATTAGTCGTGCAATACTCAACGAGAGCTTTTATGAATCCCGAACGCAATTTGATCATCGTGGCCCTGCTTGCAGTTATGGCATGTACTGGCTGCAAATCGGCATTGGATTCACGGAAATCGCCGCTCGTAGATCGGAGCTGGATGTCCAGCTACAAAAAGTCGGCGGACGAGAAAATCGAATACGGCCAGCCCGAACGAATCGCCGTCATTTGGTCCGATTCAGTTGCTTCCGCCAACAATGTTGCCAACGTGCGCGGATTTGGCGGACGAATTTACTTTTATGACAAAGACAGCAAGCCGATCCGGGCCAATGGAGAGTTAACCGTCTATGCCTTCGACGACAGCAATGAAACTCACAAGACCCAAGCCGACCGCGTCTACAAATTCCGCCAAGAGGAATTGCAAAGTCACTTTAGCGAAACCGCGCTCGGACCATCGTATAGCGTCTGGATTCCTTGGGATAAAGTCGGCGGTGATCGAAAATCCATTGCCCTGATGCCCATGTTCAAGACGCCGGAAAATCAAGTCGTCAAATCTGAACAATCGATCAACGTCTTGCCAGGGAAAACGCCCGTTCAAGTTGCCAAGGCTGACGAAGTCTACCGCGTTTTGGGCTCAAGTCCTGCGGTCGGTCGACTTGGTCAGGTCGCGCAGACTTCCAAGAAGTCCAATTACGACGTGCAACTCGCCTCGGCGAATGAGCCTACGGATCGAGGACAAGAATCCCCAGCAGATCGCACAACTACGATTAGTGTCCCCCGCGATATGTCGCGCCGCTTAAACCAAGAACTTCTCACGAATACCGTCGAAAGCGTTTCTCCCGGCATGAATGCCAGCGTAACTTACGGTTCGCCAAAAGCGCCTCCAACTGACGGCCCGATGGATTCTCTGCTCTCTTCCACTTCCCAATCTGAGACTCAATCCGCCACCCAACCCGCCTCCCCGAAACCACGGCACCGCAACGTCTTCGGCGCGCCCGGCGTTCTCAAGTAACGCATTTTCACGCCAAGACATTAGGGTGGCACGTCACGAGTCATCCGAGTGCGTGATATGAAGCCCATAGAAAACAAGGCCCTTGGCCATGCAACAGAGCGTGCCACCCGCAGCGTTTCGAATCCCAAAAATTCAGTGGTGATACCACAGCAGCTTGAATCCAGCGACGACCTTGATCAACGCCTACGCTTACACTATTGAATTGTGTAGCGATAGCCTGTGACGCGCCATTCGCCATCCGGTTCTTTCTGCATGTCCAGCCAAAGCTGCACGCGGCCGCGCCCAGTTCCGTGAACGGATTGCTCAACGTCAGCGATCAAGGCTAAGTTGACGCGAGCTTGAGGCGGTGATTTGGTTTCGTCGATTTGGATTTCGTGAATCTTGGCGATCCAGCAATGGATGAATTTCGTGTCTTGCATTTCTCGTTCGGCGGCTTGGCGAATTTCCAAGGCATTCGGCGAGACGTGTTCCAACAACGCTTTGACGTCGTTGCGCTGCACCGCCATCGCCAGTTGATTCACGCTGCGCGTTAGCTGTTCCCGAGGCGTCTCAATGAAAATCGACAGACCAACCAAAATCGCAATGATTAAAATAGACAGCCCAGCCAAAGCAAGCGGAAGCCAATGGCGAGACATAATCCAAAGCGTTACGCATGCAACACAGAATCCGCCCCCGATTAGCAATGGCAATAATGGGTTTTCGGTAATCATTTTAAACTCGTCCGCCGAAATGTGAGCAGCCACCACCAACAATCGCCTGTAGAATAACGCATTATGACAAAGCGATTGTATGCATATTTGGTTCGATCACATGACTTGGTCATCGCGGTATGGACGATCGCCATGATCGGGCTGCATTTGGCGTTCAAGTTCTCAGGCTGGGAAACTGCGGAGAATTGGCCGCTGTTTGCGGCACTGGCCGGCGGTATGCCGCTGGTTTGGCAGTTGCTAGTTAAGTTACTTCGGCGAAAGTTTGGATCGGACTTGTTGGCCGGAATTTCAATCGTCGTCTCGATCCTTCTTGGCGAATATCTGGCTGGCTCGCTGGTCGTGCTGATGCTCTCCGGTGGCGAAGCCCTCGAACAATTCGCCGTGCGAAGCGCATCATCAGTGCTGCGGGCCCTCAGCAAGCGAATGCCGTCTGTCGGGCATCGAAAACTCGGCGCTCAAGTCGAAGACGTACCGCTTTCGCAAATCGCAATCGGCGATACAGTCGTGGTTTTCCCGCATGAAACGTGCCCGATCGACGGGACCGTGATCGAAGGCCACGGCACGATGGACGAAAGCTACTTGACCGGCGAGCCCTACGTCATGAGCAAGACGCCGGGTTCAAGTGTACTCTCCGGTGCGATCAACGGCCAAATGGCGCTCGTCATTCGGGCCGACGCGCTAGCTCGTGATTCGCGTTATTCGAAAATCATGAAAGTCATGCAAGCGTCTGAAGAAAAACGGCCGCAAATTAGACGGTTAGGCGATTGGCTGGGGGCCATTTATACACCCATCGCATTGGCCATCGCTTTGTTGGCATTTTGGTGGACCGGCGAACCGCTTCGCTTTTTGTCGGTCTTGGTCGTCGCGACCCCTTGTCCACTGCTCATCGCAATTCCTGTCGCGATCATCGGTTCGATTTCATTGGCCGCCAAACGTTCGATTATCGTGCGCGATCCGACGGCGCTCGAAACTGCTGATACTTGTCGCACGATCATTTTCGACAAGACCGGCACGCTGACCTATGGCCAACCACGATTGGAGGAGATCATACCCGGACCAGGCTTCAATACTGATGACGTCTTGGCCCAGATCAGTAGCTTGGAACGCTATTCAAAGCATCCACTCTCGGTTCCGTTTCTCGATGCCGCAAAAAAAGCGCGAGCCACGGCTCATGCCGTTAGCGAAATGAGCGAGCGTCCCGGCGAAGGCTTGCGCGGAAAAGTCGCTGGGCGGAGCGTGCTCATCACCAGTCGCGGCAAGTTGACTCAATCGCATCCCCATTTGCTCAGTCAGTTGCCGCCGCAAGCCGGCGGAATGGAATGCGTCGCCTTGATCGACGAAAGATTTGCCGCGCTCTGCCGATTTCGAGATCAGCCCCGTGGCGACGGCGCTTCGTTCGTCAATCACTTGGCGCCTAAGCACTTGATCAACCGCACGATGTTGGTCTCTGGCGATCGCGAGTCTGAAGTCAAGTATCTGGCCGAGCAAGTCGGCATCACCAACGTTTTCTTTCATCAAAGCCCCGAACAGAAATTGGCCATTGTCAACGAAGAAACGGCCAAAGCCAAAACAATCTTCGTGGGGGACGGCATCAACGACGCGCCGGCACTTTTAGCGGCGACTGTTGGAATTGCATTTGGGCAAAACAACGACGTGACAACCGAGGCTGGTGACGTCGTCGTCCTCGACAGTTCGCTGGAGCGCGTGGACGAGTTTCTGCACATTAGTCGCCGCATGAGAACCATCGCTTTGCAAAGTGCCATTGGTGGAATGTCACTGAGCGTCCTCGGCATGATCGCCGCCGCCGCAGGCTATTTGCCTCCAGTCGCCGGCGCGATTTGCCAAGAACTCATCGACGTGCTCGCCGTCCTCAACGCCCTGCGTGTTTCCGTCCCCAGCAAGACCTTGTCGGATTTCGATTGACCGAACCCAGTTCAGCGGAAACCATTACTTCTCGTTCCCAGGCGGGAGCCTGGGAACGAGGATTGCTAATGGGACGAGCGTTTGGGAAACAAAGGGCCGCCGTAGAGGGCGGCGTCGCCGAGTTGTTGTTCGATCCGAAGAAGCTGGTTGTATTTGGCCATGCGATCGCTGCGCGACGCGCTGCCGGTTTTGATTTGGCCAGTGTTCATGGCGACGGCTAAATCCGCGATGAAAGAGTCCTCGGTTTCGCCACTGCGATGGCTTGCGATACTGGTGTAGCCGTGGCGATGGGCAAGTTGAATTGCGTCGATCGTTTCGGTCAGCGTGCCGATTTGATTTACTTTGATCAAGATACTGTTGGCGATTCCAAGTTCGATCCCTTTTCGCAAGCGTCGCGTATTGGTCACGAACAGGTCGTCGCCGACCAATTGAATTTTGCCGCCGAGCTTATTCGAGAGCAGTTTCCAACCGTCCCAATCGTCTTCGCTGAGGCCGTCTTCGATACTGCAAATGGGATAGTTGGCGGCCCAATCGGCGAGAAAGTCGACCATTTCGCTTGACGAAAGTTTTCGCTTGTCGATCGTATACGTTTTCGACGGCTCGTCGTAGAACTCGGTCGCGGCGACGTCGAGTGCAATGAAGACTTGTTCTCCGGCGATGTAACCGCTTTTTGCAATCGCTTCCATGATCAAGTCGAGTGCTTCGCGATTGCTGCCGAGGTTTGGGGCAAAGCCGCCTTCGTCGCCGACCGACGTGCTGAACTTGCGCGACGAGAGAACTTTTTTGAGATGGTGGAAAATTTCGACGCCGCAACGAAGTGCTTCGCTGAACTGATCAAAGCCGAGCGGCACGACCATGAACTCTTGTACATCGACGGAATTGTCCGCGTGACTGCCGCCGTTGACGATGTTCATCATTGGCACGGGCAAAACTCGCGCTCCGGTGCCGCCGAGGTATTGATAAAGCGGTAGCCCCAGGTGCGCCGCGGCTGCTTTTGCCGTTGCCAGCGAAGCACCGAGTATTGCGTTGGCACCCATTCGCCGTTTGTTTTCCGTGCCATCGGCGTCAAGCATCGCTTGATCGACGACGAATTGGTCGGTGGCTTGTAGCCCAATGAGCGCGTCGGAAATCGCGTTGTTGACATGCTCGACTGCCGTAAGGACTCCGCGCCCCATGTACCGCGTCGGTTCGCCGTCGCGCAGCTCCCAAGCCTCGTGAGCGCCAGTGCTGGCTCCACTAGGTACGGCGGCTCTTCCCGTAGTTCCGTCGCCGAGGGTAACTTCGACTTCGACAGTCGGATTGCCACGACTGTCCAAGATTTCGCGGCCGCGTACGTCCGTGATCGTGTCCGATTGCCCTAGCATGGATTAGGTTCCTTGTTCGCTGCGAATTATTTTTCTAACCGGGCAACATTCTAGAAGCACAATCTTTGCTTGGAAAAGGGGCCAACGGTTGATTGGCAAAACGATTTATGTCAACTTGTAAAGCATTGCTTGCCCAATTTTCGCGTTGCGGAGTTTCCGAGTGTTCACCGGTTTAGTCGAAGATTGCGGCACGGTTAGTGCCATCGAACCGAGCGGGCCCGGCAAGCGCTTGACGATCGTCTGCAAACGTTTTTTTGAGAAGCGTGTGGTAGGCGACAGCGTGGCGATTAACGGATGTTGCCTCACGGTTGTTGATCGCGATTCCGATCGTGCGACATTCGAAGCCGGCGAGGAAACTCTGCGTTGCACGAATTTGGGACGACTGACGACGGGTGCTCGGGTCAATTTGGAAAGCGCGATATGCGCGGGGAATCCTCTAGGAGGGCACTTGGTAACCGGACATATCGACGACGTGGGATCGATATCGAAGCGAACGGATAACGGCGATTGGTCAGAGATTTGGATTTCCGTCCCGAATCGATTGAACCGCCAGATAGCTAGCAAAGGCTCAGTCACGATCGATGGTGTGAGTTTGACGATTGTTGACGTGACGCACGACCAATTTAGCGTGGCCTTGATTCCGCATACACTCTCGACGACAACGCTTGGTCAGCGGCGAGTTGGTGATATCGTTAATATTGAAACGGACGTCTTGGCTAAATACGTTGAACGGCAATTGGCAATCGCCGGAGTCATTGTTTCGGACAAGCAGCGGAAGGATTGAATGTAATGTCAGAAGAAGCCCGGCAAACTATTTCGTATTTGACGCGCCGTTTCAAAAGCGTTGGGCTGCGACCCCAAAGTCGATTCGGCCAAAACTTCTTGGTGGATTTAAACTTGTTGGATTTGCTGGTTCGCGCGTCCGATATCCAGCCGAACGATGTCGTGCTTGAAATCGGCACGGGCATGGGAAGCTTGACCGGGCGGCTCGCCCAATTGGCTGCGGTAGTGGTTACCGTGGAAATTGATCCGAACTTGCAACAGTTGGCCCGCGAAGAGTTGGAACCCTACAGCAACATCCGATACTTGCTGCAAGACGCGTTGCGGAACAAGAACCATTTGAACGAAAGTATTATCGAGGCGGTTCAAACGGAGTTAGCGGTCGACCCGGCGCGTCGATTTAAAGTCGCCGCGAATTTGCCGTATTGCATCGCGACTCCGGTTGTCTCCAACTTGCTATCGACGACGATCGTTCCCGATTCAATGACAGTGACGATTCAAAAGGAGTTGGCCGAGCGGATCATGGCCCGGCCCTCCACGAAAGACTACAGCGCGCTGAGCATTTGGATTCAAAGCTTGTGCGATGTCGAGCTGATTCGCGTCATGCCGCCATCGGATTTTTGGCCACGGCCGAAAGTCGATTCGGCCATTATTCAGATTCGACCTCAAGCCGCCAAGCGTGCGCGGATCGTCGACTTGGAATTCTTTCACCAATTCATCCGCTCGTTGTTCTTTCATCGGCGAAAATTCCTTCGCAGCGTCGCGATCAGTGCGATGCAAGATCGAATGGACAAAGCCGCCGTCGACCGCGTCTTGTCGCAATTTCAACTTGGCCCCGACGCGCGCGCCGAGCAGCTTTCCGTCGAGCAAATGATCGCCGTCGGCGAGGCATTTCGCAGTGCGGCAGGACAAGTAGCCGCTGCTGACTAATCAATTCTCGCGTCGGTTCGCGCAGACTTATTTTTTTTGCTTGGCAACGGTTTCGCGCACCCATTGGACTTCGTCGGCCCAGCGTTGGATTTGATCTGGCGGGCAATCAAATCGTTCAGGTTCACGTTGTCGTAAAATTTGGAACTCCAAATTTTGAGTTGGCCCGTCCATCGGCCGTCTTTGTAAACGCTCATCGATCAAGATTCCGTTATAAAAATACGCGAGTTTCTGTAACTCGTCTGTCGAGCGTTGATCCGAAACCATATCCCAAATTCGAACCGTTCCATCGTCCGAGCCCGTCGCGATTAGCGTACCATCGGGACTTACTTCCAAGTAATGGATGGGGCGATAGTGTGTGAGGTTGGCCGTCAAAAGTGTTCCGGTCTCCAGATCGCGCAATTCGACGGTTCCCACTCCAGGCCGAAATGCGGTATCGGGACTATTGGCAGCCGCCAACACAACTGGACTTTGGGGGTGAATCGCGATCCGCTTCATTTGAGTAGCCGCATTTAGCGCTGACCAAACAGGAACGAAATCGGAATCGCTTAGTCTCCACATTGTCAATTCACCTGAGGCGTTGCCGCTGAGGACATGCTCGTCATCGCGCACAAACCGAGCCGCAAAAACACTTGAGTTAAGATCCCAGCGCTTTGTCGTTATTGATTCGCCATCCAAATCGGTGACGCAGATGGTGCCCCCGACGCTACCAGAAACAATTTTCTTTCCTGAGGGGCTAAAGTAGGGGTTGAAAATAAGGCCATTGTGCTCAATCGGTGCGCCAATCGGCGACCCATCTTCCGTGCTGCGGATTTGGAGAAATGGTCCTTCGCTGGAAAGCGCGAACAACTTGCCATCGGGGTTAATTTGCAGTCCAGCTCGCAGGAAATCTTGTTGGAAGCGATGAAGTGGTTGAGCCGATCCGACTTTCCAAATTGCGCCGCTACCGTCAAAGGTCGTTGTTATGAATCGATCCGAGCCGGGGACAAACTTTGCTCGCAGCACAGCACTTTCATGTCGCAATGGTGGCCCAACGGGATTGCCCGACGAGGCATCCCAAACTTGGGCGACGTTGTCAGCTCCAGCAGTGACGACATAGCGGTCTTGCGCGTCGTATTCGCAATGAACGACGTCATCCTCGTGTTTCATAACGGCCCCGATTGGGCGCATCGTCAGACTGTCCCATTGTTGAGCCGTGTTCTCGCGGCTACCGACTAACAGCCGACCGCCATCCTTGGTGAAGGAAAGGGCCGTGATTTCGCCCTGAGTCCGGATGACATCGTGCGCAGACGCCAATCCCGCTAAGTCCCACAGTCGAACCACTCCGTCGGCTCCGCCAATTGCCAAACGCCGACCATCAGGATGAAATGCCACCGCAAGCGGCTGTTGACTGTGCGGAATAGCCACGCCAACTTGCCGCCCGCAATATTGCCATAAAACGCGAGTTCGATTGTCGCTATTGGCCAAAGCTAGAAAATTGTTTTTGGAGTCCACGCTGATAGCGTTGATAGCGAAATCCGTTCGAAATGTAGTCCCCTTGAGATAGCGATTCTTGACATCCCAAAATGAAACCGTCCCCACGGCAGAGCATGTGATTAGAGTCAAATCGTCGTCGGTTAGGAAAATGTATTTGGCAGTTTCTTCCTGTCGAAACGGGTCGCCAATCATCTCGCCGGTTTGCGTATCCCAAATCGAAATTGCTCCATCGTCAGTCGCGACGAAAATACGCTTTCCGTCTTTGTCAAATGTTGCGTCTACGGCAGATGTGGCATAGGTCATAACGGGAACTCGCAATTCGCCCTTAGATAGGTTCCAAAGGCGGAGTTCTAATGGGTGATCGGGATCGATCTGCGAAGCCGTCAACAACGATTCGGAGTCGGGAGAAAACTTGGCAAAGCTAATGTTTTTGGCGGGGTGCTCGAATTTAGCCACCAGCGTCCCGTCACTTGCATTCCAAACTCCGACGTGATGATCCGTTGCCGCCGTGGCAATCCATTTTCCATCCGAACTAAATGAAAGCGAAAATACGCGTTCGTCGTGCCCAAGGAACGCAAGATGAGTACCGGCGCGAAGGTCCCAAAGGCTGGCTTTGTTTTCCAGCGTAGCCGTGCAGGCTC
>JANMEB010000729.1:0-8838 GCA_031376585.1 Planctomycetota bacterium | reverse complement strand
GCCTCTTTCGCAACGCACTCCACCTAAGCCCAAGCGCGGGGACCATTTTGGTTTTCGGATAATCTCTCAATGCCAGTGCCAGCAGACGTCGCCTTGATGAGAAAACGGCCATCAAAAATAATCCTTGATGGCGGCTAACGTTGCTTTCCAACCTTGACAGCATCCTCGGTAAAATTCGTCGGCAATTTTGTCGTCCGGAAAGCCAGACTGGGTAACTATCAAGCGAGCATGGCTGCCATGCCCTTCAACGCGAAATTCCGTTTCAAGCTGATCGGCGAACGAAAGGGGCTGTTCCCCGGACCAATACTCGAAATCGCCCATCACCAGTCGCTCCGGCGGGTCAAAGACTCTCATTCGCGCAATCGTAATGTAATCGGGCCGGTCCTCGTCCTTGCCCCAAGTTGCGATCCACAATCCGTTAGTTCGCGGCATGACAACCGACGTTCGGGCATTCCACCACATACAAATTTCAGTCGGCGTATGAAGAGTCTGAAAAAGCTTATCTGGAGTGCAAGCAACTTCGACAGATTCGGTGATCGTGCGCATGGAGTTTTCCGGTGACGGTGGTTTGGGGAGTTTCGATTCGATGCTGGCAATCGTAGGCGGCCGCTCAAGCCAATTCGACAGAGACTGAAGCGTTGTGTCGAATCGCAATAATCGCGTTGCTACCAGAATCGCCTGCGGGTTATGATAGCCAGCAATTCTGGCACCATCGATGGACCAAACGCGAAAGGACGCGCGATGAAGACTTTTTATGGAATAAGTTGGGGACTCATTTTTTTAGCCGGCTGCAGCGGTTACACCACGACGAAAGAGGCGGAAAGCAGTGCGGGCTCTAGCGGGCCGATAGTGGCTGTGGGCAAAACAACGCCGCTAAGCCAAGCCGTCGCTGATTTGGTGACGGCAGCCAGCACGGCGGAAACCGAGTCGCGCTTTGCAGAAGCCGCGTCGATGCGGCGCGAAATCCGACAGCAACTTGCCGCTCAGTATGGTCCAGTCCATTGGCTAGTGGCCAACTGCGATCTTGCAATCGCTGCCGACGACCGGCTTGCCAAGCTCAGCCCTGACGAACTTGGGTTAGTCGCGGAATTGCGTGAGCTGGAACAACAATCGGTCCGCTTAACGCAATCCGGCACGACCCGCCGCGCACTTGCGTGCATTAACAAAGCCCGCCCGATTGCGGCGCGAGTTTTTGGTACCGACGCGGTGCTTCCGTTGCGATTGCAAATCATGGCGGGTCAAATGTCTCAACAACTTGGTCAATGGGAGTTGGCCAAGCAAGAATTTGAGCAAGCCGCCGCTCAGGCGCAAAAAATGTTTTCGATGCCCCATCCCGATTTGGAGAATGCACTTTATCAATGCGGACTCGTGGAGCGACAGCTTGGCGCGCTGGATCGTTCGATCGACTTGCTAATCAAGGCGCAGAAAATGTCCGAGCAATTGGGCGGCCGCGATGCGACGTTTGCCGCGCGAACTCACGAGCTGGCAGTTACGCTTCACCGGGCCGGCAAGCAGGACGACGCACTTCGCGAACTTGCGGTTGCGGAGCGAATTCGTCGGACCGAATTGGGTGATCAGCATCCGCTGGTTGCCGAAAGCCTTGTCAATCAGGCGGTCGTTCTGATGGATCAAAAAAAATGGCCCGCCGCACGCGAAAAGCTCCTGGCCGCCGAGACGATTTGCGCCGCGAGTTCTAGTGCGGAGAAGCTGCGGCAAGACGTTCGCCTGCACTTGGCGACCATTGGCGTCGTGCAGCAAGACTTTGCGGAAGCCGCCCGTCAACTTCAGACCGCCCTCAAGGCGATCGAGGCACAATCAGGACGCTGGAGTCCGCAATACGCTCATGTCGCGTACCGACTCGCGATGAGCTTGTCGTTCCAAAGCGACTTCCAGCAAGCCGAGCCCTTGTTTCGGCATGCCTTATCGGTCCAGCGAAATTTGCTTGGACCCAGCCACGATCAAACGCACAAGACGCTGCAAGCCTTGGCCAAGCTGCTTGAGCGAACAGAACGCGTCGCCGAAGCGAAATCGCTACTTTTAGAGTTTGCTTACACGGTCAGTGAGGGTTCGGGCGAATCTAGCCAATAAAGACGACCGCCAATCGAGGTTTTAATTTCGGTTGGCGGTCGCAAGTTATTTTCGTCGATGGTCGCGCTGACTTTTGCCACGTGTCCCCGTGGATCAGATTACGGTGGTGGGAATCCGTTTAAAATGAAGAATGCTTCTTCCGCACTGATTGCCGGTTGACACGCCGAGCCAAACGGTACGATCGTCACCGCAGCCGGTCCGCCCAAGATCACAGGTTGACCGAGTCCGTTCGACAAACCATCCAGTTCCAGCGTAAAGGAAACGGCCGCAGCCAAATTTTCGACGACTGCTGGCGAAGCAAAGAAGTTGTTTGACATTGCCAAACATGTCGTTGCCATCGCTCCGTTGGTTACCCGCATGTCTTCCAAATTCGACGTGATCGGAACGGGTGCATCTTCGCCAAAATCACTGTCGCACGTGTTGCCAAACATAAAGATATTGGCAACGCCACTGCCAGCATTATTCAAATTGAAGGAATGCTCAAAGTTGCCGACAATCGTGTTATTGGTAAGATTCAGGCTAAATGTGCTCGCGGTAGGGGGTAGACCGACATCCATCACGACATTGATGCCGTCGAAATACGGCAAATTCGCTGGATCGGCACCCGCTCCATTGTTGAGGATGGTATTTCCGTCCAAGGTTGCCAGCGTGCGTGACCCACCACTGGCCTGAAAGAGAACGCCCTCTTCCTCGAAACCGAACAAAGCCGGAGTAAGGTTCGAAATGGTGGTGTTCTGCAATAATACGCGCGCCAACGCACCCGCACCGTCGACTGACACATGGAACCCGTGGTTCGGTTCAGGAACCGCTGCGTTGTCGTTGTCGCGAATCAAACCGTTGGTGAATGCGATGTCGACCAAGCTATCGTCCCGTACATCCACCCGAACGCCGTCGCCACCGACATTCGTAACATTCACGTTATTAAATATGGCCCGCGACAATGCGCCAGTCGCATTCGTGTCGAAAATCGATAATATGCCCACTGCCGAGTTGGTAATATTAACATTTTCCGTAAAGAGTGTGAGCTGACCATCGAGTTCGACATCGGTGAAAATGCCGACCCCACCGGTGTTGGTAATATTCACGTTACGGATGGTCGCATCCATCGACGAAATCAATCCGGGGCTGTTGTCGCCGACGAGCAAGTCGATGCCATTGCCGGTCACCGCGCCGTTGCCATTCATTATCAGCGGAGCAAATTGGTTTTCTACCAAGACCCGATGGAAGGCACCTTGCATAGAAGTAAATCGCATGCCCGAGCCGCCCGAGCCGCTTACAGAGATGTTGTCCACAACATTGGTCGTCAACTGAACGCCGGTACCGCTGGCTTCAGATAGGATACCCATCAGGGAACTGTTGTTGATCGTCGAATTCGTAATCGTGACGTCTTGTATCTCGCCGGGTTGATCCAGCCGGACGTGTACGCCGATGCTGTTCCCGTTGATTGAGCTAGTGCCGCCCAGTGTGGGGCCAATGAACGTGCGGTCACCCGGTTGAGTATTCGTTACGTTCACTAAGTCGATGCCATTGCCCAAGTTTCCTTGAATGTCGGGATTCAATATCTGAACATTGCCGTCGACATTCTCCATCGAGATGCCGTGCCGCGTGTTGCCGCTGCTGGTCGGGCTGGCTAACCTAAATTCCCCGCCCAATCCGGCCATGTTCTTGTAATCTTCCAAATGCACGCCATCGCGGCCGTTGCCGTTGGTCGTGTTCCGAGTAAAGGTAAACGTCGTCCCGTCAAAGTCCTTCATATGGATACCGTCGCGAGCGTTTGCGTTAACGATGTTGTCTTCAAACGTAAACACCGACGTCGGATCGCATGCATTCAAGATCGAAATTCCGTCACCCACCAAGGCACCGCTAATATCGTTGCGGGCAAACCGCCAATCGCCAGCGATGTTATTGAGTAATATTCCGTTGAGAATCGGGTCGTTAATCGTTGTGTCTTCGATCACGCCATCCGTAATGGGCGGACCAAACGGAAACGTGTTACCGCTGATGCCGTTAACCGCAAGTCCGTTGCCATCGATAATGACACCGCGGACGGTGTTGCGATTCGCCAAGGTTACGACGTTGCCGCCATCATTCGCCAAATGCGGACGCAAACCGTCAAGATCATTACACAATTGGAAAATCTGTCCGTTTTGAATTGGAATCAGATGGCGCACGCCGTCGCCTAACAGCATCTGGCCGTCGTTGAGCACAATTCCGTTGGCGTAGTTGCGCGTCGTGCCATCTCCTTCGCGAACGAAGATGATGTCATCCGGTCCCGAGGCCGCTTGGGCTTCCAGCAAGGTTGCAAACGGCGTCTCGACTGTGCCGTTACCGAAAGCGGCATCCGCCAAATTATCCACATGGAAAATGTTATAGGGCGCTCCGGTATCCGGATCGATCGCCAAAATCACGTCTTGTTGAAAGCGAACAATGTGATCGTTGCGGCTCGTCGGCTCCAGATCGCGACCCAAGCCAGCATATTCGCTGCCGCGGGCATTCATACCGAATTGCCAACCCACTTGCACAACGCTGGTAATGTCAAATCGATTGTCATGATTGATTTCGCCCGCGATCATTAGTCCGCGAAGAAGCTGTATTCCCATTCGCGCCTTCACGCCGCCAAAATCATCGACTAGGTCAGAACCATAGGAGTATCCACCCAATTCCACGCTGCCGTTGACAAGGCCCAGCGCGGCGGGACGATACTTCAGCGTTGCGTCAAAGCCTTTGAGCGCGCTGTCGATACCCGCTTGCAATACAATGCTGCTGCGGAAAAAGCAATCCACACCTGTGGGATCGCCTTGCGTATAGCCGTCGACGCCGACGGGGAAATAACCGTTGCCGACCAAGTCCCATTGCCGTGTTTTAATCGCGGCGTTGACGGAGAATTGTGTAAAGGTATGTGCGAAATTTCCTTGTTGATCCGAGTCATAGTCAAACCAACCACCAACGACGACGTCGGCGCCAGCGTTGGAGATCGAAAATACTCGTTCGATACCTGCATTGCCAAAAAAGCCACCGCTTTCCAAACTCACATGGCCTTGGCCTTCAAACAACCAACGACCATCGAGGAAGTCATCCCACAAGCGAGTCTTGCCGCCCAAGGTCGCGTACGAGCCGGTATAGCCCAAGCCGCGATCGGCAAAACTAAACTCGGCCCACAGTCGTCCAGGCGCCGCCGACCAAAGCTCCGTTTGGAACGGCATCGCCTGACCGGAGTCAGCTCCAGGTTGATAAGGTTGAGCGTCCTGGGCGTGCAAATCTGCTTGGCAGCAGCACAAAGCCACCAAAATCGCCATCCATCGCGAGCAATTTTTCATCGATCTTCCCGCGTCTTGCGGCCCTTTTTCGAGTCCATCCTGTCGTTTTTCCCACGCAATACAGGCGCGCACCGCCCGCAAAACTAGTACAGGTGATTCAAACCATCGACCTGTCACGATCAGACTCATTAGAAAAATCGATACAAAACGATTTGTTGGATTATCTTCGCGCGCGAGCTAGCGGCGCTCGGCGCCGGTTGGTCATTAAGCCCAGGCGTTGGCTAGCCCGCCGCGCTGCCATCGCAGCAAGCAGTCATGGCGTGAATCGACAGCAGATTGCGCCCCATGAAATAATTTCGCGCGGGCTCGATGCCGCACCGGCGCCACCCCGACAAGCTTGAGCCAAGCTAATCGTTGCCCGGGCATGATTGTCAAAGTCGTAATTCTTTCGGGGTCCGCTCAATTTCGGCGAGCGGATTCATTTTGTTTGATTACGACAAACCATCCACTTTGCGCGACCGAAAGAATAATCAGCGGTCCAATTTGAATGCGCCAGGCTTCAGCGCCGACGGAATGGACTGTTCCAGGTCCGAAAGTAGTTTTTTGAAATCTTCGCGATTTTGTATTGGTCGCAGGCGGTCGTCGGAGCGTAGATCTGCAACATCCTCCAAAGTCAGGAAGTAGCCTTTTTTCGCCGCATTGGCCAGGAGTTCCACGGATCGAACGGCATAGTGCTCGGCCAGCTCGACGCGATCGGAATCCACGAGGGCGGTGTCTCGGTCGGCCGCTTCGACACAAGTTGCATACACGCTAGCCATTTCGCTGAAGTTCGAACCGGTGGCGTTGGCGACTGTCACGATCGCTTCTGCGGCTGCGGCAGCTTCCTTATGGTCGCCGACAAACGCCAATGCCCGTGGGCGGAAATTAACATAGTTGACGTGGCTTTCATCCTCGCTAAGTTCCAACGAGCGGCGATAGTCCTTGATTGCCAACTCGTTTTGTTTCAGTCTCCGGAACGTTCCAGCACGTCCGATCAAACTGTTGTGAAGGAGTCGTCGCGTTTCACTGTGACGAGGTTCGACCTTGAGCAAATCTTCGGCGGCATCAATGGCTTTTGTGTTCCAAACAAGCGAGTCCTCCCATCGGTCCTGTTCGATCAAAAATTTCGCCTGGTTGGCGCACCCGCCCGCATAACTCGAGGCAAATTCCAGCCGTTGTGGATAGCCGATCTTCAATTCTTCAAAGATCTTGAGTGCCTTTTCGTTTTCCGCGAGCGCCCGTGCGGGATCATCGTGTTTCGAATGAAGAAGAGCAACATTGTTATACGTTTTCGCCAAGTCAAACTTGTAATTTGGTACCTTTGGATGGTCGCGAGCCAACGAATCAAGGGTGGCGATCGCTTTGTCATTAATTGCTTCTGCTTCGGCGTGCCGATTCAAATTGGCATAAATAAGTCCCATATTGGTGAACAATGCAGCTAGACGGTTTTGAACGTCGATATTCTCAGGTTCATTTGTCAGCAATTGTTCCAGTATGACTTTGGCCTCTTGTTGGCACTTCTCGGCGTCGTCCAGTCGCCGTCCCAAGCGGTAAAGATTGCCCAGAAAGCTGAGAACATTGGCGCGATCCAACTGGTAATAGTACGGCCTGGACGAATCACTGCGATCCATGCCGTCCGTCAATTCCAGCGATTCCTTGCAAGCCGAAATTGCCTCATCCATCCGTTGCGTCGAGGCACATATACAACCACGGAGATAATGCAACAAGGATTGTTCGGAGCGATCCTCAATCGCCACCGTGGAGCCGCGACTCAGCATTTTTCTCACAATTTGCTCAGCTTCCGGAAAACGGCCCGATCGGAACAGGACATAGGCAAGTTGCCGATGACTTCGAACGTAGTCAGTTTCATACTTGGGTTCGTTTGGGAATTCAGTCACCAATTTTTGCTGAATATCGATGGCGCGATTCAAAGACTCTTCCGCCTCCTGAGATCGACTCAATAGCGTCTGAATATCGCCAACCCGTTGGCAGGCCAAAGCGACTTCGCGACGCGCAACGGGATCGTCACTTTCGTCCTGCAGGATTTCGCGATAAAACTCCAAGGCATCTTCGAGAATCCGGCGGCGAGTCTCATCCATATGGGGGACCGATTCCAATTGGACGACACCGACACGAGTCAAAAGCCGATCGACAGTGGACATCGCTCGCTGATAATGCCGCTCGGCCCGATCACGTTGTTGTTGTGCAACCTGCAGCGCGCGAATGGCGGCCACTTGACCTTGCCCGGCTCGAAACAGCCCGATGGATGTTCCAACAACGCCGCCGATCAACGTCAATAACAACAGCGTTCCTGCCGCCACGAGTCTGCGATTCCGCCACAGGAACTTGCGCATCCGATACCCTGTGCCTGGCGGGCCCGCTTGAACTTGTTCGTCAGCCAGAAAGCGCTCGATGTCTTGAGCCAAGCCGTTGGCGGTTTCGTAACGACGCGTGCGAGTCTTCTCCAAGCACTTCATCGTGATCCAGTCCAGATCGCCGCGGATCAGGCGGGCCAATCGTGCCGGTTCGAGTCGCCGATTGGCAGCGACGCGCGGCAAATCGTCAGCGGATGTGATCTTGGTGCTGGGCTTGGTTGGCTCGACCTCCTTGATGATCCGCAGCATTTCGCCGAGGCCGGCGCGGCGCAAGGTTTGTGCCGCAAACGGTGGCGATCCGGTCAGCAACTCATACAACAACACGCCCAGTGAATAGACATCAGCGCGGGTATCGATATCGAGGTTGTTCATCTCGGCTTGTTCTGGCGCCATGTACTCGATCGTTCCGATGATCTGCCCAACCTCCGTGAACATGGTCTGCTCGATCAAGCGCTGGCCCGTCGCCTTGGCCACGCCAAAGTCGATGACCTTGGGGATCGGCTGACCGTCGTAAAGTCCCACGATCACATTCGAGGGCTTCAAGTCTCGGTGGATGATTCCCTTTTGGTGGGCATGCTGAACCGCGCGACAAACCGAAATGAACAAGCGCAATCGATCCGGCAGCGAGAGAGTCTCTTGATCGCAATATTTGGTGATCGGAATTCCGTGCACCAACTCCATTGCAAAATAGGGCCGACCCGTTGGAGTCACGCCCGCGTCCAGAACCCGCGCGATATTCGGATGGTCCATCAGGGCCAACGCCTGACGTTCGTGTTCGAACCGAGCGACGACTTGGGCGGAGTCCATTCCCGCCCGAATGACTTTCAAAGCAACTCGGCGATGGAACGGCTGTTGCTGCTCGGCCATGTAGACAACGCCCATTCCCCCTTCGCCAAGCTTTTGAAAAAGCTTGTACGGTCCGATTGACTGACCGGTCAAGCTCTCGCCTGCGGGCGAGATCGTTTCTTCCTCGACGGAAGGGCGATAGGCGGGTTGGTCCAAGAAGCCGCTCAGGTTGGGCACGGCGACCAACAACCGCTCGACTAGTGCTCGTAGTTCCAAGTCGTCGCCGCAGGCTT
>JANMEB010000696.1:0-4365 GCA_031376585.1 Planctomycetota bacterium | reverse complement strand
GACCGCGTCCACCAATTCACGCGGCGATAAACGAGCCCTCAATTCGCGTCGAACCTGGCGCAGGGTCTCAATTCCCCGGACGAACGCGATGATTCCTCCATGGACTATTTGCCGGAATTGATCTGCTAGAATTAATTCCTCAACATCGGCCAATGATCGTTTCTCGGTTGGAGCGTTGGCATGAACAATTGCGAAAATCAAAAATCCGACGGATCTGACCGATTCGTCAGATCATCTGTCCCACCCAAAACCCCACCACCCCAGAAAATGTTGCGCCCTCGCGGCGGATACCGCAACCTCCGATCCTTTCAGGTTTCCGAAATCGTATACGACGCGACCGTTGCGTTTTGCGACCGATTCATCGACAAGCGATGCCGCACCCACGATCAAATGGTTCAGGCCGCACGCAGCCGTCGCCAAAATATCGCCGAGGGAAGCCGCGCCGCCGGTACGTCCAGCCAAACCGAATTGCGATTGGTTGGCGTTGCCCGTGCCAGCCTCGATGAATTGCTCCTCGATTACGAGGATTTCCTGAGGCAGCGACGTTTACCTATCTGGAGCAAGGACGATCCCCGCGCAAAAAACATCCGCGCTATCGGCCTGTCACCGGCAAGCGCTCCCGTACCCCCAATCAGGAATCATCCGACCGATCTGTCCGATCCGACCCATCATCTGTCCGATCCGACCCATCCGACCGATCCGTCTGATCATCCCTCCCATCACCCCGATCAATCCCTCACCACGCACTACGCACCCTATCGCGCGTTCATCGAAACTGCCGAGCCGGAAACCGCCGCCAACACGGTCATCTGCCTCATCCATCAGGCCAACTACCTGCTCGATCGTCAATTGCAGGTTCTCGAACAACAATTCATTCAGGGCGGTGGCTACACCGAACAACTTGCCGACGCCCGCCGCAAAGAGCGCGCTCGGCAATGGTCAGGACGGCCTGTAACGCCAAATCTGTCCGATCAGACCGATCCGTCCGATCTTTCCGCTTCACCCACTTGCCCAAAATGCAATCTCCCCATGATCCTTCGCACCGCTCGCAAAGGTTCTCGTGCCGGATCACAATTTTGGGGCTGCCCCTCCTATCCCGATTGCTCGTGTACAACTCCGTTCCAGCAACCGACGTAACGCCGCCTCAAATCGAAAGGAACTATCCCAAACATGAAAGTAAAGACGACGCAAATTGGCGACAGTCCCCGTTGGGCAGCGGCTGCGCCGGTTAAACAAAGAGGGGTGCTGTTGGCGCTGTTGTGCTTGGCGGCTGTGAGTATTGCCACAGGGCAGGGGATCAACAAGCTGTCGGCTCAAACAGTCGAAGCCGTGACAGAAAAAATCTTGGCCAAGCCGGGACTCTTTCCGCAATTGACCGAACCGCCTTGCTCGTATTGCGTAAACCAAAATCAAAAAGGGATTGTGCGGCCGAACGATCCGGTCGTCGCGTGGATTCGTGGCGCGCACAACGGCGGCGCGGCACCGCTAAAACACTTCTTGAGCGTGCCGCGAGTGATCAACGACACGTACGGTTTGTTCTTCTACGACGCTGACGGGAATTACGTCGCGGTTTACGAAAAAGATTACGGCTACGAATTCTATGGCTGGCGCGGCGGCGTCATGATCGTTCGAGGCAGAGACGGTACGCTGTGGTCGGCACTCAGCGGGCGAGCAATCGACGGTCCGCAAAAGGGAAAACGATTGAGCCGCGTCCCAAGCATCGTAACCGAGTGGGGACATTGGATCATGCTGCATCCCGAATCCACTGCTTACGATTTGTTCGACGGAAACAAATATCCGACCGCAGAGTTGCCTAAAACAATTTCCGATGAAGCGCGAGAGAGTATCGGCAAAGTCGATATCAGATTGGGCTCCGAAATCATGGTGATGGGCGTCGAAGGAGAAAAAGAGCAGCTCGCGGTGTCGCTCGATGGCCTGGGAGAGCGAGCTTGTTTTCGCGACCAAGTCGACGGGCGAGACGTAGCTGTCTTGTGGTATGGCCCGACGAATACCGCCGTCGCGTTTTTCGCCGAACTCGACGGGAAGAAACTGACGCTGTACGCTGACAAGATCTCACCAGAAACCGCGCCATTCAAAGATCGTGAAACGGGCTCGCGCTGGACGCTTGCCGGTCGCGCGGTCGACGGCCCGCTGCGCGGAAAGGAACTGACTTGGGCACCGTCGGTCCAATGTCGCTGGTATGCTTGGAGTCATGAGTATCCTGAAACCCGGCTGCACGAACAAAATGAAACCGACACTCGCGTCGACCACCAGTAAACGAATGATCTTGCAGGGTAGGGGACATTTGATTTGCCTTGTCCTTGCTTTGGGCGTTGCGAGTTTTTGCGGATGCTTGACGACGGAGCGACCAGCAGCGAACAACGTGCCGCCGTACTGCGGTGTCCTTGTGACGGCCGAGATGGTCTCCGACACCAATCTAAAGTCCTGGCGCGGCGAGCGACTGAACGTCGTGTTGGCGGTTGAGGACGGGTCGCCAGAAGATCTCCAAAAGCAAACCGATGCGGCGCGACGATTGTTCGACGCTGGTTTCGAAACGGAATATTGGGTTGAGGTCGCGCGCTGTCCAAGCTTGGCCGATGCACACCCCGAATGGATGTGCAGTCTGCAAGGGCACGACGAATGGCGCAGATTGTTTCCCGACTTGAAGCCGGCGATGCCCGACGAAGTTGTCAAGAATTATCCGTGGGTTCCGATTCTTTACGCGGAGTCGTTTGCGGCGCACCTTGAACGGATCGAGCATCTCTTGCGCGACTTGCCGATGCCGAAGCGGATTTGGCTGAACGATTTGCAAGGCGGTCCATCGGCGTGCGGCTGCGGCCATCGGCTTTGCCGCTGGACGGCTGACTACGGTCCGATTCATACGGCCACGCCGCTTGGCGACGACGCGGCTGCGAAATTCGTTCAAGCAATCGCCGACAAATTTCGGGGAGCCGAAATCATTCCGATATGGGCAACCGAATGCGAAGAAGCGGACGAACACGAATCGTGCGGCGGCGTCGGATGTTTCGACGGCATCTGCTGGCAAGCCTACACGCGCCAGCTCATGCATCTAGAAAAAGTTGCTCCGCGAATCGGCGTTCAATGCTTTTACAAATCGCTCGAGCGAGACTTGCCGCGATACGGTGGCAGGGCAGGGTGGATTCAATTTGCATTGCGGTCCTTTCAAGAAATGCCGCCCCAACGCGACGGCCGCGCGATTCCAACCAACCGGCTGATTGCCGTCGTACAAGGTTGGGGCGTGAGCGATGACGAACAGAAATCGCAGATTCAAATGGTCACTCAAGCCGGTGCCGCTGGATACTTGATCGCCAAATTTCCCATCGTGCAAGATTGGGAACCGAGACCGCTTAGTTTATTGCAGCTAAGGCAGATTGACTGATTGAGCCTTTGGACAACTCATCGGCCAACTGACACGCCGCAACGAGGCTGCTGGCGCCGGCGCGGCCTTGCCACGCAATGTCGAACGCGGTGCCATGGGCGACGCTGGTCCGTACGATGGGAAGTCCAAGCGTGACATTGATCGCACGATGCATTCCCAAAAGTTTGAGCGCGATGTGGCCTTGGTCGTGATACATGGCGACGACCGCGTCGAATTCCCCGGCTGCGGCGCGATGCATGAGCGTATCGGTTGGCAGCGGCCCGGTCAAATGCCATCCGCGCGATTGGCCTTGAGCGACTGCCGGCGCGATGATTCGTTGCTCTTCGTCGCCGAACAGGCCTCCTTCACCGCCGTGTGGATTCAAAGCAGCGACCGCGACACGTTCGGCCCGTGCAATGCCGCGCGCTTGCAGCAGCTTGCGGACGAAATCGACGGCCAACTCGCAGGTCTCGAGTATGGCTTGAGAAGTCAGATGCGAAAAAACGTCTCGAAGCGCCATGTGTAGCGTTGTGTGTACAACTCCCAATCCCAGTTCGCCAGCAATGTTGGGTCCGGGCGGCAAGTACAACATCATCGCGAACTGCTTTCGACCGCACCATTGCGCCAAGAGTTCGGTGTGTCCTGGAACGATGTGGCCGGCAAGATGAAGCGACTGTTTATTCAGCGGTGCGGTGACGATTGCGTCCACGCGACGTTCGATGGCCAAGTTCGCGGCGATGCGAAGCGACTGAAAAGCTGCTTCGCCGCACGCCCGATCGACTTGGCAGCAAGCCATCAAATCAGCGTCGCGAATCGCGATGGGGACAACGCCAATCTCGCGACTTGCGTCATAAGAATCATCGACATCGCCCAATTCGCGCACGCTGAGTTCGGCTGAAACTAACTTTACGGCTCGTTGCATCACGCCCGGCGAGCCGACGACAACGCGGCGCATGTTGGACAGGGCAGGGGAGTTCCAACTGCGG
>JANMEB010000666.1:0-9236 GCA_031376585.1 Planctomycetota bacterium | reverse complement strand
CGGTTTGGCACCTCGATGTCGGCTCATCACATCCTGGGGGTGAAGAAGCTCCCAAGGGTTTGGCTGTTCGCCAATGAAAGTGGTACGTGAGCTGGGTTCAGACCGTCGTGAGACAGGTCGGTCCCTATCTGCCGTGGGCGTACGAAACTTGAAGGGGTTCAACCTTAGTACGAGAGGATTTAGTTGGACGTAGCTCTGGTGTTCCAGTTGTCACGCTAGTGGCACGGCTGGATAGCTAACTACGGAAAGGATAAACGCTGAAAGCATCTAAGCGTGAAGCCCTCCCTAAGATTAGGTTTCGTTGTACGCAAGTATGAAAGTCCCCTGGAAGACGACCAGGTTGATAGGCCAGATGTGTAAGTGCAGCAATGCATTCAGCTTACTGGTACTAACGGACGAAAGCTTGACCACATATATCCAGGTCTCTCAATGAAGAGACGCTACAAAGAAGTCATCAATTCAACCAATTGCCGATAAGTGCAGCGAGGCGAATAGGCTCGCTGCATTTCTTCCGGCGACTTTATCGAAGTGGTCACACCTGTTCCCATCCCGAACACAGTAGTTAAGCACTTCGAGCCGATGATAGTACTGCAAGTGCGAAAGTAGGTATCGCCGGTTTATTTTTAAACCTTAGCCCCGCAGCGCCCTCGCTGCGGGGTTTTTTTTGCGCATCGTCACCGCGAAGTCTTTTTCGATACGCCGAGGGCATTTCATCCCAAAGTCCAGGGTCGCCGAGACGCGGCGCGCCCTCGGGAAGACGCAAGTCGCAACCAAAACCCCAAACGGGTTTGACCAATCGCGAGATGATGATTAGAGCGCGTCCCGTTTTGCTGTAGCGGAACTCGCCATCCCGGCGCGCCCGGACGGCCCAAATTCTGTCGACCTCGGCTACGTCAAACGCTAGAGTTACGCGAAATGCGCTCTAGCCCGGCAAGCGGTCATTACGCGTGACGTGGTACAATTAAGCAGTCTTTCACCGATCCTTGACAGCCGATCGCCGCATGTCCAACCCGTCACCGTCGTCCGAACGCGCGAAGTTCATTGCCCAATGGCAAGCAGCGGGGCCGTTGCTGGCCGCGCAAACAACCGCGGAAATTCGACAAATGTCGCATCGACAGCGACAGCAACAGATCGACAATTTGTTGAATCTGGGATTCGAGTTTCGCCTCGATCGAATTGATGATGGTTTGGTTCGATGGCAACAGTGCATGCGGCTCCTCGACCACGTAAGAAATAGTCATCCGTGAATCCTATTCTCGAAGCCGCCGCCGAACTGCAGCATTTCCTGTTGGAAGAAAAGCTCCCGTATTGCTTCATCGGAGGAATTGCCGTTTTGCGTTGGGGAAGGCCGCGAACAACCCAGGACGTGGACGTCAGCCTTTTTGTAACGTCTGAAAACGAAAACCAAGTCGTTAATTCCCTTTTCGAACGGTTCCGGGCACGGATCTCGGATGCCCACGAATTTGCGCTGCAAAATCGCGTAGTCTTGGCGATTTCAATGAATCAGGTTGCCCTCGATATTGCCTTGGCTCAGTTCGAGTTCGAAAAACAAATCATCGATCGCGCTACGCCGTTCGCATATACGAACGATGTGACGTTAGTTACGACTTCCGCGGACGATCTAGTCGTAATGAAGTCGTTCGCCGGGCGTTATCAGGATTGGCTGGACGTCGAAGGGATCGTGGCGACGCAAAAATTGAACCGCCCTTGGATTCTGGAACAGCTTTCGCTGCTAAGTGAACTTCAGTCGGAAAACGACGCCCTGCCGCGCCTGATCGAATTGTTTCGGAAACTTCCTAGATCATAATGCAAAAAAACCGATTTCTATTGCTAATATCGTTCATTGTTGCTTATTCCTTCGCCATTCCGGGCTGGGGTTGTCAGACCGATGAACGGGTCCATGAGTTTTGCAACAAATCGCTGGCGGTGATCCGCGAATCGGACGATGGACGATTTCAAGCACGGTTGCTTTCCGACATTGCACTTTTGCGGGCGCGAAATCACGAAGAGGAGTCGTCTTTCGAGATTTTCGAGGAGGCATCGGAAAAAGTTCCAAAATACGACTCCTACAATCAATTGAGCGACATCGCCCAAAACCAAGCCGAGGCCGGGTTGTACGTTGAAGCGCTCCGATCCGCCGACGTGATACTAGGCGACGAAGAAGACCAATATGAAGACGACGAAGCTGACGTATGTTTTTCGTCCATATCGCAAGCCATGTCACGTCGAGCGGACGTGGACCTGGCGCAAACGACTTGCGGCAAAATACAACAGGAATTATGGCGGTCATCAGCACAGGCGAAATTGGCCGTCGAGTTTTTCAAGCGAGGCGATACGGAAGCCGCGCAGTCGCTCGTTAACGATGCGACAAAAACTGCTAACACGATTGCGGATAATCAAAGAATGCTCGCGGTCGAGTTCATGGTGGAAATTTTCGTTCGCGGAGGAATGCAAGAATTCGCCCGCAAGTTAGTGGCCGACGAGGTCCTCCGTGCAAGGTCTGCTCACGACTGGGGAATGGTGAGGAACATGGAAGCCGAGTGTGCAAACGTCGATGGCGTTCGCCGAGCAAACCGCGAAGTGAAAAAGCGATTAGACAATCCAATTGTTGACGAGCAAAGTCTGAAGGCCGTGGCGGAAGCTCAAGCCAAGGCTGGGTTGGTGGACGAAGCGCGCGAAACAGCTAGGGCATTATCCAATTACGAGTTCTATGATCTCACAGCACGGAAAGTCGCAGAAGCATTTATTAGGGCTGCCCGTTTGAACGATGCTCTGGAAATAAACGAAACGATCGACCTCTTCGAAAGGGATTCATGGCCATACTACGAAACATCGCTTGATGTTGCCGTCGCTGATTTCGAACATGACAACCCAAAAAGGGCCAAAGCATTGCTCAAGAAAGCTCGCGAGCATGTGCAATCCATGGAATTGGCTTTGCAGCGAAGTGATTTTGCCGCCGTCGGCGAAGCACATTGAAACCTCGGTTTCGAGGCCGAATGCGAAACCTGGGCCAATTCGCTCGAATCGCCGTATGCGAAAGCAACCGCGCTGATCGGAGTTGCCAACGGGATCCTCATAAGGGCGGAAACAAAGAAATAGGATATCCCCAATCTGGTTTAGTAGTTTAACGCCAAGCCGAAGGCGACGGCCCACGTCAATGCTCTAAACGGATCCATCACGGTTTAGCGTGGGTGTAGGTCGAGCCCACCGCAGTAGAAGTAGTTGGCATCTTGTGATTTTCCTGTTGCGGAAGCCGCCGACTCGGCGATTGTTGGCTTGGATTTCGCTCTTGATTTCTTCAACGACGGCGTTGGAAATTCCGTGAATGCAGAAGCTGACAACGCTGGCCATCTAATGGCGTGGGACCTGTGATGACTCCGGCGAACCTGCCGAATCGACATTCGCGCCTGGAAATTGGATGCCCGTTAATTGGAATAACTTTACGAGGTCTATTCCATAACGCGCCATGAGAACCTTTTTCGTTTCGCTGGGGAGCGGAGGAACGGCTGACATGTTGAGCTTGTTCAACACGGTATTGCCCCAGTTCCGAATGGTTCTAGGACAGGGAATTCGGGTGCCCCATAGATACTGTACAACTGCCGACCGCGCCGTGACGTCACCCTTGTTGTGGATCTCGAACGGTGGAGAAAAATTCGCGTCGAGGTTTAGAAACGCTAAGACTTCCGCCAACGTTGACGAGGGATCCTTCAGCAACCCTTCCAACGTTAGGAAATGAAACTGCCAGCGGTCGAATAAGTTCAAGTATCTTTCGATTTGTTCACCATACAGCCCGGATCGAAAATAGAGAAAGTTGTAGTAGTACTGCGGACAACTCAAATTGAAGCGGCGCGAGCGAACGCGTTTTTCTTCGGCCCTAAGGGCTTGTTCAAACGATCCGATCCACTCGTATCCAGACCTTCTCATGTGGTGGTAAAGCGAATACGCCCGATCGGCAGGATTTCGAAGAATCACCAGAAATTTTGCGTCAGGAACGAGCAATTTGAGCACTTTGGGAGTCGACGGATTGCTCAAGTAGGCATGTGACGCCTCGCCAATGACTCGCGCGCCAGCCGCGCCGCCGAATAGCTCGAAGTACTTGATTGGACTGTTCACCACTTGAAACGGATGACAAAAAAACGTGGGCTCCTTCAACGGCGACATAAAAACGTCGGGATGTTGGCGGAGGTAGGCGTACAGCGATGTCGTTCCACTTTTGGCGGCACCGAGAATGAAAAAATTAGGTTTGTTAACCGGTCGCTGATCCGTCTCGGTGGCTGAACCATTCTGCTTGGAGCGTTCCATCATTTCGAGTTTCCCCGTTTTAACCCGTTGCCGTCGCCGTTCGTTTGATTGTCGATTGAGCCGAGCGTACTCAACCGAGTCAATTTTCAGCGTTGGCGACTGTGACCGACCTGAGGTGCCGGAAAATGGTTTGGCCCAACCAAGCAGAACGTATCCCGCTCTTTCCAATTGCGTTATGGCAGACGATGATTGTAACAAACGGAGATTCAGCCAAGAGAAATCCGTCACTCGATGCAATCGAAATCAAACAAGTCGTTGGAGTTTCAACATGCACTTTTCAAGGCCTTTTGTCGCCGCTGTTGTCTGCTTGTCGTCTGCAATTTGCGCGGGTCAAGATGTGCCAGTTGTCAAGTACGAAAAGCGCAGCGAGATGATTCCGTTGCGAGACGGAGTTCGTCTGTACACGCAGATTTTTGTTCCGGAAGGCCACAGCGAGTCACTACCGTTTTTGATGATGCGGACGCCGTATGGCAATGGCGACGGGCCGCCGGCCGAGGCGTTGGCGAGCCCCGAAACTCCGTATTGGCCGCTCGTCCAAGAAGGCTACATCTTCGTAATCCAGGACATTCGAGGGCGCAACAAATCCGAAGGAGAGTTCGAAATGCTGCGCCGCCCGCGCAATAAATCCAACACAGCATCTATCGACGAAAGTTCTGACACCAACGACACCATCGATTGGCTTCTGAAAAACGTTCCCAACAACAACGGTCGCGTGGGGATCTTTGGTGTTTCGTATCCAGGCTGGCTGACCGTGATGGCGATGCTCGATCCGCATCCGGCGCTCAAGGCGGCTTCGCCCCAAGCCTCTCCTGCCGATATGTTCTTGGGAGATGACTTTCACCACAACGGAGCATTCCGCCTGAGCTACGGATTCGAATATGCGTCGATGATGGAGACCGGCAAAGTCGTCACGCAATTCGAGTTCGATCAGTACGACACTTATGAATGGTATTTGCAACTCGGCTCGTTGGCGAACGTCAACGACAAGTATTTGCATGGGCGCGTCCCGACGTGGAACAATTTTGTAGAGCATCCGAACTACGATACGTTTTGGCAACGGCAGTCGGTCGATCCGTATTTGAACCAGGTCACCGTGCCAACGCTCAACGTCGCCGGATGGTGGGACCAAGAAGACTTTTATGGACCGCTTCGGATTTATCAACTATTGGAGCGGCAAGACAAGCAAAACTTAAACTATCTGGTCGTCGGGCCTTGGAATCACGGCGGCTGGGATCGGAAGGATGGTAGCGAGCTTGGCAAAATCAAATTCGGTAGCCCGACGGCAAAATACTTTGCCGAAGAAATTCAAGCACGATGGTTCGCCTACCATCTCAAAGGCAAGGGCGAATTCAAGTTCCCGGAAGCGCGAGTGTTTGAGACGGGCTCGAACCACTGGCGCGAGTTACCGCAATGGCCCCCACAGGCGACCGTCGAACGACGCAACATATACTTTGGGGCTAACGGCAAGCTCAGTTTCGAGAAACCGACAACCGACGACTTGTCGGCGGCCGACCACTATGTTTCAGATCCGGCGAACCCGGTCCCCTACCGCCCTCGTCCGATCGAACCGACCTATTTTCCAGCAGGCTCAGGTTGGAGTACTTGGCTGTTGGAGGACCAGCGATTCGTTCAAAATCGCCCCGATGTTCTCGCTTGGGAAAGCGAGCCGTTGTCCGAAGAGCTGGTTGTGTCCGGCAACGTTTTGGCACAATTAAACGCTTCGACCACTGGCACTGACGCCGATTGGATCGTCAAGCTAATCGATGTTTATCCGGAACAGAATGACGCCGAGATCAAGATGAGCGGCTACCAATTAATGGTCGCCAACGAAGTCCTTCGCGGTCGATTTCGCAATAGCTTTGAAGCGCCTGAGCCGATTCCGGCAGCCCAGCCCGTGCAATACACGATCGATTTGCACGGCGTCAACCATTGTTTTTTGCCGGGTCATCGAATCATGGTGCAAGTCCAAAGCACTTGGTTTCCGATCATCGATCGGAACCCTCAGAAGTACGTGCCCAATATCTTCGAAGCCCAAGAATCCGATTTCCAACACGCGACCCAAACCATTTGGCGCAGGTCAAGCCGCGCGTCCCACATCGAGCTGCCGATCAAAGTTGCAAAGTAATTTGGCGACAGTCTTCTCGGCAGAGAATATTGAGGGGCGAAGCCCCGTGCGTTTGCCTATCCCGGCCACGAGGGCTCGTTGTTTTATACAAGTTTTTGTCTTGAACCGCGAGCCGTGTTATGCGATAGCCTGGGACGCCAGTCCCAGGCACGCAAACGGGAAATTGGCTCGGAACCGCGAAGCGGTGGCATGGATTCGCAATCCCTGCCGCCGCTTTGCGGCTGAAAAGCTGTACGAAAAAAGCGAGGCCTTTGGCCTTGGTTAGGCAAACGACTGAGCCTTGGGCCTGGAAGAGATCGAACTATTCGCGCAAAAATCGCGTCAACAAAATTCTAGCGCGATAAACACTTGCGCGGGCCAATCACGTTCGGCCAGACGCGCGCTAGTCGCGGACTTTAACTTTTCCGTGGCACGTCACAATGACTTCCGTGATCTCGATGACCTTGCCCTCTTTGGCAATTTGTTTTATGTGAGACTCGGCGAATTGACTTGGAGACTTCCCGGCGTCTTCGGTGTTGGCCACGATATTGATCGTCCTGGGACGTCTTGTCTAGCTTCTTGAAGTTTATTCGCCACGATCGCAGGTTGCGGCTGCGCCGTCAGTTCCGTAGTCCAGAGCATAACACATGGTAATTGGGGAGTTGCGGTGCAAAATTTGACAGCCCGTGTTTCCGTTGCCTAGACTTAACCAGTGCGCTGTTGTTCGCAGGCGCCGCCGTAGTCGCGATGGTCTTGGTTGTCGCTGGGACCAGTCTCTGGCGAACGAGTTTATTGTAGGCAGACTGACGATGAGTGGTGCGTCGCAGGAGTCAACAATATCGCTGGGTGTTTTGCTAACGGAACAGCGCGACAAAATGACGCGATTGGTTCGCTGTCGAATGGATCGCCGTTTGCAAGGTCGCGTCGACCCTTCGGATGTGGTTCAGGAAGCTTTTGTCGAGGTGGTCAAACGCTACGCCGAATTTCAACAATCGCAGAAGATGCCTTTTAGTCTCTGGCTGCGATTGGTCACGCTGCAGCAGCTTGCCATTACCCATCGCTCGCATGTCAAAGCGCAGAAGCGTTCCGTTGATCGCGAAGTGAATTTCTCGGTTGACGAATCACCCGCAGGTAACGTTGCGTTGATGGCCGATATTTTGTCGGGAAGTATCACGTCGCCCATTTCTGCCGTCGCTCGCAATGAATTGCAGACTCGTCTCACAGCCGCGCTGGAGTCCCTTGATCCGCAGGATCGCGAGGTCTTGGTTCTGCGTCATTTCGAACAGCTCGACAATGCGGAATCCGCTCTGGTCTTGGGCATCAGTCAAGGATTGGTGGGGACTCGCTATGGACGGGCGGTTCGCAAACTGTTGGCAGTGTTGAAGGACCTGTTTGGTCCGGATTGCGAGTTCGGCCTTTGACCTCGGCCACAACAGGTCATTTTCCACGGTCGCGCAGCGAGAATGGAAAATTCAGGCAGATACGTGCCAGCGCGAGGTATGTGGATGGCTCGGTCCGGCCTTGGTCAACGAACTGCGACATATCTCCTATCGCCTCGCGGAACTCCAGACGGGCGAGATGCCACCGTGCTCGTACATCAAAAGCGAACGCCAACTCTGGGGGTAGCGTGGTGTAGCCTGCATGCTTCCAAACCGTTGCAAACGGGCACTCTCCTGCCGGCGAATCGAATTGCAGCCGCGCAAAATCCTTCCACCCGGCGGCGATCGCCTCGATGATTACCTCAAGCGATAAATCGGCTGCATGACGAAGTTGATCGCTTGCGGCTAACTTCGAGCCCTCGTCAAGCTTTTCTTGGTCAGAAAGTTTTTTCTGCGATGGGCGCCTTGGCGCTATGGCCTTCGCCGTCTCGGCTAGATCCTGAGCCACGGAGAAGAGATCGTTCGCGCTTCCAGTCGCGAGATTGCGGAGTTCCACCGCCGTATCGATCGCTTCGCGAAATCGGCCAGCCTGGCGCAGCAGCGGCGCCAGCTCGTGCAAGTACTTGGTCAAACCTGCCTGCGGCGATGGCCGCTCGTCATGATTTTCTACAAGGTCGCGCAACACCTGAACGCTGCGACGATATCGGGCAATCGCCTCATCTCGTCGATCTAGTTTCACAAGGACACGTGCATTCATTCGTAGTGCCCCCGCCAGGAAACCGCCGTCGACACCTTGAGATTCCTGTTGTAGCATTTCGTCCAAGAGTGCGAGTCCCTGGTCGCTTCGTGTCAGGGCCTCGGCGTACTCCTTTCTTCGGTAGTGGATCACGGTCAAGTTAGCCAGAGTATTGGCCAAGTCACGCTTGAGTGGCACGACGCCGGGGTGTTGGCCTACCATGCGCTCCTGAGCATTGAGTGCCCAAGAATACTGTTCCATCGCGCGGTCGTACCGATCCGGGAATTCGCGAGCGTCTCTGAACTTGTCACCCAAATGGTTTTGCCCTTTGGCCACAAAATACTGAAGGTTGAGGGAATCGGGATCCGCACTTAGAAGTTCTTCAAACATTGAGTTGCTCTCTTGCTGAAGGGCGATACCTTCCTCCAACTCCGGTACTTGCGCCTTTCTGTCAGCCAAGTTGGAGATCGCGAGCGCCAGCGTTTGCTGGTACGCCGCGTTGTTTGGAAATCTCGCTACGAGGTCCCTTCGAATGGCCACTGCGCGAACATGGTAGCGAATGGACTCGCTCAGGTTTTCGCGTGAGCTCTTGTCTGGGCTGAGGAGATAACCGAGGCAGTTATAAGACTTGGCCAAGCCATTTAAATCATTCGGTTCGTCGGGTTGTTCTGACAGGACGTTGTTCCAGATTGCGATTGCCCTGTCTAATGTTTCG
>JANMEB010000607.1:0-3318 GCA_031376585.1 Planctomycetota bacterium | reverse complement strand
GACGAAATCCTCGGGCTTCCAGAATCCGCTGCGGACCAAAACCCGCCATGAGGCCCAGTCGGTAAAGCCTTCAGATAACCAATAGTCCGCCTGTTCATCATGGAGCGGCAACCCACCGATCCGACGAGGCACCCAAGTATGCATCATTTCATGCGCCATGATTTGATCCAATTTCCTGGCCTCGGCATTGCTCGTTGCAAAGAACGCAAAGGCATCCGATCGGCCAGTTCCACCCAAGGATATCGTGAGGTGGTGCTGGCCGAAGAGCTAATGCGGCTGGGCAAGGACTTCGACTTCGCCTTTGCCCCCGGCGCCACGCACGGTTGGACGGGGCGGCCCCACTATGCCCGATACTTGCTCAAAAAGCTCGTGGCACACTTCGACCGGTATCTAGGGTCGGGACCGCGCGATCCGTAAGTTTGCCAGGGACACACACCAGCCAACCGCGGCGCGAAGTGGAACGGTTGTCAAAAAGAAGAAGGGTGTGAGGATCGATATCCTGACTTGGTGAGAGAGCTTTTTAGATTCGCGATTGGGAAGGCCAACACGTGCTGATGAGGGCGGAGTGATTGACCTTCCGCCAAATCGGGCCAATGCCCTACGGAATAACTTCGCGGAGGATTGGGATAGTTTCGTCGAGCGTCGCTGCACCGCCGGCCACTTGGCCCAGCATCGCGAACAGGTATTTGCTCGGTCGATGGCCCGCGTGAAGATACATCAACTGCACGGCTGCATGGCACTGGCCGTGCCAGGGTCTTTCGGGATTGAACGTCAGTGATGGTTTCGGTCAATTGGGTTGCCCCTGTTCGAAAGCCCCAGGGAGGGGGTCCGTGAACGTGGGGCAGTTCCGAACATTGTCGTCGGGGTGGCTCAAGCAAATAGAATCGGGCACTCGACCAAATCCGATCCGTTGCCCGTTCGCACAACCCACGTTGCACCAGGTTGTTGTGAATGGTGTCGATGGATGCTTCCAGCGCCTCCGGACTGAACAGATTGCGATCGAAGCCCGCCCGGAAAGCCCTGCTGCCGAGCCCCGGCCGCTATTCTGTCGCGTCCACTATTTCGCGTCGCGAATCAAGGCCGTTGCAAACTCCAATTCCACAATCCGATTTTCGATCTTGTCCCGGATAGTCGGGATCACGACATGGTCAGGAATCAGTCCTCTGTCAAATGGTTCGTAACCTTTTACAGCCATGGCATATTTCATCAACGGCATTTCAATACTTACTTTAGTATTGGGCAACGTGAATTCAGGTGTAGGTCCAGAACAATTGCCGTAATACCCACCGCCACTTTCTTCGCCGATAAAAATGGCCTGAGTGTGACAATCAAGCATGGAAATACATTCACTGGTTGTGGAAAAACAGCCGCCGTCGATCAATACAAAGATGTTACCGGAAAACGTTGGCAACGATGGATTTTGCTTGCCCACATTGGGGTGTTGAATATTATCGAACGTGCCCTCAAGATTGGCTTTCAGCATCCCTTTTGGCGTCCTGGCGTCCGGCCTGCTTGTGTATTTGAAGAACTCAAAGCGTTCCTTGTTCATTGTTAACGACTCGTAATAATCAAACGGTCGGTTGGTGAAATATGAAAACAAGGTTTTTCCAAACTCATCCATGCCGCCGCCATTGCCGCGCAAATCAAGAATCAAATTGTTTACGCGTTTGGTTTCAATGTCCTTGAACGAAGTCTCAAGGAATCTTTTAAAGTCGATTTTTCTCGACTGCAGTTGTTCGCGGTCAAAAGTGGCAAGTCGCAAATAGGCGTACTTATTTTCAGGCAAGATCCTTAATTCGGCCAAAGGCGCCGCTGAAGTTTCAGGATATCGTTCCTCATCCAAACGAAAAAGCTCGTCAAATGTTATTGCCGGCAATGTACTCTGGACGATTCCCGTACCGTTCGCAGGGAGATACTCTAATTGATAGGTTTCTGCATAGCCGTGCAGGTAGTTCAAGCACCGTGTAAAAGGCCGTGGGCGTGATAACATCCTGAACTTGTTTGTGACATTGCTCCCATCCGAAGCAGTAATCAATAGGTAATCCTTGAGAATGTCGGCGACCGAATGTCCATTGATGGATGTAATCTGCGCCCCAAGGAAATCGTTGTCCGGCAGGGCGGAATAGTTTTTGTAAACAAATAGTTTGCCGCCTTCCCAATACACCCTGAACGGTGTCGCCGTTGGCTCTCCATCCAGTTTGTCCCTGTGACGCTTGGGTGGAGATACCTTGAGATGCCCGTCGCCAACACGGGCGGCCACCCGGCTTACCAAAAGCATGAATTCCATGTCCGTCATCGGTGTCGATAGGGAGGCCGCGGCTGATGCAAAAATTGAATCCATCGTTTCTTTGGTCGTGTACCGGTACAGCCCCGGATGGCCCTCTTCCAGCGCGGCCTTAAAAACTTCAAAGTCTTGCTTGAGTTCATTAACAGAAAAGACGCCGGCTGGCTCTTGTCTTTCTTGTCCATGCAAAGTTGATAGTGCTGCGAGTATTAACATACAGAATAAAGGCGTCATGATTCTCAGGTCCATTTTGGTTTTTAGTTCACGGATTAAGCGAAGGCGCTTTTGAGCAAGTCGCAGTGTTCACGGAGTGACTTGGTTTCGGCGCTCGAGGGTTTACGGACGAGAGGACGATTCCAGTCCCAGGCGATTGGCGCTTAATTCTACGCACTCCCGATTGCCAAAGTGATTCCCTCGTTGGGCCGATTTCCGAATCCGGGCTGAAGAGATTGCGATCGAAATCCGCCCCGCCGCCTGCCAAAATCGAAAACAGACTTTCCCTGGTTGTTCTCGAACCATCAATCGATCCAACAATTCACTTTTCGATTCGATGAAAATCGGCTTGATCTCCTTTGAAACAGCGCGGACCAGAAAGGTCTTTGCGACAACGCAATCACGCACGATTCAACGCGGAAAAATGGGACACCGAGCCCTGAGCGGACCCATTTGATTTTCCGCAAATCTTTTTTCGAATTCCCTATTGAACCAATTCAAGACCGTCGCTGACCCGTTTGCTCTCTTCTTTGGGACATAGAGCATCTCCTTCGAAGGTCCGTGGAATTACCCAGCTCTTGACGTTCAATCCAAGAGACGTCAACGCTACACCGATATCAAAGTAAGGGTCAATCCAAGAGATCCTGGTCCACATTGCGACTTCCTGAAGCCATAGAGTCTTTATAAAGATTATCCATTACCCTCTTTGGCGACACTGTTTGGTGCCGTGCCGCTTGGTAGGGCGACGAAGTTTATCGATTGTCTGCTATTTTTGCTTTTGACCACGCTGATAGCGGTTTCATTCAATCCCCTGAGTTGTG
>JANMEB010000605.1:0-8178 GCA_031376585.1 Planctomycetota bacterium | reverse complement strand
GGCACGCTAATTCCGATCCTGTGTTGCTCGGCCAAGACCCAAATCGGTTTAACGGAGATTTTGGATGCCGTTGCCCTATGCGGATTGTCCCCTAGAGACTTGCCGCGCAAAGGTACGAAAGACGGCGTGGAAGTCGAAATCACCCCCGACTACCCAGGCTTGGTAGCCGAAGTTTTCCGAACGCGGATCGACCCATTCGTGCAAAAGCTGAGCTTCATTCGCGTCTTCTCCGGTTCGCTCAAACGGGACGACCAAGTCCATTTGTCCGGCGCGCGGAAGGCCGCTAAAGTTACACCGCCGTTGCGCGTGCAAGGCGAAAAAACTGAATCGATCGACGCCGCTGGGCCCGGCGATATAATTGCGCTGGCCAAGATGGAAGACTTGCACAGCGGAACGATGCTGGGCGAAGTTTTGTTTCCGAAAATGGCTTTTCCAACGCCTATGGTCGGCTTGGCCGTCACTCCCAAAAGCCGCAACGACGAAACGAAACTTTCTGGCGCGCTGCACAAAATCGTCGAGGAAGACCCGACCTTTCGTTTGGACCGCGACTCGCAAACCAAGGAACTTGTCATGACGGGCATGAGCGAATTGCACTTGACGCTCGTGCGGGAAAAATTGCATCGCCGGGACAAACTGGACGTCGAAACTAAACCGCCGCGAATCGCTTTTCGCGAAACTATTCAATCCGAAGCCGAGGGAATGTACCGGCACAAAAAACAGTCCGGCGGCCGCGGACAATTCGGCGAAGTCCATATCCGCATGTATCCCTTGCCGCGCAACACCAACATCCAGGATTACGCCACCAAAGCTCGTTTCCCCTCGATGCGCGAAACGCACTACGACGAGAAATCAAACTTTTTGTGGATCGACTCGGTCGTCGGCGGCACGATTCCTGGTAACTTCATGCCGGCGATCGCCAAGGGCTTTGCGGAACGGATCGAAGGCGGAGTGATCGCCGGATATCCGGTGCAAGATTTATGCGTCGAAGTTCACTTTGGCAAGTATCATGACGTCGATAGTAGCGAAGCGGCTTTTAAGACGGCCGCGCGGCATGCTTTCAAACAGGTCTTTGAAAAAGCCCGGCCGAGTTTGCTTGAGCCGGTCGTCAAAATGAATATCACGATTCCCGAATCGCACGTCGGCGACATTTATAGCGACATGTCGGGTCGTGGCGGTCGCGTCTCGGGTAGCGATGTGATCGGCGGCGGATTCACAACCGTTCATTGCGAAGTCCCGCTGCGCGATGTCGTGACCTATGCCCGTTCGCTTTCGAGCATGACCGGCGGCCTGGGCAGTTACACTATGGACTTCAGCCATTACGACGTCATGCCTGGCAACATCCAGCAAGAAGTCATCGCCAAAGCCGCGCACAAAGACGAAGAGGAAGAAGTTTAACGAAAAGTAGCAGGCCCGTTCGGCCTTCCGTGTCGTCATCGTAGAAGGCGCGCGGAGCGTTTTTCGCTGCACGCGGAACTTGCCTTTTACAATTCGCGCAATCGACGCTGTAGTTCTTCCAGCATCAAGTTATTACAAGCGCCTGGAGAGATGCGGGCGGAGACGCTTTGTTCTGGGGTGCGCGCGGCAAGCTCGGCGGGGGTGATGGGTTTGCGATAGGCGTCGCGAAACGGAAGGCCGTCGCGATGAACGCGATCGAGGGCGACGTCGGTGGCGTACATGTCGGGCGAAATGGCGGCCCGCATCCGCTCGGTTTGGAACTGCAATCCTTGCACCAACTCAGGTAACAGACCAAGAGCCAGCAGCGAACTTTCAACTGCGCGGATCGTGGCTGCTTTGGAAAGTTGCAAATCGCGATGATAGCCCGCCGGAAGGGAGAGCAGCGATTGGACTTCGCTGAGCGAACCTTGTACCACGGCATGTTGCGCCCGCAGCAATTCAATCGTATCTGGATTCGACTTGTTAGGCATCAGCGAAGAACCGGTCGAAAACTTGCTGGGGAGTTTTACGAAATCGAATTCTTGGCAAGTAAACAAACTCACGTCCCAGGCAAACCGCCGGAGCGTGAGGGTCGCTTGGGCCAAGCACGCCAACACCTGCAGCTCGAATTGGCCGCGGCTGTTTTGTACGTAGATCGGGTTGATTTGCAAGCGCTCGAAGTTCAGCTCGCGCGCGACACCCTCACGATCCAGCGGCAAGTTCACTCCGTAACCGGCGGCGGTTCCGAGTGGGGATGCATTCAACCAGCGGCGAGTTAGTGTCGTCAGCTCGGCCGCATCGATGAAAGCTTCGGCATAAGCCGCAAGCCACATTTCGATCGTCGAGGGAACTGCGCGCTGCAAATGCGTGAATCCGGGCATCGGTGTTAGTTCGGTTTGGCCAGCCCGGTCAAGAAGTACGCGGGCCGTTTCTCGGCAGATGTCGCACAGCCGATCGAGCGCCGAACGTAAGTACAGCCGCAATGCAACTTGGACTTGGTCGTTACGGCTGCGGCCTGTGTGAATTTTTTTGCCGACGTCACCGAGTTTTTCGGTGAGCCAAAACTCGATTGCGGAATGTGCGTCCTCCATCGGCGGTTGCAATAAAAACTTGCCGCTGCGGAACGCGGCCAACAGTTCATCGAGCAAGTCGGTGAGCGACTTGCTTTCGACCTCCGTCAAAATTCCGATGCGCTGCAAACCGTGTGCATGGGCCTTTGAGGCAGTGACGTCGAATTCGAACAGGAAGCGATCCCATTGCAGATCGTCGCCGCTCAAGAATCGTTGCAACGCGGCATCGGGCCGGGCGTATTGGTCGGGTTTGGCCCACAAAAAGTCAGTCACTGGCAATCCCCAATTGATGATCGAAGCCGCACATCAAATTGACATTTTGAATAGCTTGGGTCGCGGCCCCTTTGGACAAATTATCGAGCACGGAGACTATAATCCAACGCGTCGCGTCGCGCGGATCGCGGGCCAATCCACCCACGCGGCAGAATGGCGTGTTGCGGACTTGTGCAATTTCCGGAATCGCTTCGTCGTAATTCAACAGCCGCTGCCCTTCAAAAAACTGTCGGTATCGTCCGTGCATTTGCTCAACGGTGAGCGCTTGGTCAAGTTGAAAACTGACGGTCAGCGAAATTCCGCGAAAAAATTCCGCGACTTGGGGCAGCAAGCGGACGTGACGACCCAAGTGTCTTTCGATTTCCATTTCGTGCAAGTGACCGGTCAAATGATAGGGCATCAAATTATCCGCAAGTCGTTGCGGATCGTTTCGTGGCGAAGGCTTCCGCCCTGCTCCGCTATATCCAGAAACACCAAACGCGAACGCAGGTTCGACTAGCCACTGCCGAACGGGCCAAAGTGCTAGTTGAACGCCGGTCGCATAACATCCTGGATTGGCCACGCGACTGCTGGCCGCGATTTGCCGCGAAAATACTTCGGTCAAACCATATTGCCAGTTCGGATCGCAGCGAAAGTCCGCGCTCACATCGATTAACTTCGCGCCCGTTTTTGCCAAGCGATCCGCAAACGCTTTTGCTTCGCCGTTGCCGAGCGTCAGAATCCAAACGTCGACGTCTTGTTGGGCCAAAATCTCCGGCTCGCTCGCGACGAAGGTCAGTCCGAGCGATTCCCATTCGGGATACTCCGCAGCGATTGGCTGGCCGGCCATCGAGCTCGACGCGACACAAGCCAATTTCAAGCGCGGATGGCCGGCGAGACCGCGAATGATTTCTTGTCCTACGTAGCCGCGCCCGCCGACGAGGCCGATCTTAGGCATGTTGCAACTCCGAGGTGAGAAATTGCGGTCGCGACTCGGCGTCTTGGGTGCAGCGTTCAATCGTGTCGAAATCGCTGAGCCCGTATTGGAAGATCAGCCACGGCGAGCGGCGGGTGACGCCATCAGATTGTCGCATGTACCAAGTATTGATTGGATTCGAGTCGCGCGACCGCCAGTACAATTTCTGATAGTGGGTGCGAATCACGTTCCAGAGCGCGGCACCCAGGCCTTCGCCTTGGGCTTCGGGCGTGACGACGAATTTATCCAAGTACGGAACACCGTCGACGCCCTTGGCGATTACGGCCGCCGCGCGTTTGGTCTCGGACCAGATAACGCGATCCAATTTCAATTGATCAAAGTAGGCGTCGTCCAGCTCGCGCTCGAAACAAGTTTCGATCAGCGCGTGCAACTGTTGGCGGTTGAGCGTATCGAGATTGCTGACTTGATGAAACGATTCACCGTCGCGGATCAGCGTCCCCGCACCGCCGTACGTGAACAGCTCGCGCGTCAAGTGTTCGGCGGAGGTAATCGATACCGAGGACGAGCTCGACAACTGATCGAGCAACAGTTTGATCTCCTGCAGTTTGAGCCGCATTCCGGAATGAACCCAGGTCGCCTGCATCAGTTGCTCGTACTCGGTCGCCAAGTTGATCGCGGGGATGATCTGGCCTTCTTGATCGAGCAGGCCGCCGGTCGGCGTGAGAAAGACTATTTTTTGTGGGCGAATTGCCAGAATCAGCGCACTCGCCGCCGTGTCGGCGTTGACGTTGAGAACTTGGCCAGCAGCAGTTTCACCGAGGCAAGACACGACCGGAACTGCCTGGCTTCCGATTGCGGACTTGATTGCTTCGAGATGGACTTTTGCGACACGACCGACCAGGCCGAGCTTGGCTTGATCGTCATATTCACATTCAAACACACCATGTTGAATCGAGCGAGCGCGAATATTTAGCGCGTCCAAACTTTCGATGATTCGCAAATTCTCGCGATAGATCACGGGCCGCACGATCGCCATTGCCTCGGGAGACGTCACCCGCTGACCGTCGATGGTTTTGCCTTTGATTTTTGCTGCGGCCAATGCTTCTGTGAGTTGCGGACCGGCCCCATGCAATACGATCGGAATCAAGCCGACTTCGTGCAGGAATGCCAGCGCGCCGCTCAGTTCCTTGAGCTGGCTGCGAATGATTTCGCCGCCGACTTTGATCACGGCGAACTGCGAGGTGTCGCCGCTACTGAAGCGTCGCAAATACTCGCGCGCCTCGCGGCTGCTGCCGAGTTGGCTCAAAAGTTGAATGATGATGCTGCGCGTTTTAGTCGACATGAGCAATCCGTGAATAATGATCGAATGCCAATTCAAGTTGATCGAGCGCGACCCACTCGCCCGCCGAATGAGCTTGGGCGATGTCGCCGGGGCCCAAGACAATGGCTGGCCAATGGCCATCCGAAAATACCGAAGCCTCGGTCCAAAAGTCGACGTCCGGCGCCGTCGGCAGTGCAAGTCTCGATACAAATTGTTTTGCTTTTTCGCGTAAGTTAAAAGAATTTGGAAACGCGAGGCCAAAAAAAGTGGTTTGCCATTCCGCAGTGGTTCCAGAGGGCAGCGACTCCAATGCAGACAACATGGCACGGGTGTCGTGTTCAGCGGGAAGCCGCGCACTCCAACGCACTTCGGCTCGATCCGCGACCATATTATTCTTTATTCCCCCTTCGACTGTGCCTAGATTAAAGCAAAAATCGACTTCAGATCCAACTGCCGCTTCGGCCTCATTGACCCAACGTAGCGCCCCGGCTGACCACTCTACCAATTGATGCACGGCACTGCTTCGCTGGCTTTTTGGAATTGACGTATGGCTCGAACGTCCGTGAAACGTTCCTCGCTGTGATACATAACCGCGATGGCCGTAGACAACACGGCTGCCCGTCGGTTCGGCAACCACGGTTAGAGACGGTAGGCCGCCGCCCCAACTGCCGAAAAACCGCCTAATGCAGCACGGGTCGCTCCCTTCCTCGTCGGTCGTAAATAACAAAGCCAAATCAACATCCGTTTGGTGTGCAAGTGCCAACAGGCACGCTGCCGCCCCTTTGATGTCGCATGCACCCAAGCCGATCGCCCGATTGTTCTCGATCTCGAGCCGAAACGGATCGGACATCCAACCTGCGCCAGCCGGGACCGTATCCAAATGGACATTGAATAGGACCCAGGGATCGCCACGCCGAGCAAAATAACTAATTCGTCCGTCGCCGTGATCCCAAACCTTGACCTGGAAATCGCGGCCGCACACGGAGTCCAAAAACTTGTAGAGCGGACTGCGCGACGTGATCTGACGCGGCGGGTTTTGCGTGTCGCAGGCAACGAGCGCAGCCAAGTATTCTAAGATCAATCCGATCAAATTTGCGGCACTCCGTTGATTTTCGCCGAGAGCCGCGAGCTTTGGCCAACCAATTTGATAAAGCCCATCGCTTCTTCGGGGGTCCATGTGCAAGACTGCGCGTAAACAGAGTCGCGGTCGCGAAGTATGTGTTCGGACTGAATGGCGGTCGCCAAGACTTGGCCACCCGACGTCTCCAACGTGACGGTTCCCGATACGTGACGACTGGCGCTTCGCAGGTAGGCTTCGAGATCGAACTTGTGCGGTTCGTAAAAGAATCCGCCGTAAACGAGCTCGGCCCAACGCTGCGCGATCGTTTGGCGAAATTGGTTTTGCCAGCGCGTGCAGATCGCGTCTTGAAGTGCTTGGCCAGCCGCCATCAACGCGGTAATGCCAGGGCACTCGAAAGCGATTCTGCCTTTGAGCCCGACACACGTGTCGCCAGTATAGATGTGTCGTCCGACGCCATACTCGCCAAAGGCCCGGTTGAGTTGGCTCAACATTTTCGGACCGGCGAGCGATTTCCCGTCGAGGGCAACGGGAACTCCCGCCTCGAATCTGAGTTGTGTGATGAGCGGTTGCTGGGGCCATTGTGCGACCGGCTTGGTCCATTTCCAGATGTCGGGCGACGGCGATTCGAATTGGTCGATCGCGCCGCCCGATGCCGTCACGCCCAAGATATTTTCGTTGACGGAGTACTTTGAGGTCGACTGGCGGACTTCGATTCCTTCACGGGTGAGGATTTCGATTTCGTAGTCGCGAGCCTTCTGGACTTTGGATTGCAAGTCGCGAACTGGTGCGATGATTTCGTAGTCGCCGAGGCTCACGACGGTTTGGTCGAACCGAAGTTGATCATTCCCCATTGCCGTGCAGCCGTGGGCAAATTTCTTGGTGCCGATCTGGTCGCAGATTTCCAGACTTTTGCGGACGATGACGTATCGATCCGAGCAGAGCATCGGATATTGGCCCAGCATCCTCGCGCCGCTCCAAATCAGCGGGATGACGAATTCATCCCACAGCGGCTGACCCGCGTCGACCGTCCAGTGCTTGGCAGCGCCGAGGTCACGAGCTCGTTTTTCGATGTACGCCCGCTCGTCGGCCGACACGCCGCCGGTGTCAATGAACACCGTATGAACGTCGAGCCCGCGACGTTTTAATTCGAACAAGCAATAGCTCGTATCCAAGCCGCCGGAAAAGGCCAAGACAACGGACTGACTCATTTGGGGGAAACTCCTTCTTATTAAAGCCTGAAGCGCCAGCGAAGGAGCGTTTGGCTCAGCACTTCTCTGACGCTTCAAGTTTTTATCGATTCGAAAAACGAACTTCTATTATTCGCAATCTTGGTTGCAATTCAATTGCACGAAGGCCGCTCAACCTGCCACCAGCCGCGTCATCATGGCTTTCTGTACGTGCAACCGGTTCTCGGCTTCGTCCAAAGCGACGCAATAATCAGCATCCATCACGCCATCGGTCGCTTTGACGTTTCGCCGCAGCGGCAGACAGTGGCTGAACAAAGCTCGGTTCGTGAGCCCCATTTTCTGTTCGTCGACAATGAAGTGCCGTAAGTCTTTTCGCCACTCCCATTCCGTCTCAGGCTGTCCGTACAGCGGCAGCGCGCCCCAACTTTTTGCATACACGACGTCAGCACCCTGGTAAGCGGATTTTATATCGTGCGAAATCGTCAACGAACGGCCGTGGGCCGCGGCGTTTTGGCGAGCTGCATCCATGAACTGCTCATCGAGCAAATATTGATCGCTTGGGCAAAGGAGCGTCACGTCCATGCCGAACTTCGTTGCGATGAGCAAAGCCGAGTTGGCGACCGCTGTATTAAGCGGCTTCGGATGCCAAGTCCAAGTGAGCAAGAACTTTTTGCCGCGCACGCTGCCAAGTCGGTCGTGTAACGTCAGCATATGGGCCATTTCCTGACACGGGTGTACGATCGTCTCCATGTTGATCACGGGCACGCGCGAATACTGCGCCAAAGCTCGGATCACCGGGTCGTTACGATCGTAGCTCCAGTCTTGAAATTTTGGAAAAGCTCGCAACGCGATCATGTCGCAGTACCGCGAAAGCACACCGGCGACTTCGGCGATAT
>JANMEB010000504.1:0-1445 GCA_031376585.1 Planctomycetota bacterium | reverse complement strand
CGCACTCGCGCTCGGCGAATTCCGGAGTGTACGAATCGTACTCCGTCGTTAGTTTCTGAATAAAGTTTTCGAAAGTCTGAGCTCCGCCGGGATCGCGATAATGCAAATACGATTGCCAGTTGACCCAATCATGCAGAAACTCGCGATTGAACAAGCCTTCAGCGAGAATGATGCGAACCATTGCCAACAGGACGGCAGCTTCGCTTCCCGGTTGCGTCGGCAGCCAATAGTCGGCGACAGCGGCTGTGTTCGACAGCCGAGTGTCCATCACCGCCAGCTTGGCACCCGACATCATGCCTTCGATGATCCGCTGAGCGTGCGGGTTGAAATAATGCCCGGACTCCAAGTGCGCGCTGATGAGTAAAATAAATTTGGCGTTTGCATGATCGGGCGAAGGGCGGTCATAGCCTTGCCAGATCGCGTACCCAAAACGTGCACCCGACGAGCAGATATTCGTGTGGCTGTTGTGGCCGTCGACTCCCCAAGCCTTTAGCACACGATCCATGTAGCCTTCGTGGCCGGGTCGCCCGACGTGGTAGACGACTTCGTTGTGTCGTTGTTCGCGCAAGGCTTTGTTAATTCGCCCGGCGATCTCGTCGAGAGCTTCGTCCCAAGAAACTCGTTTCCATTTTCCCGATCCGCGCTCTCCGTCGCGCCGAAGCGGATACAAAATGCGATCTGTGTCCTTGATTTGATTGATCGTCGCAGGCCCCTTGGCGCAATTCCGACCTCGGCTGCCGGGATGGTGCGGATTCCCCTCGAAGCGATCGACCTCGCCGGTCTCCTTGTCGACGAACCCAAGCAATCCGCAGGCCGATTCGCAGTTGAAACATGTCGTCGGAACGATCGACATCTGCCGCGTTTTTTGTTGCGGCCAATGTGCGGGATCGTATTCGCTCCAGTCGTCCCACTGCTCAGGCGGCGGGTAGTTCGTCAACTGCGTAGCGGGCGCGAGTCGCGGTAGTGTCTGCTCATTGTCGGCGCGATCCAAATCCGGAATCAATCGCAGCGAGGTTGCCGCTCGTTCGATCCAAGTTCGTTTTTTCCATTTTTTCATGGGTACTATTTCTTAATCCTCAAGCCTCATGGCTTAGGCCAGTGGAATGCGTTGCGGAGCTTGCACCCAAATATGTTCGGAACAATAAATGCCGATCAAGATCGCAACGCCCGCAAGCGGCATGGCCCAATTTGGCGTTAGCTGCACGAACAGCAGAGGGAAAATACCTCCCAGGGCAACAACGCCCCACCAATATAGGCGAGCATACCGACCACGGATGATTAGCTTGACGGTCAGGGCCGCGTCGGGAGTGGAAAGTGACGTTGCCAATTCCAAAGCGTCGCAAGCCAATCGAGAGATGATCGCCACACCTACAAACCAACGAATGAACAGTAACCATTGTGAACTTTCGGCAAACGGCAAACCGATAAGGAAAATCGCACCGCCG
>JANMEB010000466.1:0-1629 GCA_031376585.1 Planctomycetota bacterium | reverse complement strand
CCACATTTTCTTCCTTTATTCGCAGCCTTTTTCGCAATCTGCGATTTCTCGCCGCGCTCTCTGTTCGCGAGATTTGAAATAGGGTCCGAACAGAACCGTGGGGGTTCAGTTCGCACCCTATTAGTTTTTCCACGAACTCTCGCGCTCTCTCGTTTAACAGGTCTAGTTATTTAACAGCCCAATTTGACATTTGCGTGTTTTGGACTGTCGCGCCCTGGTGCGGTTAACAGCCCAGATTGACAATCGAAGCGCTTAGAATGGAGGCTTGGCGCCACATTGCGAAATAAAATGGAATCGGGTGGTAGCCAGACCTCGTACCAGTTCGATGCAGGCCTATGTCCACTTCGGAAACTCCGGTCAGCACATCTGCGAAGCCACGTCGTCAGCAGTGGCGCATTCGATTTAGCTTGCGCACGCTGCTCATTCTCATTGCGCTAGTTGCAACTCCGCTGGCTTGGTACGTAAATCGCGCCGAACGCCAGCGGCGTATCGTCAAATGGCTTACGGATAACAACGCCATCGCCCGCTACGACTTTGAAATTGATGACTATGACCCATTCAATCCTGATCGATCTCCATGGCTCCAAAAATGGATTCCCGTGGACTACTTGGCCACCGTTCGATGCGTCGATATTCAATCCGATGCTTCGATTCACGATCTCGATTTCGGATCTGAATTGCCGGGTGTTCGGGCGTTGGTAATTTGGCAAGCTGTAGACCTGTCAAACATCCAAGCGTTTGCCAACTTGCAGTCGCTGCGTTTTCACTTGGAGCGAAAATCCATTGACCTATTGCCGTTACGTCGACTTTCGAATTTGAAGGAATTGGAGATCTGGGCCTACTCGGTCACAGAACTACAAGCGTTATCCGGACTAAACAAATTAACTGATTTGAGTATTCGGTTAAATGGTCCCGAAGATCTTGATCTCGCGCCGCTTTGTAACGTAGAACAACTTCGGCTTCTCTATGTCACATCAGAAGTGGCAGGCATATACGCTTCACGAGTTTTGGACCTCACAAGCGTGAGAGACGCCATCATCGAGGGAGAACGTGTTGGAGACTTGTTTGCGTTTTCCAAAATGGTCAACTTAGAATCGTTCGCACTAACAGGACGCCGAATCGAAAACTTCCAAGCTATCGCTTGCCTTAAGGGTCTTACGGAAATCTATCTTCGTAACCGAGTTTACAGGTTGGGCCGCAGCGAAATTCCACGAATCTCGGAAATGCCAGTTGTTGACGAAGACGGACAACTTCGCGACCTATCCATGTTGTTAGAGCTGCCAAACCTGCGAAAGGTCGTGTTTGGCAATAACGTAGTAGTCGATTTCGAAAGCGTTAAAAGCCTGACCAACCTTGAGGAATTGCGATTTGACAGCTCGCCGATTACGAGCGCACAACTTACTGACTTGCGCGCCGTTTTGCCGCGTTGCCAAATATTCGCAAAATAGGCTCAAGACCTTCTCCTCCATGTGACTGTGCCACCGGCACTCTCTGGGTTAACAGGACAAGCGGGTTAACAGTCCAGCGGTTTGATTGAGGAAACAAAGCAATTCGCTGCTACGCCGCTGCTTCACTCTATAACCCAGGTGGGCATTTAACCCGTTACAATGTCGCGATGCAGAAAATATT
>JANMEB010000513.1:0-1430 GCA_031376585.1 Planctomycetota bacterium | reverse complement strand
CGAAAATAAAGCTGATGATCAATCGTATGGGGCGGCAGCGAATCGAAATGCTCGTCCCATTTCGTCAGTCGACTGTAAAACACCGCCGCGTCCGTGATCTGCATCGCTTGCCAGTGATCGGGCGAAGCGAGCGGTGTCTTGTCGCCAAAGCCAATCACGACCGAGGGACGAAAGCGTCGAAATTCTTTGGCCAGCGCGACGCGCGACTCGAACGAATCAAAGAGTCGACGGTTTGGCAAGTCGAGCGTAATCCGTTTGGTGATTTTGAGGATTTTTGCCGCTGCCGCTGCTTCGGCCAATCGGGTCTCCACATTCGGGCAGCGCGGCGTTGGCTCGCCATCGGTTAAATCTATTATGCCAACGCGATAGCCCTGCTCGGCCAGCGCCGCAAGCGTCCCGCCACAAGCAATCTCCACATCATCCGGGTGCGCCCCAACCGCAATAACATCCAGCTTTTCATCGTCCATTCAGAATTCCCCTTAGTCACCGAAAATTACTTTCCTATCTTGTGTGCCACTGGCTTTGACGTTGCCCGTTCAGCATCCCTTTGCCCGTCATGGTATTCTGTTATTTCAAAACCCAACACCCGGAATGCAACCTCACTTGAGTAACGAACGAGCTATGAGCAAACCAAACCTTTCCCGCCGCGAATTCGTTGGAACTTTGGGAAGCCTAGCAGGGGCAGCAGCGATTGGAGCCGGTCTAGCGCAGCAAAAGACGTTCGCAAGTCCGTTCCTGGGTCCTCGGGCATTACCCGCCGAACGGATAACCGTTGCCATCATCGGTTGTGGCAAGATGGCGAACGATTACCACATTCCAGAACTGCTCGCCCAAGCCGACGTGCAGGTCGTCGCCGTGTGCGAAGTCGATCAAAACCGCCGCGAACACGCGCAGAAACGGGTGAATGACAAATATTCGACCGACAAGAAAGACTTTCACGGTTGCGATACGTACGTTGACTTCCGCGAAGTCCTCACGAGAAAAGACATCGACGCGGTTTGCATTGCGACACCCGATCATTGGCACGCCACGCCGTTGATCGAAGCGTGCAAAGCGGGCAAAGACGTTTACTGCGAGAAGCCGCTAACGCTTTCGATTGCCGAAGCCCAACGTTGCGTCGAAGCCGCGCGAAAACACAAACGGATCGTGCAAACCGGCAGTCAGCAGCGCAGCAACGTGTTCGGGCCGTTTCGCGAAGCAGTCGAGATCATTCGCAGCGGACGACTTGGCAAGATTCACAAAGTCACTGTGGGGGTCGGCGAGCCGAGCAAGTTCTGTGACTTACCCGAGGAAGAAATGGAAAAGGGTTTGGACTGGGATTTATGGCTAGGACCCGCGCCCAAACGACCTTACAACTCAATCCTCAGTCCACGCGGCGTGCACAATCATTTTCCGGCGTGGCGCAGTTACCGCGAATTTTCTGGCGGCGG
>JANMEB010000511.1:0-7462 GCA_031376585.1 Planctomycetota bacterium | reverse complement strand
AACCAGGGACGTGATGATAGCGTCAGTCGCGTTTCTACCGCACCCTCAAGCACCCAAGATTAGCTCCCAGTGATTATTGCTTTCCCAGGCAGTCGCCGTTGAACGAGCCGAAAAAGATCGAATCCAATTTATCAAAAGGTGCCCGAATGATGAGCGGCAAGTTCTCGATGACTTGCAGCGCTCGCTTTAGTACGACCGTAGTCGAATTAAATGATCCGCGAGGGCAGTCCAACTTTCAAAATTCGTATTCGGGATTTGCTGTTTCGAAATCCTTATCCGTGAATCCTGGATTCAGTTCGAGATTCAAATAAGTGTATTCTTCCAGAAGCGCCGGCTCACCCCCGACGATTTTTGGCCAAGTGTACGCGGCGTATCGGACGGGCACTTGCAACTCGTTGTCGATGAAGACTTCGGCAACATGAAAGTCGTACGGTGCTTTTTGTTCCGCGTGAATCACCTTGATTTTCGTGCAGGGTCGATCGTTGATCTTGGCGTTTTCGTTGAACTCGACTTCACATAGACCTGCGGCTTTGTCGCGTTCGGCTTTTTCGATGAGTTTTACGACGAGATTTTCGATACCGGCGTCGTAAATGGGGTACCGGCTGTTTTGCATGGCTACCCAGCCCGTTGGATCGAGCGGCACCGATAGTTTGATCATGCCGTTGTCATGAGCGATAAGTTTGCCGTTGTTCCGGCCTTCCACGTAAATGACTTCGCGGCCTCGAACGGCTTTGGGTTTCAGAAAACGCATGTAGATCGAAAAAGGCACGGCACCGGCTTCGCTTTGTCGGCGATTGCGAACTTTGATTTTGGCGAATTCAGGTTCCTTCAGTTGGTCGGCGATCCGTTCGCGCTTGACCATGATCGCTTGATAGTCTTTAACGTCGCGGCGAATCGCGTTCAGGCGCGCGGTCGCCAACTCAATCGCCGGATCAAGTGGATGCCGCACGATGGCCGGATCGACCATGGGAGTGACCGGATCGACCATGGGCTTGGTGGACGAGCCTGGCAATTCGGCGATTTCGATTTTCGTTTTCGATGTTACGTCAGGCTGGAGGCGACTGGCGACGCGAAAAACCGGCTCGTGAGTTGCCTTTTCATCGGAAGCCACAGGCGAAGCTTGAGCCGCTAACGAAATCTTGGCCGCAAGCATCAACGCGGTCAACGCGATCGCACCAATCCACAAAAAAGAACGCCTCATTGAATCCTCCATGATATGAGCGCTGACTGATCATCTTCCGCGAAAAGCTAGAACCTGCCTAGTTCGAAATCGAACGCCGACGGATTGACCGGAACGAGGGGGACGCGGGATCGCTTCTCCGTGCTGTTTCCCGCTAGCTGTTGCAAAATTCGCGAAAGTTATTCGACAGTGCTATTATCGCCGCGAGATTTGCTTGGCATCACTGGACTCAAATCGTCTAAACCGCCAACTTTTTCCAAACGGAAAAGTTTGCGGCGGCTACGTGATACCACCGTAAAAGCAACGTCACAAACGTTAGAGTTTAGGCCCGGCGCGAAAAAAATATTCGATTTTTTTTCTGGAACTCCTGGCGGCGATTTCGAATCATTGGGCCGCACAGGAGCTTTCCGTCGTTAGTCCGTAGATTCGGAAGCTGGACTCGCCAATCGCTGATAAACGGTGGTTAACAACGAGAAAATCGGCTTTCGATTCCCTTGCTCGTCAAATAACCCCGCCAGCGGAAACGCACTTTCTGGCTCGTCCTTCCAGTCGTTCCAAATGACAGCGTGAACGAAAGGCCGTGAGAGGGCAACCGACATGACTGTGTCCACGTACCTCCACTTTTGAGGACCCGAAAAACTATTGCGGATCGGGTTGTTCTTGTCGTTTTCAAGTTCAGTCGGCAGTCGACCTGAGGGAATTCGAATAAACAAGAACAACGGCAATCCGAACTGAGCCCAACAATCGATCAGCTCCAACCATTGCAAAGGATCGCGGGGCAACGACCCCAGCGGCCAATAATCCAAATTGATTTCGAGACCCAACGCATTGAGCCGTACATCGTGTCGCAACAAAATGTCAGCGATTTGAAGTCCTTGCGCGCCCCCGACCGACCACGCGAGCCGTTCGCTCCACGGATGATCAAGACTCAACAGCACAGGGACTTGGCGATTGAATTCGTCGACTGTTTGGAGCAAGTCGATTGCGAGTTGCATCTGTTGGGGATAGCTGAGGAACTTGTGGCCGATCCCGTTCAAGCCGCTGGCGACGTACAACCAATCTGGTTGCTCTTCGATCTGGTTGAGCAATTGCACAAAATGTTGTTTCGCCGCCGTCCGCTTGGTTTCGAAATGAGCTATGTCGTTAATCTGGTCGGGTAATCCCGCTTTGCCAGCGTCCCAAATCGGCCCGACGATGGTCTTGAAATTTTGCTTGGCAGCCTGCGTTTGCAAAACCACTCCGGCCGAGCGCTGATCGGCCGGTAAGTCCCTTGGCTTTAGCTGATCTGTGACACACACGTACTTAAAATCGGTACCCAGTTGCGATAACCAATCGGCGGGGACGTGATGTGGAGCCACGCGGACGCCAAGCTTCGTGCAAGGTTCGATATCTTCGCGGCGCATCGCGGTGACTTGCCGAGAAAATTGTTGACACAATGCGAATATGCCACGCAAACTCAGCGACAGAGCCGTTTGGGCAAGTTCAGTCTGGCGCTCAAAATCTTCCGGGATTAGAACTGCTTCGGCTAATGCATCGGTGGCAAGGTTTGTCGCTTCGTCAACTTCCGATGTGATCTGTAAACCACCGTCGCGCCAATTGAAAAGCTGATTTCGCAAGCGGTCCAGCGTCCCGCGAGCCAATTCAATTGGCAGCGAATAAGGATCCATTCGCTCGGGCAGCGTCCCAGTGCGCAGCGCCAACTCACCATATTCCGCCAACGGATACGCAATACCGACTTGGCCAGAATGATTGACGAGCCGGTGCAATGTCACGATCGACCGTTCGATTTCAACGCGACACGGCCACGGCATCGAATCAAACCGAATCATGTGAACCGTAGACATGACGCGGCGATTGCCGGCGATCGATTCTGGAACCAAAAGGCGTAGCGTTCCCACGGCAAACGATCACTGGAGTATTGCTGAATTGACCTGAATCGAAGTCTAAACGAGCCGACGAATCCTTGCAATCTTTGGGCTTGGTCGAAAACCACCGGACAGGCCCTAGATTAACCGATATCCAAGCATCCATTGGCTCAAAAAAACAGTTCGCCGCTTCCAGCTCCGATTTCAAAACCTTATACTCCACACAAAGGATGAACTTATGTCAAATACTTTTGTGCGCCAGGGAAAAGTCCGCGATATCTACGACTTGGGGTCGCATTTCTTGATGGTCGCAACGGACCGAATTAGCGCTTTCGATTGGATTCTGCCCACGGCAATCCCCGACAAGGGGCGCATCCTAACACTCATCAGCAAGTTTTGGTTCGAGCATTTGCGCGTTCCCAATCATTTGATCTCCACCGATGTTTCAAACATTGACGTTCCGGCTGGCTTGGATCGCCGTTGGCTCGAAGGTCGCAGCATGATCGTGCGAAAATGCCGCGTCGTTCCCATCGAATGTGTCGTTCGCGGCTACTTGGTCGGCTCAGGCTGGAAAGATTATCAAGCAACCGGAAAAGTCTCTGGCATCTCGCTCCCCGCCGCCTTGCGAAACTGCGAACGCTTTCCGCTACCGATCTTCACTCCAGCCACAAAGGCCGATTCGGGACACGATCAAAACATCTCATTCAATGAAATGGTCGAAGCCGTTGGAACCGACGTCGCCACATCGCTACGCGACCGTAGCATCGACATCTATCAACGCGCCTCCGAACACGCACTAAGTCGTGGCATCATACTCGCCGATACCAAATTCGAATTCGGTTGGCACGGCGATGAAATTTTGCTCATCGACGAAGTCCTCACGCCGGATAGTTCCCGCTTTTGGCCTGCTGACGACTATCAGCCCGGCCGCAATCAGCCGTCCTTTGACAAGCAGTTCGTGCGCGAGTATCTCGAATCGACGACTTGGGACAAAAACAGCGAACCGCCTCCCCTGCCTGCCGATGTCGTTTCCAAAACTCGCCGAAAATATATCGAAGCCTTCGAACGCTTGACCGAGACCAAGTTCCCGTACTAAATCTTCGCTCGGATTCGGGTACTGTGTTTTTTAAAATTCGCGGTTTTCTTTTATTTTCGTTTAACCGCGCGGCTTCCGGGCACTTTGACATCGACACACAGTGAATTTGGACCATGACGCATCAGCGGCCCGAAGCGGTCCAGCGATACAAAAGCGACGGCTATCAGTCGTGCGTGCTGCAATTGCCAGCGGCAAAGTGATTCAGCGAGATCGCATCGCAAGCCGGATAATCTTCGCCGCTTGCCGGTTCAATACGTTTTAGGCCAAGGACCATCTCGCAATCTTCCGAAACTGATATTGACCTGTCTAGCCAATCCGACGAATTGGTAATTCGGTCAATTACTTTTTTCGGGAGATACTTGATGCAGAGAATTTTATTATCGTTTGCGTTGATTTTGGTGTGCACCACCGTTTACGCACAACGGCCCGACAAAGCTAGCCGAGGCACCGAACATCGGCAATCAACTGCTGGCAGTTCAGCCGCCAGCGGACATCGCAACGGACAGACGCAATCTTTTGGCAGTACGCAATCCACAAACCAAGATACCGGTTCGCGACAGCGTGAAACGAGCCGCAGCAACGAACAATCCACATTGGATCAGGGTTCGTCGTCCTCGCAGTCGCAAAGCCACCAGTCGTTTTCGCGCGGACGTTCGTCCGAGTCGCCTAAGCCAGAAATGAACGAAACTCGCTTGACCGGTAAGCAGCGCGCATTGCAAGTGCAGTTGGCGTCCATCGGAAAAATGCGCGCCAAGGCCACGGAAACTGGCAATCAAGAAATGCTCGCGCGTGCCGACGAATTGGAACGACGCCTGCGCGAAAAGTTTGCCGGAGTCACTTTGCCGAACGAGCAACCGTTGGCTGAGGAAATTGCTGACGGCGAACAGCGAGCCAAAAATCAACGCGGCCAAACGAAGCACCTGAACGCAGGGACAAGTGGCAATCGAGCCTTTGGGCAGTCGATTGCCGAACAAGCCCGCGCCGACGGTCGCGCTTTCGGCAAATCGACGTCCGAGCAAGCACGTAGCCAGGGCCGCGATTTTGGCAAATCCAACGCCGACAAAACTCGCCTCATACCTCCGTCGGCGACTCCTTCCTCCGATCCAAATGACGATGACGAATTCGAGCCCACTCCCGAAGACGAGGGCGATGGCGACAACCAATAATCGTCGAGTTCCTTTAATCGCCAAAGTCAACCGCGGATTTGACGTTGGCGAAAATGTCTAAATTGTCAACGGTAGAGCCACGGTCGCTTGACTGTGGCTCTTCCTTTTTTTGTTTCTTAGGTCAACCTCCCGCAATCGCTCCGACCACGAGAAACGGTTCAGCACCTGAGACGATAGGCGCGGGGAGTGGGGTTTCGGGGGATTCGTGCGAAAGATCCTGCTCGCAAGCGAAGAACCGCACAAACGGGCGACGTTGCTTGGTCAATTGGTCGCGAATTGTCCCGCGCAACGTTGGATAGCGAGCTTCGAGCGCGTCAAGCAGCGACCGCTGGGTGACTGGACTTAACACGTTCAGGTGAACTTCGCCATCGACGCGGGCAAGGATTCGCAAATGATACGGAAGCTCAACTCTGATCATGGCAGATTATTCGGATGATTGATTAAGGTAGTACCTGGACTTCGACCGAGACGACTGGTGGAAGGTCGCGGACAATGGGGATCCAAGTGTCGCCTGAATCCGCCGAAGCGTAAACTTGTCCACCGCTGGTGCCGAAATAGACACCGCACTTGTCCAGCGAATCGACTGCCATCGCATCGCGTAAGACGTTGACGAAACAATTCTCTTGCGGCAATCCCTTCGTCAGCGCTTCCCATTCGTTTCCGCCAGTTCGGCTGCGATAAACGCGAAGCTTGCCCTCCGGTGGAAAGTGCTCGGAGTCGCTCTTTATCGGGACGACGTACACCGTGTCTGGCTCGTGCGCGTGAACTTCGATTGGAAATCCAAAATCACTCGGCAAATTCCCGCTGACTTCGTGCCACGATTCCCCCGCGTCGTCGCTGCGCATCACGTCCCAATGTAATTGCATGAACAAAGTATTCGGCCGCGCTCGATGCATCGCAATGCGGTGAACGCAAAAGCCGACTTCGGTGTTCGGATCGGGCATGTAAAGCGATTTGAGTCCGCGATTGGTTGGCTTCCAAGTCTTTCCCGCGTCGTCGCTGCGAAAAACTCCTGCGGCCGAAATTGCGACAAAGATTCGCTTAGTGTTAACCGGATCCAAGACAATCGTATGCAAAGCCATTCCACCAGCACCCGGCTGCCACTTGGATCCCGACTCGTGGCCGCGCAGCCCGGCAAGTTCATTCCAGTTTTTTCCGCCATCAGTTGAACGGAAGAGCGATGCGTCCTCGACCCCCGCGTAAACTGTGTCGGGATCCGTGAGCGACGGCTCAAGATGCCAGACTCGCTTGAACTCCCACGGGTGCTGCGTCCCGTCGTACCACATGTGCGTCGTGAGTGGCTTTCCGGTTTGTGCCGAAGTGTCGTAGACGAATTTGTTGCTTTCAGCTTTGGGCATCCCATCGGGAGTGGTTATTGGCTCGCCCGGTGGCGTGCCGGGTTGCTCCCAAGTCTTTCCGCCATCGTTGGAGCGCTGAATAATCTGCCCGAACCAGCCGCTGGATTGTGATGCATAAATTCGGTTCGGATCGACCGGCGAACCTTTCAAGTGATACATTTCCCAGCCAGCGAAGTGCGGCCCGTCGACGTCCCACTTTTGTCGCTTGCCGTCGGATGTGAGAATGAACGCCCCTTTGCGTGTGCCGACCAAAACTCGTACCGCCGTCATTAAAATCTCCCTTAGTTGGCCTACTTTATTCAGCCACTTGAGCAACTAGTTCAGCGGCTTTCATTTGCCATGATAATTGATTCACAACGACGAAACAGCATGGGCGCAAGCCTTTGGCGCAGTCTTTTCTGGGCCACTTTTTCAGCCAAGCCTAACAGCGAATGATCATGCGGACTTGAAAGCCGACCTGAAGATGGAGTTGGTTCGATTGAAACCGAACCGCGATTCAACGGCACCGGATTGTGGACGTCCCCAACATCGATCATTTCCAGTCTGCGGCAACCGCCGAACGATTAGGGTTCGTGCGAGATTCCTTTGACGCAAATCCGCCCACGTCCGACCAAACACCACAACTACATTTTTCGTTATCATTCGAACCAGAGCATGAGCTTTTCGCTAACCGTAGGGTGTCACTTGGACGGGATGGACCACACTCGATGAAGACACAAAACTTGATTGGCGAAGTAAATTCGATCGGCGACGAGATTAATTGCGGTAAGCGTTTGTATACCAACAGCCAATGGGTC
>JANMEB010000423.1:0-1405 GCA_031376585.1 Planctomycetota bacterium | reverse complement strand
CGACCGCTGTCTTCGGTGACGAAATAGCCGTGCAACTGATCGCCCGTAAGTCCCGCGTTGCGAAAGTGAAAATCGTCCAGGACGACGTATTCAATATCTGAGGTCGACAGATCGCTGGTGAGGCTGGCTTCCCAAACGCGTTCGGGAATCCAAGCCCCACGAATTGCGGCTCCGAGCCGCTCGCGCAGCCAGCGAGAGTACTGTACGATTTGACCGACGCGATCGCGCGAAGGCAGCATCGTTAGAATCGGTTCATAGAAAGCACCGCCGATGATTTCGATGCGGCCTGTTTTGACCAAGACGGCCAATCGATCCACGTATTCTGGATGCCGCCGATCGAGCCATTCCAACAGCGAACCGCTGGTGTGAAGCGCAATCCGCAGGTCCGCATACGATTCAAACACGTCCAAGAAGGGGAGATAACTGTCGCGATACGCCAGCTCGATCACGTCGTCAAAATTACCGATGGGCTGATGGTTGTGCAGGACCAAGCACAATCGAACGCGAGCTTCAGTCATGGGCTTAATTGCCTTGCGGAATGGACATTGCGAACGAGCGATTCTACGAAACTTGGCTTCGTGGGGGTACGGCAAATTTCAAAGAGCCCCTCACCCTGCCCTCTCCCCGTAAGCCGGAGAGAGAGAACGCAAGGATCATCAATGTTACCAACTTGTTAGTCGCCGCGCAATTTTCGGGCGGCGAATTCCGGCGGACAATCGTTGATCCATCCGCCGTCGGACAACTCAAAACCTGCCCAGAGACTCAGCCGCGGGATAAGCTCGATAAACCAGGGAAACATTTCCTGCGCCGTTTTCTCCGCCGCGAGCTTGGGAGGCAAATGCAGCACCCAATTATAGGCAGGCGCGTCGAGCGCACGTTCGAGACGATGAACCGTCGATCGAACCAAGCGGCTGACATCGTCCAAGTCCTTGCGTTCAAGCTTTTCAAAAGAGTGGACCGGCGAATGGGCCGCGATCCAAACCTGAAACGCAAAGCGGCTAGCGTAAGGGCAAAAGGCGACGAATTTGCCTTGAGTTTCGATTTGGCGGCAGCCATGGTTGGTTTCAAACTGAACGATGGAGTCCAACAGCGAGCAACCCGTCTCGCGAAACGCGACCGAGCAGCGCTCCCAGCGCGCGGCCAGCGGCCCGGCCAAGATCGGGTTTCCGACCAATTGCGAGTGCGAATGTTCGATGGATGCGCCCGCCTCGGCGCGGCAGTTCTTAAACAGGCTGACGTGACAGACGTGATCGTGCTTTAGTGCCGCCTCGATTCGTAATTGATACGCGCGAAAACTTAAGCTCAACTCGACGTCGCTCAATTGGCTGGCGCTGGTAATGTGGCGCGGTGATTCGATGATAATCTCTTGAAGCCCGCCGCCAGCAACGCGCGAGTACGGTCCGAG
>JANMEB010000370.1:0-7839 GCA_031376585.1 Planctomycetota bacterium | reverse complement strand
GCCGACCAGCGCGGCGACGTTGCCCCATGAAACGTAGATGATCGAATCGGTCGGCGGCAACCAAGCCAACAGGACGCCGATCACAACCATGACCCAGGTCCCCGGCAATCCGACGACGGTCGCCAGCCAACAGACGATGGCAAACAAACTCACTACGGCTGCGATGACATACATCATGCTGAGACTCGGCTCGTTGAAGGCTACCGACTATTGCAACGGCAATCGCCACATCAATCGAATTCTGATTTTACGTTCGCCTGGCACAGCATCACGATGCTCACGATTCCCAGCGGAACGGAAATGAAAAATGTATAACAGGAACAAGGGAGCAACGCGCAAATCGATGCGGCCAAACCAGCTCCCCATTGCTTTAGCCTAATCATTTGGACTCCGCCGTAAGCCATCGTCAAGAATATTCCGAAGAGAACTAACATAGATGCGATCCCAAGCAAATAAATAATCGGGAGCATTGCCTCGACATCGATGGTTGAGCCTCGTTGCGCAGCCTTCGCCGCCATTTGACGCTTGAATTCTTCAGAAGGAAGGAGCAGAAAGCTTATGAAATTGAACCCGTGAAACAAAGTATTGGCACACGCCAAAATAACCAGCACGATTCCACAAACTTTGGTCGTGACGATGGATCTCGGCATCGCGGAACTTTTTCGAAAAGGATGATGCACTAATGCTGCCGTGCCATAAGTTGGCCCCAAAGACGAATACTGCGGCGTCGGTTGCTGATATGCGGGGGGCGAAACCACGGGAACATGGGTGGGGGTAGTAGGGAAACTAGTTACCAAAAACGGATCGTCCATCAACATCGGTTGCTCATCGAGCACGATTGGCTCATCGATTTTGACCGCATCGTCGGCAAACACATCGCCATCGAGAACGATCGGCTCGTCGATCACGAAACGCTCATTCATTTTGATCACGAGCGGCTGTTGGCCCGGAGGCGGGATGACGAAAACATAATTGCATTTCGGACAAGCCCCTGCTTGGCCAACCATCTTGAGCGGCACGCGAATGGACTTCGCGCAATGCCCGCACGTCACTCGAAATTCGCCGGGCTGAAGCGACTTGCTGGACGGCGATGTAGTTTGCTTTCGTTCAGCGGGCTGAAGTGGGTGATCGCTTTCACGGGGTGCCGACATCTTGCTCTGACATCCCGGACAAGTCACGATTCCATCGACTGCTTGCGACGAAGGCTTGATGAACCGGCCACAGCGAGGGCATTGAAAGCTGATCGACATGAATTAGTATCTGGTCCGAAATAAATTTTCGCTCTGTCAGACGGTTGCTACGTTAGGCGTCGGGTGGCCGATTCGGATTGATCATTGTCGCTTTGGGACGCGATTTCCTCGTCTCGAATTCCGCCCACACCAAAATCGTTTGTACTATTTCTCGCAGCACCAATTGAATCTTGGCGACCTTAGCTGGATCCCATTTGCCCGACCGTTCGTCCAAGTAAGTCGCTTGGGACAGCTCCAACTGCAGGGCTTCGACCCGATGCGTGGGATCACCGTAGTGCCGCGTGATATAGCCGCCGACGAATCGTCCATTGACGACGGCCGAATAGCGACGCGGCGTGACGACCAAGTGATCTATCTTTTTTTGAAATGAAGCGCTCACTGACTTGACCTGGTTTGTACCAAAGTTCAAATCGGGCAAGACGCCGGGGAACAAATTCGGCACGCGGCTGGCGATCGAATGGAGATCGAGCAACACGGCGAATCCGAACCGGCCGCGAATGATGTCTAATTCCTTTTTCAACTGGGCGTGGTAGGGCCGCCAGTATTTTTCAACCCGAGCATCGATTTCTTGTTGAGACAGTTTCACGCCCTGGCGATAGACGGGGCTCCCATCGAAGTTCGTCTCAGGACAAAGCCCGGTGGTCTTCTGTCCGGGGTACAAATTCTCATTGCTTGGCGGGCGATTGAGATCGACAACGTATCGCGAGACGTTCGCCGTAAGCAAACTGGCTTCGTCCAAATCCGGCACGTCATACAACCGCGGTACAAACCAGTCGGTATCGGGTAATTTGAGCGCCGCCTCGGTCATCAACTGCCGCTGTTCGTCTGGCACCATTGTCCCGGCGTGCGGCACACTCACCAAGATCGGGATCGATCCCGGGCGGAAATCGAATAGTCGATTGGCTTCGTCTGGCATATAAAGAAGTGGATAAGACAGAATGTCTATTGGCTAAGGCAAGCCCTGAGGCTGTTTGGGTGATTTTGGTGCAATTGATTCAAGATTGGCGACTTTGCCCACACTGGGCCGACGGCTTCCATTCTACTATGACAACTCCCCGCCCGCCGCATCATTTCTAAGCATATTCGCTCGCCCATTGAGACGCTTCGGCCGATTCCGAAACGAGCAAGGGAGCCAAATCACCAAGGGGAAAACCCGAGTGGAGCGAAGCTCGTTTTGAGTCGACAGGGGTTTGCAGCGCGATGTCGGGCGACGGCCTAGCCAGCCAAAGCAATATGTATTGCGAGTCAAATTGGCGGATTTACGGCCCCAAACTGCAAATGGACTTGACGAGATTTTTTTGACGGCTAACTTGAGATTTATTATGAATCGCTTTGCCCAACATCATCACGTCCACCATCATTCGGCACACCCGTGTGCGGCGACGTGAAACTGTTTGGTTAGATTACTGAACTACATGACGCCAGCACCTGCTGGCGTTTTTTTGTGCGCTGGCAGATCGACAGGCGTCAGAAGCTTAATTTTTAGGAGCTAATGACGATGACCCACAGTTCTAATGATCATTTGTTGCGACTCGGTATTCCCAAGGGCCGGATGGCCGAAGGGGTTAACCGGCTCATGACCGACGCCGGTATCCAAATACAATCGGCGGCTCGCGAGTATCGCCCCGAAGTCTCACTGGGTGGCTTTGAGACCAAACTGCTCAAGCCACAAGCCATTGTGAAGATGCTGCAACTCGGCTCGCGCGATATCGGTTTTGCCGGCGCGGATTGGGTCGAAGAATTCGGCGGCGACGTTGTGGAGTTGCTTGACACGGGCCTTGATCCGGTGCGCGTGGTTGTCGCTGCACCTGGCGGCAAGTTGCGAGATTCGAATGAGCTGAATCGGCCGCTGGTCGTGGCGTCGGAGTTCGAGCGGCTGACCGAACAGTGGATCGAACGACATGAGCTGCAAGCCAAGTTCTTGCGTTCGTTTGGCGCGACGGAGGTTTATCCGCCGGAAGACGCTGACTGCATTATCGACGTGGTAGCGACCGGGGCGACTCTCAAAGCCAACGGGCTGAATATCATCGAAGAGATCATGACCTCGACGACCCGCCTGTATGCGGCGCCGGCGGTTTTGGATCAACCGGACCAGCGAGCGCGGATCGACGAGCTGATCTTGCTGCTGCAATCGGTGCTCAACGCGCGGCGGCGGGTGATGGTGGAAATTAACGTCACGGGAGAAGTGCTTGAGCGAGTGGTGAACGCTCTCCCGTGCATGCGCGAGCCGACGATTTCGCCACTGCATGGCAATCAAGGCTTTGCGATCAAAGTCGCCGCGCCGCGCCAAGGTCTCCCCGCGCTGATTACCAAGATCAAAGCCTTGGGCGGCACGGATATTGTCGTGAGTCAGTTGACACAGATTGTGCCCTAAGCCGCTGGAGAGAATCATGCAAAAAGTGCCGGCTTTAGCCGCGATTGGCTTGCGACCCGCTGCCCGCGTGGCAATTGGGACGGCCTACCGTCTGCCGCCAACGGGCGTTGTTCCTCAACTACGCTTGGATCGCAACGAGGGGCGAACCTCCGATGTCGTCGCAACCGCCATTAATCGAGTCGACGCGGAATGCCTGCGCCGCTATCCGCAAGTCGCCGAGTTGGAATCGACGTTGGCTCGACAGCTCAACGTTGCGCCGGAACAAGTTCTCGTGACGGCAGGGGGTGATGACGCGCTGCTGCGAATTTGTTTGGCCTTTTTAGAACCGGACCGTGAAATCGTCTTGCCGGTGCCGACGTTTGAAATGCTCTCGAAGTACGCGCGGTTGGCCGGCGGTCAAATCAAAGAAGTTGCTTGGCTCGCCGAGACATTTCCTACGCAGCGGGTTATTGATTCCGTATCGCCCGCGACGGGAATTGTCGCTGTTGTGTCACCCAACAATCCGACCGGTGCGATTATCTCGGCCAGTGACTTCGAGCGCTTGGCCGCTGCCACGAGCTCGTCGCTGCTTCTCGTTGATTTGGCTTACACCGAATTCGCAGATATTGACCTGACTCCGCTCGCGCTGCAACACTCGAATGCAATCGTCGTGCGAACTTTCTCCAAGGCTTGGGGGCTCGCGGGAATTCGCTGCGGCTACGCGGCAGGGCCGGCCGAGTTGATCGATTACTTGCGCCGCGCGGGAAACCCCTACCCGGTGACCGGGCCAAGTATTGCGATTGCTTTGTCGGCATTGGAAAGTGGCATTGCTGCACAGTGTCAATCGATCGATCGCGTCCGCAGTGAGCGCGCTGAGTTGCAATCGTTTCTCGAAACTCGCGGCTTGGCAGTCGTTGCCTCACAAGCCAACTTCGTTTTCGCACGCACGCCACGAGCCGAATCCATTTGGCGCGCGTTGTTAATGCTGGGAATTGCGGTGCGTTGGTTTGGCGAGCAGTCGGAACTATCGGACGCCTTGCGGATCACATGCCCCGGCGAGCGACATGACTTTGAACGGCTAATGAATGCGTTGGCGAGCGTACTGTAAAACGATCTGAAAAAACCCCTGGCGATTTTTTTGAAAGAACCTGTCCATGCTTAACCCAAATCGAACGGCCCAAGTCTCCCGTCGCACTACGGAAACGAATATTGACTTGAGTCTGAACCTTGATGGAACCGGGAACTGCGATTGCAAAACGGGAATCGGCTTTTTGGACCACCTGCTCAACAGCCTGATTCGGCATGCGCGGTTTGATCTCGACTTGCGCTGCCAAGGCGACTTGCATGTGGACGATCATCACACGGCGGAAGACTGCGCGATTGCCTTGGGGCAAGCTATCGACGAGGCACTCGGTGAGCGGCGCGGGATCGTGCGATTCGGTTACGCTTATGCGCCGCTCGATGAAGCCTTGGCTCGCGCGGTGATCGATTTTTCGGGCCGGCCCGGTGCGTGGATTGATTTGCCCCTGACCCGTGAATCGCTGGGTGGGCTGAGTTGCGAAAACATCCCGCATGTTTTTTCGTCGCTAGCGATCGCAGCCCGGGTCACGTTGCACGTCGATTTAATTCGCGGCAACAACGCGCATCATGCGGCCGAGGCTGCATTTAAAGCTGTGGCTCTCGCACTGCGAGCTGCAGTCACGCGCGACGGTTCGTCCGAAATTCCCAGCACCAAGGGAGCGCTATGACGGCCGACGATCGCACGATCACAGTGGTAGCGACCGGGGTCGCGAATGTGGCATCGGTGCTGGCTGGGTTGCGCCGCGCCGGTTCCGAAACTCGAAAGACCAACAGTCCGGCGGAAATTTACGGCGCGGCGCGGTTAGTATTGCCAGGCGTTGGTGCGTTCGGTGCGGCGCTGCAGCAACTAGCGGAGTTAAAGTTGATCGAACCACTGCAGCGGCGGGTCGAAGAAGGCCGACCCACGTTGGCTATCTGTCTTGGTCTGCAGATGTTTGCGGCGTCGAGCGCCGAAAGCCCCGGCGTACAGGGCCTCGCGATCTTTGAGAACCGCATCGAGCGGCTATCGGCACCGCGCGTTCCGCAACTGGGATGGAACTGGGTTGAAGCGGGCCCGCAAAGTCGTTTTCTCGCGAGCGGTTACGCTTATTTTGCGAACTCGTTCTGTCTCCGAGCTTGTCCGAATGGTTGGACCGCAAGTTGGACGGATTACGGTGGTCCGATTGTGGCTGCGGTCGAGCGTGGTTCGGTGCTGGCTTGCCAATTTCATCCGGAGTTGTCGGGGCCGTGGGGACAACAACTGTTGCGGCGCTGGCTCGAGGCGACCGCATCGCCAACCATAAAGGAACAGTCCCCATGTTGACCAAGCGGATTATTCCTTGCCTCGACTGCCGCGATGGGCGAGTCGTGAAGGGCATTCAGTTCGGAAATTTGCGCGATGTCGGATCGCCGGCAGAATTGGCTGCCCGTTACGAACAACAAGGGGCCGACGAAATCGTCCTGCTGGACATCGTGGCCACAGTCCAAGGTCGCGCGAATCAAGCCGACACCGTTCAAGCCGTTCGCGATGTCCTTTCAATTCCGCTCACCGTCGGAGGCGGCGTGCGCGATGCGAGTGACGCTCGACGATTGCTGGAACATGGGGCCGACAAAGTCTCGATCAACTCGGCGGCAGTGTCGCGGCCAGAGCTGATCGACGAAATGGCCTGCGAGTTTGGTTCGCAATGTACGGTGCTGGCGGTAGATGCCGTGGGCGTCGGCGACGATGCTTGGGAGGTGGTCGTGCAGTCCGGTCGAGTTCGCAGCGGTCAGGACGTGGTGGCGTGGTGTGCCGAAGCGGTCGGTCGCGGCGTGGGTGAAATCTTGCTGACGAGTTGGGATCGCGACGGAACGCGGAGCGGCTATTGCCTGGAATTGATCGCGGCGGTCAGCCGAAGCGTGTCGGTTCCCGTGATTGCTTCGGGCGGTGCCAACGAACCGCGACACTTGTGGGAGGCACTTGCCGCCGGTGCTGACGCGGTTCTCGCGGCCAGCATTTTTCACTCGGGAGAATATTCCGTGCAGCAGATCAAAAAATACTTGCAAGCGAATCAAATTGAGGTGCGGCAATGATTGTCCCGTCGATCGACTTAATGAAAGGCCAAGCCGTGCAGTTGGTGGGCGGCAAAGATTTTGAGCTGAGCGCGGGCGATCCACGTCCGCTGGCCAAGCAATTTGCAGTCGTGGGAACGATTGCCGTCGTCGATTTGGACGCGGCCTTGGGCCAAGGCACCAATGAAGCCACCATTCGCGACTTGTTGACATTGGCTCCGTGCCGAGTCGGCGGTGGAATCCGCACTGTAGAAGCCGCCCGAAATTGGCTGGACGCGGGAGCAGCGAGCGTTGTTTTGGGAACTGCGGCGCAGCCGGAAATTTTGCGGCGGTTGCCCCGCGAGCGAGTAATCGCCGCGCTCGATGCGAAGAATGATGAAGTCGTCGTCGATGGCTGGCGACAAGGTACTGGCGCGACTGTGCTGGAGCGGATTAAGGAACTGCGGGATCTGGTCGGCGGATTTTTGGTGACGTTTGTTGAGCGCGAGGGCCGGCTGGGAGGCACGCGGCTGGATGCGGCCGAGCAGATAGCTGCTGCAGCCGGTGATGTGCGGGTGACGATTGCGGGAGGAATTACTACGGTAGAAGAAGTCGCCGCGCTCGACGCGATGGGCTGCGATGCTCAAATCGGGATGGCTCTGTACAAAGGGCGACTCGGTCTGGCCGATGCCTTCGCCGCGCCGCTGGTGTCGGATCGGCCGGACGGATTGTGGCCCACGGTCGTCGTGGATGAAGACAACGTCGCGTTGGGGTTGGCCTATTCGAGTCTCGAGAGTCTTCGTGCGGCAATCGAAACACGACGCGGCGTTTATCAATCGCGTGTGCGCGGCTTGTGGGTCAAAGGCGAATCGTCGGGGGCGACGCAAGAGTTGCTCGAGGTCTCTGCGGACTGCGATCGCGATGCGTTGCGGTTTCGCGTACGGCAGGCGGGAGCTGGATTTTGCCACCGCCATACCAGGAATTGTTGGGGAGCGACGACGGGTGTTCCGGAGTTGTTCCGACGATTGAAGGGACGCTTGGGCGAGGCACCAAGCGGATCGTACACTCAGCGGTTGTTCGACGATCCGGCGTTGCTTCAGTCGAAACTGATTGAGGAGGCGGGAGAACTTGCGGAGGCGAACGGGC
>JANMEB010000366.1:0-1520 GCA_031376585.1 Planctomycetota bacterium | reverse complement strand
TATTCAGCCACCGACAGTGATTTCGATCGCCAAGGAAAATGAAGAAATCTTTCAAGTCGGGCAGAGTGAGCCGTTGCGATTGAGTCGCCATTCGTTTGCCTTGCGACTGCTGCAATACGTGCGCGACGAAGCACATCGGTTTGCACAGCACTATCACCACATCTTGCGCCGCCGCGCACAGCGCGACGGTGGTCGCTAGGCGCGGCTGTGGCTTGTTTGACGAAATGACTTTCGAATAGAATAAGAGCGACATTGATCGCTTGGCTTTGAGATAAATATGTCTTATCAACAAGATGAACACGGTCAGCCGCGCCGACGGCAGATGTCGGCGTTTACCGTTCGCTTAATCATTGCCGGGATCATTATTTTGATGTCGCTTGTTTCGTATTGGTCACAAGGCGAAATCAATCCGACGACCGGCGAAGTCCAGCGAGTTGGCGGACTTTCGGTGGAAGATGAAGTCGCGATCGGCTTGCAATCGGCTCCGCAGATGATTGCCGAATATGACGGCGAGTCGCAAGACTGGCGAGGACGACAAAACGTAGAGACGATTACCGCTCGCTTACTCAATGCGCTGTATCAACAAGTGCAATCTCGTGACGGCGAAATCCCATACCAATTCCAAGTTCACTTGTTGGCCAATCGTCAAACGGTCAACGCATTCGCGCTCCCGGGCGGACAAATCTTCATTACCGAAGCTTTGTACAAAAATCTGCAAAACGAAGCCCAGCTTGCCGGCGTGCTTGGACACGAAATTGGTCATGTAATTGAACGCCACGCGGCACAACGCATGGCCAAAGATCATCTTTTCCAGGGCGTCGTTGGAGCGGCGGGCGTTGCCGGCGGAAGCCAAGAATCCGCGCAATTGGCGAACGTGGTTTCTCAGGTGACTCAAATGAAGTACGGGCGACAAGATGAATTAGAATCTGATCGATGGGGCGTCGAATTAGTTGCGTATGCCGGCTACGACCCGGAAGAAATGTTGACGGTCATGGATATCCTCGAACAGTCCAGCGGCGGCGCAAGCGGCTCGCCGGAGTTCATGAGCACGCATCCCAGGCCAGCGAACCGCCGCGATTACATTCGCGGAATTATTGCCGAACGATTCCCCCAAGGGGTCCCCGACGATTTGACTCGGGGCGCGACGCTTCACGGCGACCAACCCGGGATTCCGGTCGAACACAATGAACAGTTGTAAAGATAGAATGTTTCGCGATCGAGCAGATGCGGCCACGCAGTTAGCCGCTCAATTCAACGACAAGTCGCTGCATGAGCCCATTGTGTTGGCGATTCCACGTGGAGGAGTTGCCCTTGGCGCTAAACTGGCCGAGCGTCTTTCCGCAGAACTCGACGTGGTCTTATCGCGCAAACTTCGAGCGCCGCACCAACCGGAACTTGCGGTCGGTGCGATTGCGGAAGATGGCCACGCGTTCGTAAGCGATTCGATTGCCCAGGCAACACATGCGACGGCGGAATATTTGGCAGCCGAAAAAGAATATCAACTTGCCGAAATCGAGCGG
>JANMEB010000338.1:0-12018 GCA_031376585.1 Planctomycetota bacterium | reverse complement strand
GTTAAGCCACGTGCGGCAAGCTTCGTTGTGTCGACCTCGACCTGTACTTCCGGTTCCTGGCCGCCGAACACGCCTGCATTTGCGACGCCCGGCACACGTTCAAGCTGTGAACCAAGTTGATCTTCGGCGTACCTGCGGAATTTTGTGATATCGAGTTCTTTGGGTTTTAGTTCGGCGGCCTCTGGGACCGCTTCCGCGAATTTCAAAATCCGATGGACTTTGAGGCCCTCGCTGTGTGAGTGGAGGATTTGATCAATGGCTGCTTTGTGCTCGGGATGCTTTTGCCCGAACGCGCGAATGGTTTCGTCGTCGACAGGCCGGGGTCCGAGAATGAACCAAGCGATCGCGTTGTCGTTGGGATCGGACGTCTGGATCACCGGCTCCTGGGCGTCGATCGGATAATCGGATACTTGTTGCAACTGGCTGTTGACTTTGATCAAAGCCTCTTGCAAGTCGGTACCAACGCGGAACTCCAACGTGACCGTGCCGCTCGAGTCCTGGCACGTACTAGACATTTTCGTTACGCCCGCGACTGCTTTGAGCTGCTCTTCCTGTTCGCGCACGATTTCTTTTTCGATTTCAGGCGGCGCGGCACCTGGCCAAATGGTCGACACGGTAATCGTGGGAAGTTGCACGTCCGGTGAAAGCTGCACGGGCATGCGGTACATCGCCAACACGCCAAACAGCAATAACAAGGTCACGCCTACCGCGACCTTGACTGGGTTTTGCATACAAGCAGTAATCGGGTGCATATCTAAACTCTTAGGTTTTCAGTGTTCAGTGTTCAGTTTTCAGCAAGAAGTACACAGTTTTCCTCTTACTGAAAACTGAACACTGAAAACTGAATCACTTGTGTCGAATCAGGGGGCTAATCCGCCGCGGCGGACTTGCCATCTCTCAACTCTCAACTTTCCACTCTCCACTACTCCCCCATCGGCCCGTCCGTTTGTTCCGACAAGACCGCAAGTTCTTGGCCCGGAATCAATCGTTCGTTTCCTTGGACCACCACGCGATCGCCGGCATTCAGTAGCCCTTTGATTTGAATCCACTGGCCCAGCGTTGCACCGATTTCCACGGGAACCTGTCGCGCCGAGACTTTTTTCGTTTCCGGATCGGTGTCGGCAACGAACACCATGTTCTGAGGGCCGAGCACCAAAGCATCTTTCTTTACCATCAGCACGTCAGTTTCATCGCCGACGAAAAAATTGGCTCTCCCTAACATGCCGGCTTTGATTAAGTGGCGGTCGCCGACGATAGGGTTTGCCAAGCGAACTTTGACCGGGAACGCGCGCGAGCGTAAGTCGGCTTGTGGGACAATCTGAGTTAGTTCGCCTTCAAAAAGTTGATCGACCGAGTCAATCGCGACTTGGACAGGAGCTTTCGTTTTCGATTCGAGTGCCTTATCGAGCATTTGCTGAATGGGTTGCACGAAACTTTGAGGAACATTGACTACCAGTTCGATCGGATCGAGCTGTACGATTTCGAGGACCGCTTGGCCAGGCGCAACCCATTGGCCAAGTTCCGTCATTTTGCTGATGACGTAACCGTCAAACGGAGCCCGAACCGTATAGTTTTCACGCATTTCAAGCAAGGCTCGGACTTCGGCCTTTTGGTTTTCAACCGCAGCGTCGACTTGCGCGATTCGCGTTAGTTGAGTAGCGGTGAGCTTCCGCAACGTTGCTTGAGCACTGATAAGAAGTTCTGATTGGGAACGAAAAGTTGCCGAGGCCTCTTGAAGTTCGCGGTCGGAAACGCCACTAGTCTTGAATAATACTTGGAATCGCTCAAAAGTGCCGCGCGAATAATCCAGTCGTGATTGAATTTCGGCGACATTGGCTTGGGCTTGTTCGATTTCGATCGGCAAGGTCGCCTTCAGTTCGTCAGCCTCCAATTCGCGCTGTTTCATTTCCACCTTTGCGGTCTCGATTTCCATATCGAGCGTGGTGGTCCGCAATTGAACAATCGGTGCGCCCAATATACTGCCGTCAAATTCGCTTTTGTCTTGAGTCAAGCCGACGCGCTGGCCTTCCTCCACGAAGACTTGCATGACTCGACCACCGACTGGGCTGCCGATGGTTGATTTCCGAATGGGCATGATCGTGCCGATGAACGACTCTGTGCCGAAACGCTTAACGCTGACGGCTTGAGAAAGCACAACAGACGCCGGTGGAAAATGTTTCTTGCCGTCCTCTTTTTTCTCCTCCTCTTGGGCAACAGCCATTTGGGAAACGAAAAATACACAGCAGAACAAGACTACAGCGACACAAGTTGCCGAAGCCGGCGAACAGCAGTGCGGTAAACGAGGTGAACGATTCCGAGAATGCATTTGAATGTGGGTCATTACGCACCAAAGGACGAGCGGATTTCTAATCAAACCATTGTAATCCAAGGGAAACCTCTTGGTTAACAGTCATGTTTTGGTTCCCAGGCTCCCGCCTGGGAACCCATTGTCCGCCGAGGCGGATATGGCGGCGAGGAGAATGAGGCTGAGCCTCGAATGCAGTGCGTTCCCACGGTGGAACCTGGGAACGAGTTGTAACGCCGGTTACTTACTTGCAGGCAACGTGGTTACGGCTCGTTCATATTTTTCCGATAGACCGGGAATGAGTCGGCAAGCATTTTTGAAATAGATTTTTTTCAAGACATCGTCCGGGAGTTCGATCCCGTAAATTTGCCACAAACCTTGGGGCGGAAATTCTTTTTCGGAATACGGAAAATAATCGTCGCGCGTTTCAAAAAAACGCCAGTAGGAGTGCAGCCGCTGGGCAGGCCAAGGTCCGTCGGTACCGAACAAAATCCGATCCTGATATTTAATGAAAAATTCCTTCGCGGTATTCGGTTGGCGACCCAGTTCGGCAATTCGCGATGCGGTATCCAAGTACAAATTAGGATTGCGATCAAGCCATCGACTCACGCTCGACAGGTCTTCGGCATTGCTTGCGACATGCGCCCCAATGAAAGTTGTTTTGGGAAACTTTTCGACAACGCGATTTAGCGCGGCGAGCAAATCGTCAAAGCTTGGGAAATCCTTGCCGTGAAAGCTCCACTCGGGGTGGCGCAGCAATTCTTCATAGCGCTCGTTGTTGGCGTCGATAGGCAGAAAAAACGCCGCCGGGTCTGCCGTATGAATGAGAACAGGTAAACCGAGTTCGCCGCAAGTTTTCCAAATCGGATCCCAGCGTGGATCGTCGATTTTTATTAACGAGCCATCCGTGTTGCGATATTCCAGCCCGAATTGTTTGAAAAACTTGACGCCGCAAGCACCGTGCAGTTTCGCTTCTCGCAATTGCTCGGCAACGCGCCGCGCGAAATCTGGACGCTGGCAGGCCCAGCTCGCCCAATCGCCGATTTTGCCGTCGCCTTGCCAGTCCAGGTGAACGAATATGGCAAACCGATCGGGGTAATGGTCGCATAAGAAACGCTGATGGTCGTCCAGCGTTTTGCCAAGCGTTGCGTCCATGCTGACCGATAACGCGATGTGATTCTCGTCCATGACTTGAAGGTACTGTTCGAGTTGTTCGGTCGAACCGTGAAGCCTTAAGCCGAAATGAGTGTGAACATCAATCGCGGGAAACTTACAGTATGTCAGATCAGTAGCGGGCACGCGCAACATGCTGCGCGGGCGAAAGTCTTGCAGCAAAACAGGCGGCGGAGTCTGTGTCTCGGTTGGTTTTTCCTGCGAAGCATTCAGCGGCGGCAAGGCAATTGCCCCCAAAGCCAGTGCGCAAATGAACCGCAGAAATTGCATAGCTGAGTCTCATCAAAGTGGATAATAGGCGTCGGCGCGTTAGCCAATTGTGTCAAAGCTTCCGACTTCCGTCGGAAGCTTGAAGAATAATAGGCGTCGGCGCGGTTAGCCAGATGTGTCAATATTACCGGCTTGCGTCGGTAGCTTGTGCGTCCAGGCACGTTTCCTCAAGCCTCAAGCCTGTGGCCTCATGCCTTTATCAACCGGCGCGCCGCTGTTGAACTGCGTACATCTGCGGATTGAGAGTCGGGTCGTTGTACATTTTCATCTGTCGATACATTCGATGTCGCTTGTGGCCGGAGAAAATATCGTCGAGCAATTGTTGCAGCGAATTGGCCAACTCCAATTGTTGCTCCAGGGCGATTGAAAGCTTTTGCAAAACGCCGTGGCGATGGGATGGATCGACGTCGGCTCGTTCAAGTTGCTCGCGCAAATGAAAAATCCGCAGCGACAAAATGGAAAGTCGGTCGATTGCGCTGCCGGGCGTCTCGGTGTTGAGTGGCATTGTTGACTCACACTGAACGGACGTCAATCGCGGGTGATTGCATATCGCATCGTCGATTCGCTCGATCCAATCGTTGCGTTGCTGATTGTATCGATCGATGGCTCGTTTGACTTTGGCAATGCAAGCGTCGGTGACATGCGGGTTGCGCGCGATGTCTTCTTCGTGCCACAATAGAAAGTTGAACTGATGCTCTTGGCAGACAATGTTGAAAAATCCATCCAGCGGATTGTCGACGTCTTGCTGGTGCCACCGCTCGACCATTTTTGTTTGCAGTTCGACGATGGCAGTGACGTTAATCAACATGAGTCCACCTGGGAAACGGACCGGCTGGTTTGTTGTAAGGAAGGATCAAAGCGACGAGCAGAATAGGAAAACGAGGCGAGTTAAGCAACATGAATTCCCGAAGAAATATTGAGCGAACGAACGTCACTCATGTCTTTTTCCGCCGTTTTCAAGCTAGGCAGCGTTGCACAATTGGATGGTCGAGAAGCTTGGCGTATGATTACGGTTACTCGTTCGGGCGATCGAGGAATAACGGCGCGGTGAACGAGGAATTTTGTTGAGCGGTGGCTGTCCACTTGCTAAATCGCAGGACGGCACAGCAACCGATTGAAAAGGAAGGCACGCTGGATGAACATTGGCTTTCGCGTAACGGTTGTTTGCGGGGCAGTTTGGTCAACAATTGGAGTTGCGATTGGATGCGCGCAGCCTGCCAAGACAACTGCAACTCCGCTGGCCAAGACATCGGTAGCGATTGCCGCCGCCGGAGAATCATTCAATGGAGACGCTGCATTCGACATGCTGAAAGCCGTCGTCAAACTGGGACCTCGGATCACCGGCAGTGAAGCGATGACCAAGCAGCAGCAATTGCTGCAAAAGCACTTCGAAGAATTAGGCGCCAAAGTTTGGTATCACGAATTCCAAATGGCGCATCCGAAAACCGGCCGCAAAGTCAATGTTAGGAACATGATCGTGACTTGGCACCCAGAACGACGCGAGCGAGTCATGCTTTGCACGCATTACGACACGCGGCCCCAAGCCGACAAGGATAAGAAAAACCCGCGCGGCAAGTTCGATGGTGCCAATGACGGGGCGAGCGGTGTCGGTCTTTTTGCGGAACTTGGGCGGCATATGCCAGGAATCGAAGCGACGTTTGGCGTCGATTTCGTCCTTTTCGACGCTGAGGAATTTGTATTTGAACCTGGACGCGACCCGCTCTTCGTCGGTTCGACGGGTTTTGCAAATGCCTATGCGACGGAACCGGACAAACGAAAATTCGTTTATCAATGTGCCGTGTTAATCGATATGATTGGCGACGCGCACCTCGATTTGTACTGGGAGACCAATAGTTTCCGTAATGCGGGAGACTTGTGCAAGGAAATTTGGTCGGTTGCGGCCGATCTCGACGTGGTCGAATTTCATCCGGAAATCAAACATGAAATCCGCGACGACCATCTGCCGTTGATCAACATAGCCAAAATTCCGACGATCGATATCATCGATTTCGATTATCCGACTTTGCTTCAGAGTAATCTTTATTGGCACACGCAGCAGGACGTACCGGAGAATTGTTCTGCGGATTCGCTGTCCAAAGTAGGCCGCGTTCTGTTGGAATGGATCAAACGGCGAGCAGCAAAATGAGTCCTCAAGGTGTCGGATTGGTCGTGATGGTCGGCGGCATTTCGTTGATGATTTGGCATTGGTTTCAATGGAATAGAGTCGCACGATCCGCTCGGACAGCCGTGGAGTTCCGATATTGTGCCAATCAATTTCGCCGCCGCGTGTTGATCGGCAGCTTAATGGCGATTACCGGGTCGGTTTTGATTTCGTTGAAATGGACAAGCGATCATCGGGTATTTACGGCATCGATTCTATTGTTGCTGTTCCTGTTGGTTTGCATCTTGGTCTTGGCGATTCTCGATTTGATGAATGTCTTCGTGCATTTGCGGCTGGGTCCGATTTCGCATGAAGCCCGCGCGCGTCTAATACACGAGTACGAACAGCGGAAAAAGGAACAGAACGGCGATCAGCCGAAGCAAGAGAGTTGACATTTTCCGAGATGACCAAGTTTAACCCGCGCGGCGTAGAGGTATGTCTGCGGAATCACTGGAGGCAACCGCAGCAGCGACGTTCGGTACATCCGCGACCCAAGCGAATCCGGCCTGCTTTCGCATCAAGTCGATTACCTGCTTGTCCGACCAATAGTTATTGTGTCCGCAACGCTTGATCGGAAAGTTGTAGCAACTAAAACCCGGCGTGCTTCGCAGCGTTTCAGGGAAGTCGATCACGGTTCCCACGAAATCGTCTACGCGAAAAATGTTGTACCAATTGTCAACTCGCTGACGCAAGTTCGACCAATACGGCTGGTCGAGCGCCGGGTAATTGTGCGAAAAATAGTGCTGAAAAACATGTGTGAAAGGCGAGCCCATCGTGACCAGCCGAATCTCGCTGAACGATTCGCGGAGCCAATCCAGTTTGGGGCTGTTGAGAACTTCGATCGCGAGCATTGTTCCCTGGCTATGGCTGACAATCGTGAGGACGGGGCGGCTCTTTGGCGGGGTGCAACGAAAGTGTTCAAGAATTTGCACCATGCGAGCCTGCATCATCGCCCGCCTAGAAAAGTACAATCGGCCAGAGTCAAGGGACATCTCGGTCCCTTCGCATTCGTCTTCGAACTTAAGTCCTTCGCTGGCGTCGCTGCTGCGACGGAAATGAAAATGATTGACCACGTCCAAAACGACATCGAGCGCGGAACTGAGATATCGAAACGCAACAAAGAACAAACCGGTCAGCGGAACCAAAAAACCGATCGCATACTTGTTTGCTTTGCCAATCGTTTGCCACAACCAGTTATGCGAGCCGCCGACGCAATCGTGCGGCTTGCCGGTGATCGTTATCTCATTCCAGCCCAGGGCCAAGATTAGAGCGATCGCGACGCACGCGCAAATAGCCGTTGTTGCTTGGACCCAAAAGTTGACGATCAGGCGAGGCGGATTGGCATGTTCGGAATAATTTTCTATGTCGTTGCGCGGACGCCAAATAGCGTAATAAATAAATACGAGTATCTGCACCAATCCCATTAGCACGCACATAACGCATTGTATGCCCAATAGCGGAACGGCTTCTGCAAACAAATTGTCAAACTGTTCGATCTTGCCGACTTTGCTGAGCGCATTTTGTCCGCATAGCCAAATGATAGGCAAAAACTGACCCCAGCTTCCGATGGCCACCAAAGGCAGTAGTAACGCCACATCCAGTCCGCGACGATTAGCTTTCGGATTCAATCGCGCGACCATCCAAGCCCCGGCCATCACGATTAACATTAGCATTAACGAGAACCAAAGCATTCCCATGGTGACGATCAGCAGTCGAGCATACCAGTTCATTTGCCGCGTGGGATCGACACCGACGCGCCGCTCAGTGGTGGTCGTGGTCGCTTCGACAATAGCAGGTTCTGCTTTGGACGGCGGGCCATCGATTAGCGAATCGTCCTGGCCATCTCCCGATACAAGTTTGATCGGTTGCAATGTCCGTGGGTCCGCAGTTGACTCGATAATTGGTTTGCCGTTGCTGTAATGCGGAAATCTAGGTTCAGTCGATGAACGGTCTTCTTCTCCTTTAAAGATGCTCGCCACATCATCAAAATTGTTCACATTGCCGCCCAAAGTCGGCAAATGATTTAACACCAAGACTACGCCCAAGTACAATGCGGTGATCATCACCCAGAACCAGAACCGTTCTTGAATACTGTTCGCCGCCATTCGCCATACCGGCACAGCGGCCATTAGTGTGGTCAAGACCACGATGAACACCAGGATGGAACTCCAAGCCGCCTTGTCGCTGGACTGGGGCGAGAGTACCTCCGTTACTGCCATGGCCAGCATAAGCAACGCCAAGACCAAATTGACGGCCAGCAACGGTCCATGCAGCGCCCTCGCAGTTACCAAGCCCAGCCATTGCAACAATCGAGCCGCTTTGCCAGATTGATCTGCCGCTACGAACGCGACATAGCGCAAGCCGAAAACGAGTTCCAGCAAGCCGCGAAAAGTTCCGATGATGCCGCGCCGCAACTGCGAAAGATCGCCCCAGAAGACCTCGGCAAAGACCGTTCGATGGTCGCTGGATTTCGACGACCGCAAATGGACGGGAAATGAAGTCGCGAAACGTCCGCGATCGGAGTCTTCATGCAGCCAAAGAACCTCGTGCGTTTCGACCATCGGCCGTGACGCGGAGCAAGTGCTGCGAGCCAGCAGTGAAATCGTCTCACCAGGTGCTGGATCACCGACTCCATGAACGACTAGTACAAGTTCGTTCATGGAGTCGGCAGTCGCGTTATTCGATGGCAATGCCACGAGGACTCACTTACTAACGTAGAATGAACACTGCGCAGCAACGCACGCCGTACTCGAGTAACTTTGACGCCGAAGTCGTCAAACGTCGGCGCTTTTGCTATCACCTTTTACAATGCAAGGATTCGCCCCGTGTGTAGCAGTTTTCCACAGTCGGTTCGAGACCGATTTCAGGCTTGGCTGGTCAACGAAATGGACACGGCCATGCACCGCGCCTTTGGGCAGCGCAAGCAGAAGCTATTTGCCGACCATCCTGCGGAAATGGTCGAGCTTGGCCCAGGTGCCGGTGCGAATTTTCGATACTATCGCCCAGGCACAAGAATTTTAGCGATTGAACCGAATACCAAAATGCATGCGCGGCTTCGCCAGCGGGCAGCGCGGTATCAATTGGAGTTGGAGATCATTTCGACTGACGCAGAGTCGCTGCCGTTTCCGGACTCGTCGCAAGATTTCGTCGTCGGCACATTGGTGCTTTGCTCGGTAAAGTATCCGTCGCGCGTGCTGGCCGAAGCACGTCGCCTTTTGCGGACTGGGGGCCGCTACGTTTTTCTTGAGCATGTCGCCGCCAATCATTTTTCGTGCGTCGCAATTGAGCAGCGTATTCTCCGCCGCCCTTGGCGCGCCCTATTCGCCGGCTGCCGCGTCGATCAAGACACTTTGCCGCTAATCGAAGCGACTTCCTTTGACGCCGTCGCCTACGATGAATTCTCCGTCGGCCTAAACCTACTCCCCTTTTCACCCCACATTTCCGGCACTGCGATCAAGTAACTCGGGCTGTTCCAGCGGCGACGAATTGCGCGGCGGCATTACAATCCGCGACATCGACGACTTGGCCACGAGAAATTTTGCGACCTATTTTTCAATTTTGATCAGAGGTTCGGATGGCCTTCGCGCATGCTGATGCAACGGGTGGCCGCGACGATGATGGAATCGAGGAGCTTGATGCCGATGAGTTCGCCAGCGTCCGCGAGTACTTGCATCACCTTGCGATCTTCGCGGCTAGGCGTCGGGTCCCCAGAAGGATGGTTATGCACGATTAAGATGGCGGCCGCTGCATCGCGAATCGCGGGGCGAAAGACTTCGCGCGGATGTACGAGGCTCGCATCCAAAGTCCCAACGCTAATTTGATGTGTGGCGATAGGTTGATGCTTCGTGTCGAGGGTAACAATGTGAAATTCTTCTTGCTGGCGATCTTGAATCAATCGCGCGAATTCTTGTCGACAGTAATCGATCGCTTCCGGACTTCCGATGATACGAACTTTTCCCTGCGCAGCATCTTGGTTGGCTACTGCCACGCGCCGCCCCAATTCAATGCCGGCCATGATTTGGCAATAGGCCGGTTCCGAAACAGCCGAACTCAAATGTTTGAGTTCGGCGAGCCCTTGTCCAGGCAGCGAGGCCAATTGATTTCCGAAACGGTTGGCGATTCGTTCGCCAACTTGCAACGCCGACTCCCCCTGTCGGCCAGACCTGACCAAAATTGCAATGAGCTCAGCCGTACGTAGTTGGGCTGCGCCAATCTTGAGCAATCGTTCTCGCGGTCGCTCTTGTTCCGGTGATTGTGTGATTTGTACGCCGCGTATCTGTTGGTCAATCCAATCGTCCGCGAGAAATTTCTCTGGTTCATTCCGCCAGCGGAACAGTCCCGCAGAGTCATGAACTTCAACAACATGGTCGTCGACCAATTGTTTAATGATTCGTGTTATAAACGCAGGAGCCAAGTCCGAGCAAATTTCCTTGATTTCATCAGCCGTGAATTGTTCGCGGGCCTGCATCGGTTGCAAAATCCGCTGGAGTTTATGTCGCCGCTCTTGGTCGATGTAGCTGGCCATGCGATTTCGAATTTCATGAATGAGAAATGGAGTCGCTTCAATTAGGAAATGTCATGGTACCACGTTACGCCCATCCGTTTGAGCGTTCTCGTATACCGGGCAATTGAACGAATCCGCGCCAAGGTTCAAGAATTGCCAAAAAATGAATAAGAACTATCGAACCACGTTCAATCGAATGAAATTTAGAATTTGCTTGGTGGCACGGACGAGGCGGATGTTGGGATGACCGGCGCAAGTGAGTCGGGGCGACCAATGATCTGTTCCGTCCGTGATTGCAACGCAAAAGACCTGTTGGGGATCGGAGGGTGGTGGAAGCGGCCCGATCGCAAGTCCAATATCTGATCGAAACAAACGGCGGACGTGCGTAGCGACGTCGGCGAGCGCTGGTTCGACATTAAAATTAGTCGATGTAATCGAAGGGAATACGTGGGACACAGTTCCTTCGTTCAACTGCAGCCCGCCCAATATGAATTCGTTGGCCGCGCTAAAGGGTTTTAAATCTTGAAATAACCGACCGTCCAAACCTAAATCGGCAATCGCAATCTTTCGACGCCGTTGTTTGAGCAATAAATATACCACCGAGGCGAGAGATTCGTCTTGTTCACCGTAAACCAAATCGCCTAAGGCTGCGCGCAGTTGGTCGACCGTCGGTTGAATGAATTGTTGACATTGGTCAATCGTATCGCCGATGGTAGAAACACGCAGGGAAATGGTGGCTTGGCTGGCAGTGATACCGACGAGTGGATCGCGGCCGCGACGCATTATCTCGGAGGGGATCATGGCTTCGGTATCGCTTTCGCCCGCGCCAAAGCAATTCAGAGTGAAATGATAAAACACGCGCGTGCCGACGAGCCCTCGAATTTCCGTCGCGACGCTTGGCCACATTTCGCGCAATTCTGCGGGCACGCCAGGAAAAGCAAAAATTCGCGCACTAGGTGCATCCGTCTTGGAAAGAGCCAGGTCAATCCCGGGAGCGGTGCCGTTGGGATTGAAGATCGCGCGACTGCCTTGTGGACGAAGTGCTTGTTTGCGGTTGCTCGGCGCGATCGGCCGGTTTCGCTTGGCGAAGATCGTTTCGATGTGCTTAAAAGAATCGTTGTCGAATTCCAATGGGACGCCCGCAAGTTCCGCGAGTGCTTGCGAAGTCAAATCGTCTTCGGTTGGCCCAAGCCCTCCCGTGGAGACAATCAAGTCCGCACGCTGGCAAGCGTTTCGGAAAACACTCTCGTAGTCTTCCAATCGGTCGCCGATCGTTGAATGAAATCGGACGTCAACACCCAGTTCACTCAGTTGCTGGCTGACCCATTGGCTGTTGGTATACAAACGCTTACCGCAATTAATCTCGTCGCCGATCGAATTTACTTCGCCAATCAAGTTTTGTGTCTTCATCGAGTGTGGTCCATCCCGTCCAAGTGACAGCCTACGGTTAGCGTATAGCTCATGCTTTTGTTCGATTGATAACGAAAAACGTAGTTGCGGTGTTTGGTCGGACGTGGGCGGATTTGCGTCAAAGGAATCTCGCACGAACCCTAATCGTTCGGCGGTTGCCGCAGACTGGAATTGATCCGCCATTGGGACGTCCAC
>JANMEB010000317.1:0-1361 GCA_031376585.1 Planctomycetota bacterium | reverse complement strand
CTGGAAATCGCGGCCGCACACGGAGTCCAAAAACTTGTAGAGCGGACTGCGCGGCGTGATCTGACGCGGCGGGTTTTGCGTGTCGCAGGCAACGAGCGCAGCCAAGTATTCCAAGATCAATCCGATCAAATTTGCGGCACTCCGTAGATTTTCGCCGAGAGCCGCGAGCTTTGGCCAACCAATTTGATAAAGCCCAATGCTTCTTCTGGAGTCCAAGTGCACGATTGCGCGTAGACCGAATCGCGATCGCGCAGGATGTGTTCGGACTGAATGGCGGTCGCCAAGACTTGGCCACCCGACGTCTCCAGTGTTACGCTTCCTGAGACGTGCCGGTTGGCGCTACGCAAATAGGCTTCGAGATCAAATTTGTGCGGTTCGTAAAAGAATCCGCCGTAGACAAGCTCGGCCCAGCGCTGAGCGATCGTATGGCGAAACTGGTTTTGCCAGCGCGTGCAAATCGCGTCTTGAAGTGCTTGGCCAGCCGCCATGAGCGCGGTAATGCCAGGGCACTCGAAAGCAATGCGGCCTTTAAGCCCGACACAGGTGTCGCCAGTATAGATGTGTCGTCCGACGCCATACTCGCCAAATGCCCGGTTGAGTTGGCTCAACATTTTCGGACCGGCGAGCGATTTGCCGTCGATGGCAACGGGAACTCCCGCCTCGAATTTGAGTTGTGTGACGAGAGGTTGTTTGGGCCACTGCGCCACGGGCTTGGTCCATTTCCAGATGTCGGCGGATGGCGATTCGAATTGATCGATCGCGCCGCCCGATGCCGTCACGCCCAAGATGTTTTCGTTGACAGAGTATTTGGATGTCGACTGGCGGACTTCGATTCCTTCACGGGTGAGGATTTCGATTTCGTAGTCCCGAGCCTTTTGGACTTTGGCTTGCAAATCGCGAACTGGTGCGATGATTTCGTAGTCGCCGAGGCTCACGACGGTTTGGTCGAACCGGAGTTGATCGTTGCCCATTGCCGTGCAGCCGTGTGCAAATTTTTTGGTGCCGATCTGGTCGCAGATTTCCAGACTTTTGCGGACGATGACGTATCGATCCGAACAGAGCATCGGATACTGGCCCAGCATCCTCGCGCCACTCCAAATCAGCGGGATGACGAATTCATCCCACAGCGGCTGGCCCGCGTCGACCGTCCAGTGCTTAGCAGCGCCGAGGTCACGCGCGCGTTTTTCGATGTAAGCCCGCTCGTCGGCCGACACGCCGCCGGTGTCAATGAACACGGTATGAACGTCGAGCCCACGGCGCTTTAGTTCGTACAAGCAATAGCTTGTATCCAAGCCGCCGGAAAAGGCCAAGACAACGGACTGACTCATTTGGGGGAAACTCCTTCTTATCAAAGCCTGAAG
>JANMEB010000316.1:0-2150 GCA_031376585.1 Planctomycetota bacterium | reverse complement strand
GGATGGATTGACGGCGTTCGCAAGCGGCTCGACGACGATCGCTACGTCATCCGGTTTACGCCGCGTCGGCCCGGCAGCATTTGGAGCGCGGTGAATATTCGCTTGGTGGCCGAATTGGAGGCAGCCGGAAAAATGACTGCGGCCGGAAGGGCCGCATTTGCTCGTCGGGCCGCTGCCAAATCAAAAGTCTATTCATACGAACAAAACGGAATTGTTGCGTCGAAATTGGAAAAAACCTACGCCCGTCAGCTCCAGAAAAGCAAAACCGCATGGAAGTTTTTCGAGGCCCAGCCGGCAAGCTACCGCAAAAAAGTGTTGTGGTGGATCGCGAGTGCAAAAACTGACGCAACCAAAAATCGCCGCTTCCTTCGGCTGCTGGAGTCCTGCGCGGCAAGCAAACGTTTAGGCTAGTGCGTCTGCCACTAAAAATTGGTACACGTTTTTGGGAGGGCGAGGTTCCTACCGAGCCGCGACGGTCGAATTGGAATCCGGCGGCGGGTAGAATTCCGATTGAGAGCTACTGCTTGGTCAAAGTCAAAACATAGGGTTGTGTGCCACTGGCTTCGCCAGTGTTTTTTCAGGAATGAACGCTAACAAGCACTTGCAAAGCCAGTAGCACCCTAATTTTTAATGCTGGCAAAGTACTACCCGGACCTGCACGCTGTTCGCCGATGGATGCTGAAACGCCACAATCTGAACCGAACCCTGCGCTGGGGAATGCCTGCGCTGCGAACAAAGTTAAAAGCTTTCCGCAAACGCCGGGGGTTTACTTGATGAAGGACGCGGCGGGGGTCGTGATTTACGTCGGCAAGGCGAAGAATTTGCGATCTCGGGCCAACAGCTACTTTCAGCGAACGGCTGAAAACGAGATACGCACTTCTTATTGGATTCACGAAATTAACGATATCGACTTCCTTGAATGTGAGAGCGAAGTCGACGCGCTGTTGGTTGAATCGCGATTGATCAAAGACATCCAGCCGCGCCACAACAAAGATCTCAAAGACGACAAGTCATTCCCGTACTTGCAAATTACAACGCACGAAGATTTTCCGCGAGTCGAAATCACACGCGAGCCAGCCAGCCACGGCGTGAAACTTTATGGGCCGTTTGCCAGCGCCGGTTCGCTGCGCGGCGCGGTTCAAGTCCTCCAGCGGATTTTTCAATTTCGGACTTGCGGGCTGGACATCGAGGAGAGCGATCCGCGTTGGAAGTGGTTTCGGCCTTGCCTCTTGGCCAGCATTCGCCAGTGTTCCGCGCCGTGCAATTTGCGAATCAGCAAAGAAGACTATCGACGCGACATTCGACGGCTGCAGATGTTTTTGGAAGGAAACAAATCCAAGCTGCTTGAACAAATGCGAACGGAGATGCTGGTTGCATCGGAACAATTGAATTTTGAGCAGGCGGCCAAGTTGCGCGATGAAATTCAGATGCTGGAGTCGTTGGATGATCGCGGCGAATTAGACACGCACGTTCAGCCTGAGGTCTTCTTCATTGATCCGAAAAAAGGTTTGGCGGGCTTGCGAAAAGTGCTGCACCTTGAGGCGACGCCGCGCACGATCGAGGGGGTCGACATCGCGCACTTGGGAGGAACCGAGACCGTCGCGAGCCTTGTCAAGTTCATCGACGGGTTGCCGTTCAAGCCCGGCTATCGACGCTTTCGCATCAAGAGTGTCGAGGGGATCGATGACTTTCGCAGCATTCATGAAGTCGTCGCGCGGCGGTTTCAACGATTGGCGGACGACGATGACCCGTTTCCGGATATCTTGCTGATTGACGGTGGCAAAGGGCAACTATCGGCGGCGATGGCCGCCTTCGAAGCCTTGAGTATTCAGCCACCGACAGTGATTTCGATCGCCAAGGAAAATGAAGAAATCTTTCAAGTCGGGCAGAGTGAGCCGTTGCGATTGAGTCGCCATTCGTTTGCGTTGCGACTGCTGCAATACGTGCGCGACGAAGCACATCGGTTTGCGCAGCACTACCACCACATCTTGCGCCGCCGCGCCCAGCGCGAACGCTAAAAATACGGCTACGACTCGCGAGGAATAAAAGTCTCCGAAACGTACCCGGATCACACCGGCGGGACATCGGGAAGTTCGACTTACGGGATCGTGGCGTTTACGCCGGATGCTGCGGGTCGAGTACAATTGAAG
>JANMEB010000313.1:0-12542 GCA_031376585.1 Planctomycetota bacterium | reverse complement strand
CGTCTCAATCTGCCGGACTCGTACCAGCGTGCTGAACGTGAGAAAGCGGTTCCCCATTAACTTGAGTTCCGGATCGTTCGATCGCCCAACGGCGCTGGCATGTTGCCCGTCGGCGATCATGCAAGGCAGCATCGCCACTGCAACCAAAGTGGTTGCCGACATGCGCAAAAAGGTTCTGCGGGATGTTTGATGGGTCATGATAGCGTTCTATTCATTCCAGAATCGGCTCACCTTGGTAGACACACCGGCAGTCGCTGGCTTAATGATGTATTGAATCGCTAAGGCTTAGTCGAGCGGCAGATGGAAATATACCACCACCGACGCTGGCAGCGTCGCCCACGTGGCAGATGCTGCCAGCATCTGCAGGTAAGCGTTCATCTACCGCTCGCCTTAATCGTCAACAACGGCTTCATTGCCTCGGCAAGGCTGAAACCAACCATGCAGTACACCCTGGCGCTTCCCTGATAATGGCAATACCAGTTGCAAACGTGCTTGTCAGATTCCTGCTTGGCTTTCTGATACTCCGCGTCATCTATCAGGGCTTTGTCCCCGGCTTCTCTTACGAGCTGTTCCATTTTCTTGGGATCCGCGATTTCCGGCTTGTCCTTCAGCCGCGCCTTAAGTTGCTCGGCAATCGCCTTCCTCACCCGGTTCTCTTCAAATTCCATTTTCCGGGGCAGTTCATCTAGTTCTGGATACCAGAATGGCGCAGTACGGACATAGCCTAAAGTGCCTTTCAACTCGGGGCACGTTGCGATCTTCGCCTGTGCGGCCCTGAAAGCCATCATGTTCTCGTCCGCTTTTTCGCCGCCGACGCCGAGTTCACCCATGACTACCGGCAGTTTCGGCAACTTGAATTCGGCTCGCAAGTCCTGAACCAGATGTACGAAATTTGGGCAATACTCGTCATATACCTGCTGCCTGATCTTATCGCCAGGCTGACACATGTCGTTCCAGCCTTGGAACCAAACGAACCCGCAGATTTCGGTTTTTGCACCCTTCAACTGCGGGAAATCGTCGTCGAGATTGGCGAGGCACTCGCGCACCTCTTTCACCATTTTTTGATACGATGCACCACTCTCCTCGGGCTTGCAGTCGGTCTCATAGGGCGGTTTGCCGGCACTGGGTGGCCGGAAATTCCCATACAGGCTATGCCCGCCCCAGCACGTCTTGATCAGCAGAACCGGCTCTTCAAAGTGATCGCCCATCTCGATGCCGAACATCAGTTCCGGCCCAAACCAGTCCGCTCCCCATGCACCCATACCTACCGTCAGCGGTCGCTGGATTTTTTCGTCAGCTTTCTGATACGAAACGAACACGTCATCGCGCACAACGAATGAGCCATCATCGTTTCGGATCTTCTTCAACTGATATCCAAAAGTCGGATGCTCACCCAGCCGGTCGAGCGTTGTCACACCGGCATGCCCTTCCATGTTCGACTGCCCGGCAAGTATGAAGACTTTCACCGGCCCCTTGAACTCCTGCGGCGGCATGCCTGACTCGGCTTGCTGGGCCATTGCCGCATTCCCCACCAATGACATCGCAACCATTGCGCCAACTATTGCATTTGTTGTTTTCGTATTCATGCTTGCTGTCGTATTGGAAAATAGAAGACAAAAAAGACAGGCATTATCTTGACAGCCGCGTCGAGGTCTTTCAAGCTGATTTTCGGGTTGCTCCTTGCCCCAGGCCAGGACGTTGCCGTTGGCCCGGTCGGCGCGGAACCAGGCTTCAGTAGTCATCGGTCCAGTGCCGGCGAAGAGAGAGGGTCAGACCCCAAATCGCTCCGAGGACTGCGCGATATGGCGTCAGACCCTGCCGGCTGCCCGTTATTTTGCAAGCGCATGAGCAGCGGAAAATTCTCGAGCGAAGCCGAGGCCGGCAGGTCGGCTCCCTCGGGAGTCGTGAGGATAAACAGCGAGCCACCATGTTTCCAATCGGCGTATTGGGCGAACGACGGGTTCCCGAGAGTCAAAACGAGAACCGCAAACAACCAATGACAGAGTTTCATGAAACCGTTCCGGATTGTGGATCTGGCTTATTTCGGGCCAGCGGGGAGATTTTCGTTGAGGAATCGCGTCAGCAAGCCATACAGGTGGCGAGTGGTGTTTTTGCCTTCGTCGATGGAATGGCTGCGGTTCGGGTAGGACATCATCGAAAAGTCCTTGTTCAGCTCGATCAACCGATTGACCAGTTTCATCATGCCTTGTTCGTGGCAATTGTCGTCCCCGCTACCGTGCACGATTAGCAGATTGCCTTTCAGTCCGGCAGCATGCGTGATCGGTGAGCCGGCGTCGTAAGCTTCGCCGTTGTCTTGGGGCAAGCCCATATAACGCTCTTGGTAAATGGTGTCGTAGAGCCGCATGTTGGGCACGACGGCAACCGCGACGCCCGTGTGATAGACGTCGGGGTAGCGGAACAGCAGGTTGAGCGTCATTGATCCGCCGCCGCTCCAGCCCCAGGCTCCGACGCGGCTTGCATCCAGCCAAGGTTGTTTGAGCAGTTCGCGCGTGGCGGCGACTTGATCTTCCGATGCCTGCGTGCCGACTCGTTTGTAGGCCGCTTTACGCCAGGCTCGGCCGCGAGGACAAGGCGTCCCGCGATTATCGATGCAGGCCACGACGTAGCCTTGTTGAGTGAGCATCCTGTGCCAGAGGTAATGTCTCCCTCCCCAAACGTCTCGCACCGATTGGCTTGCCGGTTCGCCGTAGACGTGCAGCAGCAGTGGATACTTTTTGGCTGGATTGAACCCGGGTGGTTTCATCAGCCAGCAATCCAGATTCACTCCGTCGCCGATTTTGACTTGGATGAACTCGACCGGTGCAAGCTTTAACGATTCGAGGGATGCCCGCAGCTCGTCGTTCGTGACAATCGAGCGAAGCAGTTTGTGATCCGGGAGTGAGATGAGTTCGACGCGCAGCGGAGTATTAATCGTGGAGTACGTATGGACGGCGAGCGAGCCATCCGGCGCAATGTCATATTCGTGTGTGCCCGGCTGATCGGTTGGACTCAATCGCTCGGGCGCGCCAATTCCATCGAGCGACACGCTATACAGATATTGCTGCGTGGGGTTCTCAGGCGAAGCGAGAAAGTAAGCTTTTCCAGCTCGCTCGTCGATGTGCAAGACTCGGATCACATCGAAATCGCCTCGGGTGAGTTGGCGAAGCGATTTTCCGTCGTGGGACGCAAGATACAGATGCCGCCAACCATCCCGCTCGCTGATCCAGGTAAATGAATTTCCCTTATCCGTCCACGCGACCGATTCGTCGTGGATGTCGACCCAAGTCTCATCGTGGTCGTTCAACGCGGTTTTAACTGATCCGGTAGCCGTGTTAGCCAGGATCACTTCGACGGAGTTTTGCATCCTGTTGATGCGTTGGATCGCTAGTTCTTGCGAACCGCCCGTCCACTCCATCTTGGGAAGGTAAAAGTCGTTGCGCGTATCGCCGGGGACGTTGATCCAAGTGGTCGCTCCACCTGCGGCAGCAACCACGCCGATACGACACGCCGAATTTTGCTCGCCGGTTTTCGGGTAGGCAAACGTCTTTAGAATCGGGTAGGACTCGGTCGTGTAATCGACCAGTGTGAATGTCTTCACGCCGCGAGTGTTGAGTTGCCAATAGGCGATTTGCCGACTGTCCGGACTCCATCGCCAGCCATCGCGACAGCCGAATTCTTCTTCGTACACCCAATCGAACGTGCCGTTGATGACTTCCGGCGAGCCGTCACTTGTGAGAGCCGTCGCCTTGTCGCCGTCCGCTGGCTCGACGAACAAGTTGTTTTCGCGGACGTATCCGACTTGGCTGCCATCCGGCGATAATTTGGCAAACATAAGCGCCGAAGGCTGGGCTTCCGCGCCGATTTTCGTGAGCTTTTGAGTCGACCGGCGAAAAGTCCAATAATCGCCGCGAGTGTTCTGCCGCCAGACCTTGACCGAGTTCGTATAGATCAGCACGAGATCGAGATCCTCGGAAACTTGAAAGCCTTCGATGGTCAAAGGATCTTTGGCGTTTGGCGGCACGAGTTGTTCGGCCGACACGAAGACTTCACTCTTTCCCGAAGCGTCCAGGTGCATAAGGTCGTTTGACTTTTCGTGCAGCTTCGATGGCTGGAGGGTGATGTACGAACCGTCCTCAAACCATTTGAGCGGAGGCGGGCGGTCACCGCGGAATTCATCGGAAGCGAAAATTCGATCGAGCGTGAGCCGATCCGATTCTTGTTGCGAACGGTCAGCAGGCGTTTCACTTTCGGCAGTCTCACCCCAGACCTCTTTCAGCACCTCGCACATTCCGGGATCATATTCGGCGAGTTGATCGCGGGTGAACGGGTAGAAATCATTCGTGGAGAAGAACGCTTCGCTGCACTCGGCGAAATATTCTTGGGGGTTAGTCATCGCATAGGCGCGGACTTTAGCGGAGCGGCCATCGCCGAACCGCTGCTCGACGTTGTCATACAGGCCGTCGGCCTTGGCTTGCTTATAGGCGTCCTTGATCGCCCGATTGTCAAAGCCGTCCGGCAATACTCGGTCGTGATAGGCGTGCGCCAGTTCATGGAGCGCGAAGTTTGGCATGCGCGCTGTTTCCTTTTCGAAGATGCGGAGGTTGGTGAACTCGACCCCTTTTTCCATCGCCGGGTCACGGTTGTTATCGCGCAGCCAGCCCGCGCCGGGGTGATACTCGGCGCTAGGTTTCACGTTCGGATATTCGGGAGAGATCCAGAGGGGAACCTTGTGTAGTTCCGCGACAGCTGGGGCGGGAACGACACGGTTGATTTCCTGCAGTTGTTTGGTGAGCAACTCCAGAGCCCGTTCGGTCGCCTCGTTGTCTTGCTCCAATAGTTGCTCGCTGACGTGCACCGTCCAGCCTTCGTTTTCCATTGAGGAGCGGCCAGAGACTGGCGGCGACTGGGCGACGCTGTATGTACTAAGGCTGGCAAACAAAACCAGCCATGTCACGACGATGGAAGACTTCACGATTTTTTTCCTTAGCTACGGATGATGCGACGAATCAAGCTCCAGTCGGACATCGCATTAAGTCAATGCCGCGATACCGTTTGTGCCGCAGATTAGTTTGTCGGCACGGCCGTCCCAATGCCGGCCCGAAATATACGCGACCGACGCCTTCGCCGACAGATCGGCTCCCTCGGGTGTCGTAAGGATGAAGATCGAACCGGAATGTTTCCAATCCGAATAGGCCGCGTGAGTTTGTGCCCCATGCGTTTTCGCCGAATGTGTCGGCGCGACCGTCGTGATCGTGCGAAGCGCGAGCTGTTCGGACTCTTGAGTTCAAGTAAAATTGATTCCCACACCGAGTAGCCCCATCGCGCGCCCGGACGAGAAGCATGATCGGGGTCAATAACCGTCAAACACCCTTCATTTGAGCGCGAAGGAAGATCGGGAAAATCGCCTTCGGATGGTTGCGTCAAGGGCATCGGGGGATCAAAATTCCTATTAGTTATCACACCCTCACTCGCGATAGAAAATCGGTTGATTTCATGTGCGAGCGTGAAGGAGACTTGAGGTTTGCTTGCGTGCCATGTGGAGTTTCGGAGCGAAGGACAAGTATCGCGTGGCCGGCTTTGCCGTGCTGCTGTTGGCGAGCCTACTGGCATTGAGCCACCGCTTGGTTTCGGGCGACGATCGCGAAGATTTCTTTGAGGCAAAGATTCGACCAGTCCTGCTCGGGACGTGCTTTCGTTGCCACGGCGATACGAAGACTTCCGGAGCATTGCGAATTGATTCGCGCGAGACCTTGCTCAAAGGCGGCAAGTCCGGGCCGGCAATTGTTCTAGGCAATCCGCAAGAGAGTTTGCTCATCAAGGCGATTCAGCGTCAAGCGGATGTGTCGGCTATGCCGCCGACGAAAGACAAAGCACTGCGGTCCGATCAGGTAGCGGACTTCGTGGCGTGGATTAAAGCGGGAGCGGTCTGGCCGGCGAAATCGGCGAAATTTGAGACGGCGAAGCATTGGTCCTTTGAGCCGATCCGCGATGTCGCGCCACCCGACGTTCGGGACAAGGCGTGGGTGCAGACTAGCATCGATCCATTCATCCGATTCGGACAGGAAGCTGCGGGCGTTCGGCCCGCACCGGCTGCCGACAAGCTCGCGCTGATTCGCCGCGCGACGTTCGACCTCACCGGTTTGCCGCCGACGCCAGAGGAAATCGAGGCTTTCGCGCAAGACGCCTCAGCACGGGCTTTCGAAGCCGTCGTGGATCGGCTGCTCGCGTCGCCCGCGTACGGGGAGCACTGGGCGCGGCATTGGCTGGACGTGGTCCGCTATGCCGACACCGCGGGTGAGACGGCGGATTACCCGATGCCGCTGGCCTGGCGATACCGCAACTACGTCATCGGTGCCTTCCAAGCCGACAAGCCCTACGACGAATTCCTACGCGAGCAGATCGCCGGAGACGTGCTCGCCAACCAGGGACCGCGCGAGCGATATGCCGAGCGGGTCACAGCGACCGGGTATCTGGCAATTTCGCGTCGTTTCGGTTTCGATTCGGAAAATTATCAGCACCTCACGATTCAAGACACAATCGATACGTTGGGGCAATCGGTGCTCGGATTGAGTCTTGGCTGCGCGCGGTGTCACGATCACAAGTTCGATGCGGTCTCGATGAACGACTACTACGCCCTCTACGGCATCTTCGACAGTAGCCGTTACGCATTCCCTGGCTCGGAACAAAAGCAACAAGTGCGCACGCTTGCGCCGTTGCTGCCAGCCAACGAATCGCAAGCGAAGTGGCGCGAGTTCGATGCTCGTATGGCCGCGTGGTCCGCCAAATTGGTAGACCAAAATCAATCCGTGTCAGCGGCGGTGCTGCGATCGCTCCACGATATCGATGGCGATTTCGAGATCCAGGCCCCAGCGGCCGGCGGGAGCAACGGCGTGCTTGTCCCACCATGGCGCTATGAGGGAAAGATTGCTGTGACAACCGCAGCGCAAAGTCCATTCAAGAATCTCTACGCCCGGGGAAGGCTCGGCGCGAGTGTGCCCGGAGATGCCGGTGCGTATCGTATCGCGCAAGCACTTTACCCGCGCCGCACACGTGAAAACTGCAACGCACTGTATGTGAACCTCGACTTTCGAGTTGCCGCGCCAGAGGCCGGTGCGAACGGGGCGCATCGAATTTCATTGGGTGCCATTGGCGAAACGCCCGCGGTCGTGCTGTTCCTGTCGTCGGACGCTGTTGGGTTGCGAGTGGACGATCGGAACGAAAGCCTCTGCGCTTTGGAGCCCAATCAGTGGCACAACCTGCAACTTGTTCTCGATCTGTCTGGCCGGACCGTTTCTGGGAGAGTCGGCGTGCCGGGCACGACGAACGAGTTTTCGAGCAGACCCTTTTTAGCTGAATCGTCCGGCGCGATGGACTTCTTGGTGCTGGACTCGCTCGACAAGACAGAGACAAAACTTCCGGCGATTGAGTACGACAACTTCGGCGTGCAAGAATCGCCCATCCCGCCAGTTTCGACGGGGCTGCCGAGCGTTACGGTCGCCGCTAACGAACCCAACCACGCCGCACTGATCGCGCGATTGCAGGCACTCGCGGGAATCGATGGCGATTTCGAATTGCAGATCAAGGACACAGCTCCCTCGAACCCGTGGAATCCTGGTCCCAATAGCCTGGTAAAGCTTTCGGGGATGTCACAGAGTCCCTACCGCAACCTGTTTCCGCAAGGAGAACTTGGAATTCACTTGCCGAATCGTGGTGAGTACGACGGTTGCGGACTGACGCTCGCGAGTGTGAAGCCTGATCCTGACGGTCGACTCTTCGTTGGCTTTGACTTCTGCTGCGCAAGTCGTGAGGCGGGCGGCAACGGTTCGTGGCGTTACTATCTCGGGCACGGACCGGGCAGTTCAGCGGCGATCGAGCTGTTCTTCAACGGAAGTGAATTTTTTCGACGCAGTGCCGACGCGAAGGAAGCCGTCTGCCCGCTAGTCATTGGCGAGTGGTATCAAGCGCAATTGTCGCTCGATTTGAAAGCGAAAACTTACACTGGCGTGCTGGCTTCTCGAACCGGCGAATCGAAATTCTCCGGCCAGTTGGCGACGGACTGGGACGGGACGATCGATTACTCGTTCATCGATAGCTACGGACATATCGGCGGCGTGCGACCTTCGCTCGACGCGGACAATTTCGTGATCGGCGCCAAGCCCTTGCCGCCACTCGATGCGTCGCTGGTCCAAGTCGCCGACGACTCGCGCCAGGCCCGTCTCGCGGAGATCGCCACGATTCGCCAACAGCTCTCAGCGCTCCAAACTAGCGCCGACAAAGAGAAACAGGAACTCAACACGCTTCTGGCCGATGGTCCGTTCGCGATGGCTTACGGAATGGCCGAGGGCACGCCGCACAATGTGCGGATGCAAATGCGCGGCGAGCCGGATCAGCTCGGCGCAGAAGTACCTCGCGGATTGATCAAAATTTTAGGAGGCGGTCCGCTTGCTGCCGAGACATCGGGTAGTGGTCGACTGGAGTTGGCGAAATGGCTAACTCGGCCGGAGAATCCGCTAACCGCGCGCGTCATGGCCAATCGTATCTGGCAACATCACTTTGGTCGTGGGCTCGTGAAGACGCCCAACGACTTCGGCGTTCGCGGGCTGCCGCCGACTCATCCTGAGTTGCTCGATCATCTGGCGACACAATTCATTCGCAGCGGGTGGTCGGTGAAAGCCATGCATCGCTTGATCATGCTGAGCGCGACTTATCAGCAGTCATCCATTTCTGCCGAAACACAACCGGTCGCCACACCAGCTATTGATTCGACGGATCTGTACGCTTCGTTTCGCCGACGCCGGCTCAGTGCGGAGGAAATCCGCGATTCGATTCTCGCGGTGAGCGGCGAACTCGATCGGGCACCCGCGCGGGAACATCCTTTTCCGTCGCCGACCAGTTGGGGTTACACGCAACACAATCCGTTCAGTGCCGTTTACGACCACAACAAACGCAGCGTCTACCTCATGTCGCAACGACTCAAGCGGCATCCATTCCTCGCGCTGTTCGATGGTGCGGACCCTAACGCAACCACGGCCGAACGCCTCGAGACAACCGTGCCGACCCAGGCGCTGTTCTTTCTCAACGATCCATTCGTTCATGCGAAGGCCGAACGATGGGCGGCTCGTCTCTTCGACGCCAGTTCTGACGAGACGCAGCGGATCGAACTTGCGTGGTATCGCGGGTTGGGGCGTTCGCCGACGGAGATGGAACGGGCCGAAGCGAGAGATTTTCTGGCGGCCTACCGAGCTGAATTGTCGACGGCGAATGGGAGCGACGTCGAAGACCGGTCGCTTGCCGCCTACCTCCGCGCGTTTTTCGGCAGTAATGAGTTCCTTCATGTAGATTGAGTAACCGGATGAAAGCCAACCAGACTTTTGACTTTTCACGTCGCGGCGTATTGCGTTCGTTGATCGGCGGGTCGATGCTCCTACCGGGGATCGTCTCGCAGTTGCTTGCGGAGGACGCGACCCCGTCGATTGCGGCGGATCCATTGTCGCCGAGGCCATCGCATTTTCCGCCCAAGGCAAAACGAGTCATCTTTCTCTACATGAGCGGCGGTGTTTCGCACGTCGACACGTGGGATCATAAACCAAAACTTTTTGCAGATGCCGGCAAGACGGTCTCGGTCAACGAGTTTCAAGGCCGCAAAGGGGACTTCAAGATGTTCCTCCAGCGACCGCAGTGGGGATTTACGCGGCACGGAAAATGCGGAACGGAAGTCAGCTCGCTCTTTCCGCACATGGCCGAATGCGTCGATGATCTCTGTGTGATTCGCTCGATGAGGTCCGATCACACGAATCATTATGAAGCGACGCTGGGCATCCATACCGGATCGTTCACGTTCGCGCGACCGAGCATCGGCTCGTGGGTCAGCTACGGTCTCGGCACGGTGAATCACAACCTGCCATCGTTTGTCGTGATCGCGCCGCAGTCTCCCTATGCAGGCGGTCAAGTGTGGGGGAGCGATTTCCTGCCCGGCTCCCATCAAGGCACGCTCGTCGTTCCAGGCCCCGAACCGGTCGCCAACATCCAGCGCCGCGCTGCCACTAGCCGATTACAAGAACTGGAACTGGATGTGATGTCCAAAATGAACCAACGCCATCTGGCAACCCACTCCGGCGACCCGATGCTGGCCGCTCGGATCAAATCGTTCGAGACGGCATTTGGGATGCAGGCGGAGATGCCCGAAGTGTTCGATCTCTCGAAGGAGAATGATGCCACGCTGAAACTGTACGGCCTCGAACGTGGCAGCACCAAAGGCTTTGCATGGCAATGCCTCATCGCACGACGGCTGGCCGAACGGGGCGTTCGATTCGTCGAACTGATCGACGTCGGCTCGTCGAACAATTGGGACGCGCACGGCGATATGCGCACGCACGAACCACTCGCCCAGAACGTCGATCAGCCGGTCGCCGGCTTGCTGCGTGACCTGAAGCAACGGGGCATGTTGGAGGACACGCTGGTTGTGTGGACGACGGAGTTCGGCCGTACGCCATTTAACGCGGATGCCGATGCGAAGGGCCGAGAACATCATCACTGGGCCTATTCGTCATGGCTGGCCGGTGGCGGCGTGAAGCCAGGAATAACCTACGGCGAATCGGACGATTACGGAATCAATATCGGCAAGGACGAGGTCCACGTCCACGACTTCCACGCCACGATCCTGCACCTGATGGGCCTTGACCACACTCGCCTCACCTACCGCCACACCGGCCGCGACTACCGATTGACTGATGTCCATGGCAACGTCGTTACATCGATATTGGCCTGAACGCTCTACTCGATTCCGAATTCCTTGAGCTTCTTGTGGAGGGTGTTTCGGTTCATACCGAGTCGGTCGGCGGCCTTTTTTTGCACGTTGTTGCACGATTGCAGGACTTGGACGATGAGTTCACGCTCGACCGGGTCGACGATCTGGGCGTGAAGATCGGTGGCGGCACCGTCGGCGGTTGCGATTCCGTTGTGGACGAATTCCTCGATTAGCGATTTGGGATCGGAGCCGCGAAACGCGCCCATCTCAGACTTTTGCTGACCGCTTACGACACCTGGCAATTGCTCCAACGTCAGTTCGTCACCCTCGGTTAGCACGACCGCGCGCTCGATGTAGTTTTGCAATTCTCGCACGTTGCCGGGCCAGCCGTATTGCTGCAAAGCAGTTAGCGCGGTGGGCGAAACTCGCGTGATCTTGCGGTCGTTGGCTTGGCTGTAAATTTTCAATAAGTGCGTCACGAGCGGCGCGATGTCTTCGCGGCGGCGGCGAAGTGGCGGAGTGACGATCGGGACGACGTTCAGCCGCCAGAACAAATCCTCGCGAAAACGGCTCTCACTGACTTCGGCGGTCAAGTCGCGAGTGGTGGCTGCGATCACTCGCACATCGACGGCCAGCGGTCTGGCATCGCCGATCAGTTCGTACTGCCGCTCTTGCAAGACGCGCAACAGTTTGACTTGCACGACCGACGATGCCGCGTGGATGTCGTGTAGAAAAATCGTGCCGGTGTGAGCTGATTCCAATCGGCCCACTCGTTGAATCTCCTCGCCGCCAGCCTCTCGAGCGTAGCCGAATAGTTCGCCTTCAAGTAATTCCGGGGCGAGCGCACTGCAGTTGACTCGCACAAATGGCCCGCTGGCTCGCGCGCTCCATTGATGAATGGCGGCCGCGATTTGTGCTTTGCCGGTCCCCGATTCCCCTTGCAACAAAATCGTCGCATTCGAACCCGCCGCCCGCCGAGCCAATTCCAAGACACCGCGTAGGGCAACACTTTCGCCAATGATTTCCGACGACGAACCGAGAGAGCGATCAGGCACTGGGAGCATGGTAGCGATCACGTGACATTTCCTAGTTGGACGAATTCAGTTTATCGCAATCCGCTTGTTATCAATACTCACCCAGGACCGCAGGCTATAGCTCTCGGCACGCTAGGGGCCGAAGTTCGACGGCTCAAGACCAGTGAAAACAGGGTCGGTTCTTATCCGGACTGTCCGCGCGAAAGATTGAGTCGCAAGATTGCCTGGGTTAGAATTGGGCAGCCCAACCTGGTTGCGTCCTCAAGAGATAAACGCGAAGTGGATTGAGCCAATGCTCATTAATACCCCAGATTCGCTTAGGCTTAGACTATTTAGGGCAAATGCGAAACACAAGCAAACTGGCTGATGTTTTAGGCGTATATTGAAGAAATCTCAATTACGACCGCTTCGTTTTCCAAAGAAACTGACGATGTCGCGGCCTTAGGCATTTTCGTCGTATGAGCTCGCTTGGGTTGCCCGCCAAACCTTGTCGTTACTTTCGGTCGGCCGAAGTCGGTTGCTCGATGGCATTTAGAACTGCCGAGAGGACTTGCTGTGTTTCTTCGGGCAGCGTTTCGCTGGAGTTATAACGATCGTATTGCTGACGAATCTGCTGGGTCGTCAGCAATATGCCTTGTTGCCCGAACGCTCTTTCCAGCGCGGCGACGGCGGCTTGGCGGATTTCTAGCGGCAACTGATGTTGGCTGGCGATGTCCGCGAGCTGCTGCTGCGCGTGCGGCGTGCCTAAATTACCAAGCGTC
>JANMEB010000300.1:0-36261 GCA_031376585.1 Planctomycetota bacterium | reverse complement strand
CAACGCACACGCTAGATTGTAGGTCGCCGTCGATTTGAACTGGTCGTCATCAAATTCGATCGCTCGTTTGTGGGCAACAATGGCTTGGTCGTATTTCTTGTCCATGTGAAGCGCGTATCCCAGCATGAACCAAGCCCCACCGAATTTGTCGTCGGCGTCAACGCATTTTTGAAACACCTCTGCGGCTTTGGCGAATTCCTCAGATTGAATCAATTCCTGGCCTTCCTCAAACAAAGGCAGCGCTTCCGCATTTTGCGCGGCGGTAAGCGGCGCAAGGAATGTCGCGGCCGCAACTAGACAAAGGATCAAATAGAATTTCTTGACGGCGGTGTTCATGATCGTGTTCCCTTGCAATAAAATTAAGATCGATTGCCCCATTTCCAATTTGCCGAAAACGACCTATAGCGTAGTGACCTTGAACGGCCCGGGTCTTTCGCCAAAAATGCCAAAAACTCAAAAAACGTTGTTGGGCACAGTTCCTGAGTCAAGGACTTCGGTTGCAAAGGTCATCCTGTCGATCGAACCGCGACGTTGAAAAGCAGCTATTCGGAACTTGCCCATGAATGTTGTCGCGAATTTGAAAAGCGTTGCTAGATCAATGCATTTTCCCGCGGCGGTGGCGAGCTTCGAGAAAACACGCGTGGATGCGCTCTCGCAACAATTCGGTGACTTGTTCGTCGGTTAAGCTGCCGTATTCTGAAAACGGGATCGGTCGGTCGACGCACACAACGACTTTGCCAAGTTTCGGAAATGGTTTGGTGCGCGGCCAAGCTTGAAATGCTCCGTCAATGCCGACAGGTACGAGAGGAACTTGAGTTCGTCGTGCGATGGATGCCGTGCCGGGCAACAGCGGAACCATCTCGCCGTCGAAGGTGCGAGCTCCCTCGGGGAACATCATGACCAGCTCGCCACGGCGCGAACGCCGAATGGTTTCCTTGATTCCGGCGATTCCGATTCCTTCTCGCTCCAATGGAATCGCATCCAAAAAATCGATGAATTTTCCAAATGGACCAAATTTGAACAGTGATTTCTTGGCCAAAAAATTCATCCGTCGCGGACAGCAAATCCCAATCAGCACCGGATCCAAATGGCTTTGGTGGTTCGCGCAGATCAAACCCCCGCCGGTCATTGGAAAATTCGACTGACCAAAGCAGCGCAACCGCCACGCCACCAGACTGGTCAAGCGGCATGCGCTATGAACCGACCAGTAACCGGAGTTCTGAAACAAGCTGCGCTGATTTTCTTGTCGTTCATTCATGGTTATCATTCGTCATTTGTCGTCGCACAATTTTTTCAAGTTCCGCGACGACTTCGTTAATCGTCAAATGATCGGTGTCGAAGTCAATCGCGTCGGATGATCGACGAAGCGCACCAACAGGTCGAATTTCGTCGCGGCGGTCGCGCTCGGTTTGCTGCCGTTCGATATCCTCCAATAATTCGGGAAATCCAGCGTCGCACAACTCTTGCCAGCGTCGCAGAGACCTTTGTCTAACCGAAGCCGTCAGGAAGATTTTCACTTGGGCATTAGGAAAAGCCACGGTTCCTTGGTCGCGGCCTTCGCAAACGAAATTGCCGGTTGCCGCGATTCGACGCTGTAACTCCACCATTTGCTGTCGAACGGCCGGATGGTCGGCCACGCTGGAAACTTCGGCCGTGACGCGCGGCTCGCGAACTTCGCGCGATACGTCACGCCCATTAACCAGCACCCGTTCGTTCGCTAGTTGTATTTCGAGACCATCGGTCAAGCGCGAAACTGCGTTAGCGTCAGCCGGGTTGATGTTCGCCTCCAGCGCAGCCCAAGTCACCGCTCGATACATCGCGCCGGTATCCAAAATCTCGAAGCTCAGTCGCTTGGCAAGCCGTCGCGCGACCGTGCTCTTGCCGGCACCGGCGGGACCGTCGATCGTCACAATCATGCTTCACCACAGCAAATCAAGTTGGAAATATTCGTGCGCTGAAAATCCAAATTCCGCACCACCGTCAACCACATTCAATTCGGACTTCGTTTCGCCGTCCAGCCGCACTCGCCTGGCTTGAGCGATGGGTCGCGCGCATTCTATTTTACCGTTGCCGGACCGCCCCTCGGTTTCTTTGAGCCGAACCCGCACGCCATTTGCAAAACCGCCTGTTGGCAAAGGCTCGACCGCCGTTATCAGCACGTTGCGACAATCGACTCGCATCAACCAAGCGACCGGCTGTGCCATTCGCGGTCGGCCAGACCGTTCCTGTATCATGGGCATTGCGGCAAATTCTACGGCGGCTTGCTGAGCCGATGGAAGGTCGACGCCAATCCCAATTCGACATCGTTTACAGCTTTCTCCACTTACCTGTAAAAGCGTATCCAACTTGCGATAATCATAACGGCGATGAAAGGGGAGTCCGTTGGTCAGAACTGTGAAACGCGTTTGACCGTCGACTATCTCAATATAATTGGGAGCTTCGAACCGTGGTTCGACAATGGCACAGCGAGTTTCGTTAACCGATCGCCAAAGCTCGGCTGCTTCGTTGGGCCATGCAAATCGGCTGCAATAATAATGACGCCACGGGTCGATCGTCAGCAGCTCGCTTGGCCTAATTTCAATCTCGAGTTCAATCACCCGTCGGCCGCGGGCTACGCGTATCGTCTGCTGAAACTCGGCAATCGGTTGGTTGTCGATGCACAAATTGCCCTGAACCAAAATCTCGCCCACCACGCGATTGTTGGTCGTTGTCTGGACGGAGCGAACCGTCGATTGAGCATACGATGCGTCCAAGCCCCCGGTCGTGCGGCGACCCGGTGGCAATCGCAATGACAACATCTGAGAAAAAAGATTGCCACGCTGTTGATAAGTGTGAATGGAGCGAATCCCGCCAGTTCGTTCGTCGATTTCCAATTCAAAGAACTCGTTTCGCAAACGAAGCCCGTCCACGATCTCGGGCTCGTTTCGCTTTTCTTCGCGCGCGTCGACGGACGCAGCGACCATCGCAAATCCGAAAGCCGGAACGTCAACTGCCAAAAAGCCTCCGCGATGATCCGCATCGACTGCGTACACCGGTTTATTCGCTGGAACTGATTTGAACTGGTCGCTCACGGGACAGATGATTCGTCGTGCAAAGCCGAGTGGATTGACGACGATCAAATGAGCGCTCGCGGACGTTGTAACATCAGCGTCGAACAGCCGAGCCATGAATTTTTCGGCCAAGCCCGTTTGAAGTTCACCGATCGATTCGTTTTCGATCGGAATGGAATTATCGCCGTCGGTATCCAACGACTCGTTTATTCCGTCCTGGTTTTCCAAATCGACGTCATCGATAGGCGCACCCACCATGGATGCCATGAACCGAAGGGCTTCACATTCGGCGATTGCCCATCGGTTTTTCCAGTAGTTGCAAACTCGCGAAAGCGGATCGGGCTGCCGCGCCAGTTGTGCTTCGGATAAATACTCGGATCGATATTGGTCTTCAGCGTAGCGATCCCGGCGTCCGGAGAATGCCGCTTTCTGAAAATACTCGTGCAGGGTCACGAATCGACCCAGCACTGCGGCGTATTTCATCGAGCGCATTAAATCGTCGTACCAAATGCAAGTCTTCATCGGCCAATGAGCGAACAAGACCGTCGCGCCGTGTGACGAGTCGAAGGATTCGCCAACGTTAACCCCCAAACGCGAAAAAGCGTCGGGTTGCGCCGCGTCAATTGGAGCCACCGCGATCGCGGAAATGGTACTGCCATCGGGTGCTTGCCATTCAATCGAACCAGAAGCGGCTGGCGGAAATTTTCCCTGATCGAATGGCGCATGTAGCGCGCCGCGAAAACCCAAATCGGACAACAATTGTGGCAAGACGCTAGTGATGCCGAATTTTCGCCGTCCAAAAATTCTCGGTTGGCAACCGAGGCTTGCGGAATAACTTGCGAGTCCACGATGAAATTCGTGCAGGATGGATTCGATCGACAACAGAGCAAAGCGTGGCTCGGCTGCCGGTCCGCCGACAATCTCAACCGTTCCGCTGGCGATTCGTTCCCGCAATTGGATGGCCAAATCGGGATGCTTCTGGGCAATTCGAACGGCCAACTCGCCAGTCAACAGTAAATTGAGCGGAGTCGGCAATCGCAAAGTTCGAGTGAGACTTTCGCCCAAAGTTGTCGGTGCGACCAGAACGAGGTCAATCAACAGCGCGTCGACCGGAAAATATCGATTGCGTTCTTGAAGCAACAAGTCGAATGCCGATTGAAGCCCGCTTCGGCATTCGGACCATTGGTTTGAGACGAAGGCTGCCGCCGCGCTGACAACCAAGTTCCGAAAATGGACTTCGTCGAGATGGCTTGAGTAACGGAGTTGGCGAGTCATCAACTGGACTTGCCAATAAACGTAGCCCAGCGCGTGGAAATCGTTGGCAAAATCTTCCGGGTCGGCGACGGAAGCGGCTTCTCCCCAATGTTGGAGGACTTGTAAAACGATGCTTGCCCGGTCGATCGCATTTTGGACAAGCAAGCCCTTTTGCTGCGCGACTCGTTCAGCAAAACCGGTCGGCAATTGCGCTGATGTGATCGACGGCACAACCAGAATCGCGCTGCCGCAGTCTTCGGGGGCTTGTTCGATGCGGCACCAGCACGGGATCGACTGGGCGCGGGCCAAGATCATTGGATGCCATAATCCGGTCAAGCTGGCCAGCAAATTATTGGCTTGGTCGCCCGTGTGATGAGTTGGAAAGTCTTCCAATCCATGGCAAGATAATAACGTGAAAAGCGTGGACTCGGGCATGGTTGTGGGATGAAGCTATCCGGCGACCGAATCGACCAATCGTAGCCATCTCCCCGTTCCTCGGCAATGATCCGCTGGTTAGGTGATTTTTGGCGATCATGTAGTTTGGCGAGGCACCATATTATCGCAGTTTTTAATTTTGACGCGGCACCGGGGGAACTTGTGCCGCAGTCGACTTGTCAAATTATGCGACTTTGCCCGCTCATTGTCTTACGAGCGTTGCTTTCGTTAGAACCGGAAGTGCGTCGAAGCGGCAGGGTCACAAGCTCGCAAAGTTCCAGGAAAAACGGCAAAAAGTTGACAAAACAAACCCGCCGTCATTAGATTGAATAGTTGACGCAAGACAAGGGTTGACCAATTCACTGGTAAGGGGCAAGGCAAGCATTCGGATTTGTCCTTCACGCGATGGTGTGGGGTCTGCGACGAATTTGCGTTACGATTGTCGGGTTCAGCGGTCGCGGTTGTGAGCGAGGGTGAACCGATTCGAACGCCCCAATTGGAAATGAGAAAACTATGGCGAAGACACGAAAGACTTGGGGAATCGACATTGGCCAAGTGGCATTGAAAGCCCTGCGATGCCATTTGGGTGACGACGGCAAGACGATCGTCGCCGATGCTTACGATTACATCGAGTATCCAAAAATTCTCAGTCAACCCGAGGCCGACGCAGAAGAACTGATTCGCGAGGCTTTGGAACAGTTCCTTTCACGCAACGAAGTCAAAGGTGATTTTGTTGCGATCTCGGTTCCAGGCCAGGCCGGTTTGTCGCGATTCTTCAAACCGCCACCGGTCAACGAAAAGACGTTGCCCGATATTGTCAAATTCGAAGTCAAGCAACAGATCCCGTTCCCGATCGAAGATGTGATTTGGGATTGGCAAGCCATGGGCGGCACGGTCGTCAACAACATGACTACGGACGCCGAAATCGGCTTGTTTGCGATGAAGCGTGATGCTGTGTTCCGCGCTCTTAAACCGTTCACCGACGCCAAGATCGACGTCGACCTCGTGCAGTTGGCTCCGCTGGCGACTTACAACGTTATTTGCCACGATGTTTTGGAGTCGATCCCGAAGCCGGAGGAGATCAATATGGATCATCCGCCGGAGTCGATTGTTGTCGTGTCGCTTGGAACGGATACGACAGACTTGATTGTCACCAACGGCATCAAGCTTTGGATGCGTAACATTCCGATCGGCGGCAACCACTTTACGAAACAGCTTTCGCGCGACCTCAAATTGACGTTGGCTAAAGCTGAGCACTTGAAAAGGAACGCTCGCAAAGCGGAAGATCCCAAAACCGTATTTCAGGCAATGCGCCCGGTCTTTACCGATCTGGCCACCGAAGTCCAGCGCTCGCTGTCATTCTTCCAAAGCATGGAGAAGTCGGCGACGATCGAAAAACTCGTATTGCTCGGCAGCGCCGCTCAGTTGCCTGGCCTGCGACAGTTCATGAATAGCCATTTGCAACTTGACATCGCCAAAGTCGAGGGCTTCCGGCATTTGACGGGTCCTGGCGTGACGGACCAGCCATCGTTTAGTAACAATGTCCTTTCGCTGGCACCGTGTTACGGGTTGTGTTTGCAAGGCCTAAAAAAGGCCCAGATGAACACGAACTTACTACCGGAAGAATTCGTTTTGGCGCGCATGGTCGAAGGGAAAAAACCATGGGTGCTTTCGGCCGTGGCGGCCGTGATGTTGGGCTGCGTCATCATGCTCGTTATGAACGCCGCGGCCAAATACCGCGTCGACCCGGACAACAAAATGGAACAAGTTTCCTGGAAGGAAGCTCGCGACGGCGTTCAACCGACGGCGACCGAAAGCGCATCCCTTAAGACCATGGACGATGAGCTGAACGAAAAGCTCCGGCAAATTAATGCGATCAACGCCGAACTTTCTAGCGCGTCCGAGACGCAATCCGATTGGATGGAGTTAGCGTCAGCGATTTATCAGACGTTGCCGAGGGACGAACGGATCAAAGGGGACACGACCAACTTGCCGTTCGCAGACCGCCGAGAACTTTACCTCGACTATTTTGAGACCAAATACTCGGACGATCTGCGGACTTGGTACACCAGCATTCTGCCGATATATGATTACCAATTCGAAATGGTAAATGAGCAAGGTATTCAAGAAAAAGCGAGCATCTACGCGAAGCGGCGGAAAGACATGAAGCCACCAATCGGTGGAGCAGCCGCAGCGCCTACTTCAGCCGCAGAAAAACCAAACCAAGTCTCGGCCAACGAAGTCGTGTCCGGGCCGGGTTGGATCGTCGAAATCGGCGGATATCATTTTCATAACAGCAGCGACGCGCTCAACAAACGTGAGGCTGCGGAAGCTTTTGTTATTAAAACGCTTCTGAAGAACATGATAACGAAGGACATTAAACTCGATGGCGAAGATTTTGCCCTATCGGACTTGGGCGTTTTCTATCCAACATTGATTCAATTTTCAGTAAAAGAAAAAATCTCCCTAACATTGCCCGACGCCAAGAGTGTGGAATCATCGGATCCGGGTACGGAGCAGAGCGAGCCCGGCCAAGAAAATGATGCGGGCGGCAATCGACCGCCGGCGTCGGGTCAGCGCGCTCAAACCGCGGCCGCGACCCCACCCAAGAAAACAGAAGTTGTTGAGAAAGTCGATTTTACAGTTCAGCTTGCGTGGATACCGAGGTCCAAACAAGAACGATTGTTGGCCCGGGAAAGTCGCACGAAGGACGAAGCCGCTCTAGCTCCTGTATTGGCGACAAATGTCGCAAATCCGGGGGCTGCCGTTGCCCCGACAGCGACCTCGAATGTCCCTGTCGCTGACCCCAAAAACCAAACGGCTCCCGTGGCCAATCCTGCGGCACCGGCCCAACCCACGAAATAACTTGGAAACTTAGTAATAACGAATTGGGGATTTCCCTATGGACGAAGTAAAAAAAATTCTTCGCGGAATTTCGCGATACTCGTTTTGGATCATTTGCTTTGGGGTTAGCGCTGCAGCTATTGCGATGTCGATACTAAGCGCGCAAACAATGAATACGGCTCGCGCCAAATATGAATCGGAAATCAACTCGGACTTGGCTAAAATTGAAAAAATCAAAAGCACCAAGGCCGATTTGAGCAACGATTCAGTTAAAGCGCACCCCAATCGATTCACCAAGGAAGGGATGGAAAAGCAAATCGAAATTGCCGCTACCGAAGCGGTCGACGCATGGACGCTTCGTTACAATAGCCAAGCCCCTGCGTATGTTTGGCCCGAAGATTTGTTGGGGCCCTTCACCAATGTCTTTAGGTCGACATCGATTCCCGAACGATTAAAGGTGACTGGCCAGCTAGTCTCTCCTGCCGAAGCTGCCGCCTCAACCGCTGACCCCGAAACCGGCCCCGAAGTGACTGCGAATTCCCAAGAGTTAGAAAAATTCGCCCAAGTCATTAATAAGCGACTTCCGCAAATTTCCGAAATAATTAGCGCGACTTGGAATATTGAGAACGAAGCGAGTGCCGAATCGCAACCTGACGTCGACAGTGAAGGCGTGGGATCAAATCTCCAGGGACGCGGACAGTCGGCGGAATCGCGAAGTGGTGATGGCTCGAAAATTCAAAAAAATGTTGTGGATTGGTCGGCGGCGAATCAAATCTATTGGAACGATAAAGTTACCAATTTCAAAATGAGCAGGTCGGCAGGCAATCGCCCGACTCTCCCCATGGCTCTTTTTATCCAACAGGATCTGTGGCTGCTCGAAGCCCTGTTCAAGGTGATTAAAGAAGTCAATGGCGACGCGGATGCCATGGACAACGCCGACATTCGAAAAATCGATCATATCTACTTCGGACAATATGCTATGGGGATGTTGGGAGAAATTAGAACTCCGAACTCCCGGCTAAGAAAGGAAGCCGAAGACCTAGGGCACAAACGGGAAATTCCCCAGCCCCCGCGAGCGAAAGTTCCGCCGCAACCACCACAAACCAAGATCGCCTTTAGCCCAACATCGCGAGACTTTCTCAATGGACGCTATGTCAATGGCAAGTTCGAACCACTGTCCGCTGAAACCGTGCGAACAGCTATCGGTACCAACAAGCTTTCGAACAATGCCGAATTGACCGTTGCCAAACGCGTCCCTTTTCGAATCGCGTTTGAAATGGATGAACGACGAATCCCTGAATTCTTGGCCGCCTGTGCGAACTCTTCGTTTCGCTTTGAAGTGCGCCAACTCCGGATCAACCGGCATTCGCCCGGACAAACCATGTTGCCGGATGGTAAGGATTTCGGATCGTCTGCCCAAGCAGCCAGCGACGAAACAGGATCGTCGTCGGGAACCTCGCGACGAACGGCGACCAAAGACGATCGGATGATTGCAACCCGAACGAACTACTTTGTTAAGGTCGAGTTTTATGGTGTCGTCAAGATCTACAATCCGGTAAATCTCGATCTGTTCAAGAATTCGACTCCAGCCACAAAACAAACTGCGGCCAAATAGTTCGCGACGCTGCCGGAACTTTATTCATTGCTGCTGAATCCAATCTAACAACGAACTGAAATTTTTCGACCGCAAGGAAAAGCCATGAAGACTATTGGAAGCCAATCGTTCGATCAAAAACTAAAGACCATTTTCTTTCGCCATTGGGAAAAAATAGTCTTGGGGCTATCGGCGTTTGGTATTCTTGGCTTTTTTTGGTTCGGTCGTGCAAAACCTTTCGATAAGACAACGCCAGTCGAGTTGCGGAAAAGCGTTGAAGCGGCCCGTCGTTACATCGATGACCCAACGAGCTGGTCTTTGATCGCTGACTTTCGCAAAGCGAACGACACCGCCGCCGACGTTATTGGACTCGAGGGAAAGGTAGTTCATGAGCCTTTGCCCAACTTTCTCGGAACCAAAATGGCAACCCGCGGCTTGCGAACCGATCCAGCGATCAAAGATATCTTGGAACCTCGCGCCAAAGTCCTCGTTGGTAGCCTTCTGATTGATCGCCCGTTGGATGCCAACGGAAATTACTTAAGCGATTATTGGACTCAACTCATTACCATTCGCAAAGCTAAAACTGGCGGGCTAGACGCGAATCGAAACGTCGGCGGAGACGAAGACGTAGGCCTGACTACCCGCGGCAGGGCACCCATAGGCGGTGCGCAAGCGGTCGTCGACAAAAATGCCGAGCCACTCGTTTCCATAAGCGAAACCCATCGATCTGAATTCAAGGGAATTCCACCCAAGAAATATGGTTTGACAACTGAAGAGCACACGACAACGGTCGTCACTGCGGTCGCGGTCACGGGACTCTTTCCACATGAATTGCAAGTCGGCGAATACGAGCGATTCAAGGAAGCCACCAAATACAACGAATTGCGTGATCAACCGTACTATGTTTACTTGCAAATCGAACGCCGCAAACGCGTCGATGGAAAGGAAACCGAATGGGAAGACATCACGAAACTCGTGACTGAAGATCTGCCCAAAAGGTATGCGGCCACTGCTCCGGAAATTGTTGAAGAATCGTTTGTCGATCCCTATCTCACAGGCAAAATTCCCCCGTTTGTTTGGCTCGATTTTAATCCTTACTGCACCACGACCCAAACGCCCGTGATCGTCGAAAAGGAAGTCAACGAAGACGAAGTCGCTACGACCAAATCAACTCGTCGGATCACGCTGGGGAATTCTGAACAAATAAGTGAAGATGAAAAACCGAAGGAAGACGAAACGAAACTTGCCATTGCCAAGTACAAGTTGATTCGCTTTTTCGATTTGAGCGTTGTTCCGAACGAGATCGTCCAGTACCGTTTCCGCGTCTGGTTGGCAGACCCCAACGACGCGAAACGACAAGTCTACAACCGGTTGTGGAACAAAGACCAACTTGATTCTGCGAATGCTAGTGGAATGGCTGGCGGTGATGGCGAAGATGCATCGGGTGTCAGTGGCACCACCCGTGGCGGTGCCCGTGGCAGTAACCGTGGACAGGCAACGAATTTGGCCAATGCTGGCAATCCATTCGAAGATCTCTTTAAAGACCTCGATCCTGATGTCCGCAAACGGCTCAAGGAACGAGACACACAACCGGAAATGCCCCAAGGTCTTGAATTCCTCAAATACTCGCGTCCGTCCAACTGGAGCGAATTGACAGAATGGATTTCCGTACCGCAAACTACCGGCAAAGTTGTCGCTGGCAGGATCGACGCAGGATTGGAGCAAAACATTAGTGGCGTGACCTACTTTGAGGAAGAACCTCAGGTCGACATCCTGGTTAAGAAATGGGATCCCGCGTTGCAAGTCGAGCTTCCCGTCTCGCGCAAGGTTTTCCGGAGTGACGTATTGAACTTCCGCAGCAACGCCAAAGTCATCAACCCGATCAGCCAAGAAATCTTCGATGTAAAACGTGAACTCAGCGAAGAGGGAATCGAAGAAAATGGCGTTAAATTTGACTCGAATTCCTTTGTCGTCGACATGATTGGCGGCGAGAAAATGCCCTTTTCGACAGCAGAAAAATCTTATTTCGAACCATCCGAGATTCTCGTGATGTTGCCGAATGGAACGATGACGGTACACAACGAATTGACGGACCGAACCGAGTATCGGCATGGCATTTTCGCAGACGATGAACGTCTTTCCGATGTGCAAACCCAAGCCAAGACCGAAAAGAAAAAAGACAATTCGGAAGGCGGCATTGGCCGCGCTGGCAGAGGCGGTAGAGGCCGCTAGTCGTTCCCTATTTGCAAGAACTTTATCAGCCCTGTGGCAGCGCAGGGCTTTTTTATTGGTACTGCCAAATTTTATTCTGTGGATGCGCCCGCGTTTGAGGAAGGCTTGCCTTCTCCAATGCAATCACATCGAATTCGTATCACGTCAAAATCGCACTTGACGCGTTTGCCGCCACCTCCTATTTAACCACCGCCGTTCGTGCGCGATGCTACCTTTGCGCGATGGAACTGCATTGCTACCGCGACGCAGCATCTACAGTGACTTCACTTTTTTCGTGACGAATTTTTTGAATCACTGTCCTTTTGATAAATAAACGACGCGCAAAATAGTGATAAACAATTGTGATTCTGGGTAGTGGGTAACGATTAAGGAGAGTTGCGTGAGAGCCTCCCTGAGAACTTTTGCATTTTTGTTTCTTGCCGGCAGTTTGACGCCTACGTGCTTCGATTGGGAATCGACGCACGCTGTGGCTCAAACCGTGGCGTCCGCAAGCGATTCACCGCGCCAAAAAGCCGAGCAATGGCTTACTCGTGCGCAACAGGCGATGCAGGAAGGCCGGTTCAATCTGGCCGATTATTGCATCCAATCGGCGGACGATCTGTGCAAGCAGATTCCGGCTGACCAATCCTTGACATACTCGCCGGCGCAAGCTCGCGAACAGCTTGCGTCACTTCGCGGCGGAACCGCAACAGGCGCACCGTCGGCTTCCCGAACCGATTTGATCGGCGCGGACTCTACGTCGACTCCGGTAGGGTTCCTGCTGCAAGCTCGTCAGGCCCTCGCGGCCGGCGATCTGCAAGCGGCCAAAACCTTGGTGGATTCCGCGCGACAATCCGATGTTGACTTCAGCCAACAAACGGATTCGCCGGACCATGTTCAAAAGATGATCGATCGTCAAAACTCGTTGGCTGATCTGGCCAGCGGTGGCGACGCGATTCGCTTCAATCACGACGCATCGATCTTTCTGCTTGAACAAGCCGACGGATTGATCCAATACGGGGATTGGACCACAGCCGAAACGATCGTCTTGCAAGCCAAGAACTTTCCCGCTCATTACGAAGCCGATGAAACGAACCCCGATCAAATGATGGCCAAGCTCAACGACGCTCGTGGTAGCGCGGCAGCCGCCAGCCAAAATATCGCCCAAGCCAAATCGGTAGCCAGCAAGTTCCTGTCGCAAGCCCAATTGGCGCTCGACCAGGGCAAGTTGGAATTGGCTCAATCGCTTGCGACACAAGCCAAGGCGATGCAGATTCCGGACGCCAATTTCGCCGCCGATGATATTCGGCCTTGGGAATTGGAGCTCAAGATTAACGCCGCGATGCAGCAGAGCGGATCTATTGCTCAGACCAGCGGCAAGAGCACCCCAAGCAGCGTCGTTCAAGCGAGCTATGACCCTGCCAAGGATACGACTCACAACGAACTCGTTGACTACGAATCGAAATCCGACTCGCAATCGGAACGCGGCATGCAAATGTTCCGCAGTGGAATGGATGCGGTCGGCGCGGGCGATACGGTCAGCGCAAAGAAATACTTCGAGATGGCGTACGCATATCGTAACAGTCTCGACGCAGCGACTCGCCAATCCTTGCAGGAGAACTTGACGCAGCTTTCCGGCAACCAGGCGCAACAGCCAGTTGCCGATCAAGAGGCGGCGCTGTTCCGCAAATTACAATCCGATGTCTTTCGCGAACGCGCTACTGCGGAGCGAATGCTCAACGACAAAGACGCACGCGGCGCCATGCGTCACTTGAGCACACTCCAAGAGCAGATCGTGAAATCAGAGCTTACCGAAAACGCCAAGCGACCGTTATTGGTCATCATTGATCGCGATATCGAGGAAATGTCGCAGTACGTCCACGACAACCTTAGCGAAATCGAAGGGGCTGAGCAGAATCGACTGCGTGCTGACTCGATTGACACCGATCTAAAACGACGCTCCGACGTCGAAGTCAAAGTCCAACAGCTTGTCGAACAATTCAATCGCCTCATCGACGAACAGCGGTTTGCCGAAGCCGAAGTCATCGCACGACAAGCCGCCGCGTTGGCTCCTGATATGGAAGAAGTCGAAGCCCTTGTTTGGAAAGCGAAGTTCATCAATCGCACAGCACAAATCGATGCCGTCAACGCCGCCAAAGAGGACGGTGTTGTCAATGCCTTGCAGAGGGTGGACGAAAGCGCCACGCCGTTCGCCAAAGACATTGAATACGGCAAGAACTGGGAACAGCTATCCGCAGTTCGGGCCACGTCCTTGATGGAACGCGAAGGCCGCTCGCCGGCCGAAGAGAAGATCTGGAAAACGCTTCGCGAACAGACTTACCAAGGTTCGTTCAACTCAGAACCATTGAGCCAAGCCGTGGAAAAATTGGCACAAATGACCGGTATCAACATGGTGTTCGACCGCTCGGCCGTCGACAGCGAATCGGCGATTCTGGAAACGCCGGTCTCCAAGAACTTTGGTGCTCCCATTTCAGTCGAGAGCGCTTTGAAGTTGGTCATCGCCGACGCAGGCCTGGTATTTGCGGTCGAAGACGAAGTCGTGAAGATCACCAGCCGCGACTATCAACGCAAGAACATCAAACCTAGGACATTCTATGTTGGCGACCTCGTCGTGCCAGTCAATAACAACTCAGCGCCGATGAATATGAACTTCATCAATCCGTTCGGCACCACGCCGATGGGAGCCGTGAACGGAAACGGCCAAAACGGGAGTGGCATTCCGCTGACGCTAAATCAACAAACACCTAGCGCGACCATGTCGCCGGTGGCGTTGGCTCAGCAACTGCCGGACAGCCCTTTAAATGGATTGCAGTTGAATGACGGGAGCAATTCCGTTCGCAGCGGCACGCCGTTCTACAATCAAATTGCACCGCAATCGTTGGGTGGAATCACGGTTGCCGACTTTGCGGAACTGATACTGCTCATTCAGAGCGTTATCGAGCCGCAGAGTTGGGAAGAAGAAGGGCCATCGATCCGTCCTTACGCCAATACGTTGAGCTTGATTGTGACCAATACACAAGAAATTCACGATCAAATTACAAACTTGTTGGAACAATTGCGAGTATTGAACGATGTGCAAATCGTCATCGAAGTTCGCTTCATAACTTTGCAAGACAACTTCTTTGAGAGAATCGGCATCGACTTTGATTTTCAAATCGAAGACAACGCAAACATCCAAGCGGTCAACGGCCAAATACCGGATAAAGTGCCAGGTGGGACTACCGTGATCGGACGAAATTCAGTTTCTACCGCCCTCTTGCCGACATCCGATTTGGACGTCCCCTTCTCACAGAACTCGTTTGCCTCGGCCATTCCGCAATTCGGAAGTTTTGATGCTCAGACGGCAGCGAACTTTGGGTTCGCCATTCTGAGCGACATCGAAGTGTTCTTCTTGATTCAAGCTTCCAAAGGGGATACGCGAACTAACGTTATGCAAGCCCCAACGGTTACTTTGATCAATGGCCAAACCGCGACCGTGTTTGACGGGTCGACAAGGCCCTTTGTCACGAGTTTAATTCCAGTCGTCGGCGATTTCGCCGCCGCACAGCAGCCGATCATCACGTGGATGCCCGAAGGCTCGTCGCTAACGGTTCGCGGCACGGCGTCAAACGACCGACGCTACATAACCATGTCGTTGGTTCCGTTTTTCAGCCAAATTACGAGAGTGGATACGTTCACTTTCCAAAGTAGTGTTCGCTCCGATCAATTCGGTACCGGCGGCACAGGGAACGGCAACGGCAATAATGGCGGCGCAGGCGGAAACGGTGGCAATGATCCCAACGAAACCATCGTCGAAGGAACCACGGTTCAGCTACCGACGCTCACAACGACGACGGTCAGCACAACGGTCAATGTGCCGGACGGTGGAACGATCGTCATCGGCGGCATCAAGCGATTGTCCGAAGGTCGGAACGAACGCGGAGTACCGTTCCTCAGCAACATTCCGTACGTCAACCGCTTGTTCAAAAACGTTGGTATCGGTCGCGAGACCTCCAGCTTGATGATGATGGTTACGCCACGCATCATTATTCAGAAGGAAGAAGAACAAATCCAAGTTGGCGAGTTCAACAACTAACGTCGAATCCGCCGAATCGAAACCAACGGCCGCCGGCAATTTCATTGTCGGCGGCCTTTTTTCATGGGCTCGCGGGCCTCGCTCACGGAAACTACCGACGCAAGTCGGATGAGGTTCATACAAATGGCTAATAAGGCGAGTGAGGCTTGGCTTTTTTTAGCCAATGGTGTGTGCACTACCGACTCGCGTCGGTAGCTTCCTTTGGGTTATGCTACTTACGCATATGAATCACACTGTCGTCGCGTTTGGTATTGGTTTGGTTCGTTTTCGGAGTCCGTTATGATCTCGTCGCGCTGGCCTATTGGCGTTTTTACAAGCATAGACGCTGGGCTTGGCGTGAAATGGCAAGTCGTCCGCGAACTCAGGATCCCGACGATTCAGCTTCACGCGCCCGCCAAGCACACGCGGACGAGCGAAAACGCCAAAGCATTTCTGCAACAGCTTGGTGAAATGGGAGTCGAGCTGACTTGCGTCTTTGGCGGGTTTTCTGGCGTAAGTTACGCTAGTATCCCGATGGTCGAACGAACGGTCGGCTTGGTCCCGCCAGCGACTCGCGCAGTTCGCATTTTCGAAATGAAAGAGATTGCAGACTTTGCACAACGACTTCAATGCACGGCAGTTGGACTGCATTTGGGATTCGTGCCCCACGACACCCATTCACCAGATTATCGTGACGTGCTGGAGGTTACACGCGACTTGTGCAAGTATTGCCGCACGCGCGGACAGAACGTACATTTGGAAACTGGACAAGAAACTGCTGAGGCGCTGGTGCAGTTCATTCAGGACGTCGCCGCAGACAACCTGTTTGTCAACTTTGATCCGGCCAACATGATCTTGTATGGTACCGGTGAGCCAATCGAAGCCCTCAAGTTGATTGGACGATACGTCCGCAGCGTCCATTGCAAAGACGCAAAATGGGCGGCCAACCCAGGCCAGGAATGGGGCCAAGAAGTTCCGTTGGGCCTGGGTGATGTGAACTTTGAATTGTTCCTGCGCACACTTTTGGAAATTGACTATTTGGGGCCGCTCACGATCGAGCGCGAGATTCCGCAAGAACCCGATCGGCAGAAGACCGAAATCGCGCATGCCGTTGGGCTGTTGGAAAAAATTCGCCGGCAACTTTTGGAAACGGCCAACAAATGACGCAGCGCATGCTGTTGGCAATCGCCGGATTCGGACTTTTGTCGGTTTTCATTTACTCGGCTTTGCAAACGGGTTGGCAAGGTGCGTCCAACGCATTTTTCGCGGCAGCGTGCGGACGAGTTGGACTAGTAACTTTGGCCGCCGCGTTTGCTTGGCCGCAAGTTGCGCCGCTCGTTCGCAAGTTTCCGCCTTGGTTTTGGGGAACGATTTTGTTCGCTGGCATCCTCGTCGCCGTTCGACCAAGATTGTTTCTTGCGGCGATTGGCTTGGTGATTGCCGCCGTCGTGATCCAAGGTGGAATCGGCTGGGTCAATCGCCATATCTTTCGCGGTCGGTAGTCGAGGCCTCAAAGACTTAATTTTGGCAATGGGCCAACAGTTGCTTCGGTTGGCTCGATTGTGACGGTTGAGCAAACGAAATTCGGGCACCGACATTTGCGGTTTAAGCTGAATTTGTCGCTTAACGAACGCATCGCACTGTGCCCGGTCGAACGGTTGGGTTTTGACCGATAAAATGAAGCGCAACGCAAGTTCAATGTGCCTCGCCGGTTGGTCGGACTTTCCGGCAATCGAATGGTGCTTGTCGGAAATGTACGGTGACTGACCCCATGTTGGAAATCAAAATCCCCGAGTTGGGTGAATCCATTCAAGAAGTCCAAATCGCCCATTGGCTCAAACAAGAAGGCCAGTGGGTTGAAAAAGGGGAGGACATCGTCGAACTCGAATCAGAAAAAGCATCGCAAGCACTTCCGTCTCCATCCGCCGGCGTGTTGCAAGCGATCTTGTTCAAGGACGGTCAGTTCGTCAAAGTTGGCCAAGTCATCGCGCGGCTTGACCCGAACGCAATACCGAACGCCGACAACGGTGCTTCGGAAAAAAGCGCAGCCGCCACAATGATCAAACCAGGCGCGAAGCCAGCGGCGCCTTTTGTCATGCCCGCCGCAGAGCGGTTGCTTAACGAACATCAGTTAGCCGCCGGAGCGGTCCAGCCGACGGGACCGGGCGGCCGCATTCTCAAGGAAGACGTCCAGCGCGCAATTCAATCGTCGCCGACAACCAAACCGGCAACTAAAGTCGCACCAACGATGGCATCGACAATAATTCCACCGAGTCGCGCCACGGAGCTTGCAACGCAAATGTCGCAGTATGAATCGGAGCTTGCGAGCATCTCGGGTGCGCGTCAAGAGACGGTGACGCCGATGAGCATGATTCGTCGCACGATTGCCAATCGCCTTGTCGAAGCGCAGTCCTCGGCCGCATTGCTCACGACGTTCAATGAAATCGACATGCAGCCTGTGATGGACTTGCGCAAGAAATACCAAGAGCCCTTCCAAGCCAAACACGGCGTCAAATTGGGCTTCATGTCGTTCTTTGCAAAGGCTTCCGTCGAAGCCCTCAAACGCTTTCCCGCCGTCAATTCTGAAATTCGAGGGACCGACATCATCTCGCGAAATTATTACGACATCGGCGTGGCAATCGGTGCCGGCAAAGGCTTGGTGGTCCCCGTGCTGCGGAACGTGCATCGCCTGAGCTTTGCCGAAGTCGAACGCGAAATCGGGCGGTTTTCACAGCTCGCGCAAGACAACAAGCTCAAACCTGCCGATTTGGACGGTGGCACGTTTACGATCAGTAACGGCGGCGTTTACGGATCGCTTCTTTCGACTCCGATCGTCAACCCTCCGCAGAGCGGCATCCTCGGACTGCACGCGATTCAACCGCGGCCGATCGCGCTCGACGGCCAAGTCGTCATTCGTCCGATGATGTACATTGCTTTGACGTACGATCACCGCATCGTCGACGGCCGCGAAGCCGTCGGTTTTCTCAAGACGATCAAAGAAGTCCTCGAAGAACCCGCTCGCTTGTTTCTCGAAGTGTAACCTGTTCCCTCGCCCTGGTACTCCGGAGAGAGGGATAGGGTGAGGGGTTCTCTCGTCGTTCCCGAAGCCGCCGCAATTTTCTATACGAGGACGCACATGGCAAACGAGAAATTCGATCTAGCGGTTTTGGGAGGCGGGCCCGGAGGCTACGTTGCCGCCATTCGCGCGGCGCAATTGGGCCTTCGAATCGCGATCATCGACGACAACGAAAAGTTTGGCGGCACTTGTTTGCGCATCGGCTGCATTCCCAGCAAAGCCTTGCTCGAATCGAGCCATTTGTACGAAGAGACTCGGCATCATTTGGCCGCGCACGGAATCTCGGCAACCGGCGTCAGCGTGGACTTGGCCAAGTTGATGGAACGCAAAACCAAAATCGTAGACGCACTGACCGGCGGTATCAACATTCTGCTCAAGCGAAACAAAGTTACCATGTTCGTTGGACGCGGCGTCTTGCGTTCGCCAAACTTGATAGAAGTTAACGGCGCGAATCGGACAGAAGTCCACGCGGCAAAAATTCTGATCGCCACCGGCAGCATCCCGGCATCGCTTCCCGGTGTCAAAGTTGACGGCAACTTGATCGGAGACAGTACGACCGCGATATCCTATGAGTCCGTACCCAAACGCTTGGTCGTGATCGGCGCGGGTTACATCGGACTTGAACTCGGCTCGGTCTGGAATCGTTTGGGGAGCAAAGTCACGGTGCTCGAAGCGATGGACCGAATTCTGCTTGGCCTCGACGGCGAAATCGCCAAACTGGCCCATCGCACGTTTGTCAAACAGGGGATCGAATTCAAAACGAGTGCTTGGGTTCAAAGCGCCGAGATGCACGGTAGCGAGTGCGTCGTTCAATGCAAAGACTCGGAACCGATCAAAGCTGACCGTGTGTTGATGTGCACGGGCCGCGTGCCGAATACTACGAATTTGGGCCTGGAGCAACTCAAAATTACCGTTGATCGTCGAGGCTTTATTCAGGTCGACGAAAAGTTCGAAACGAAGGTCACCGGTGTGTTCGCGATCGGCGACTGTATTGGCGGAGCAATGCTTGCGCACAAAGCTTCGGAAGAAGGCGTCGCCTGCGTGGAAAGAATCGTCACCGGCCATGCACATGTTAACTACGACGCGATCCCGGCGATCGTCTACACGAGTCCTGAAATCGCGACCGTTGGCAAAAACGAAGAGCAACTTACCGAAGCCGGAATTGAATTCAAAAAAGGTGTCTGTCCCTATGGAGCGAACGGGCGCGCACGAACTTTGGGAGATATCGACGGCCGCGTCAAAATTTTGGCGCACGCTTCAACCGATCGAATATTGGGCGTTCATGCGATCGGCCTCCGGGCCGGTGACTTGATTGCCGAAGCCGCCGTCGCAATAAACTTCGGTGCAAGCGCCGAAGACCTCGCGCGATGTTGCCACGCCCACCCAACTCTTTCCGAGATCATGCAAGAAGCCGCGCTCATCGTCGCTGGCCGATCCATTCATACTTGATCGATTCATCACCTTGCAATCGGTCGAGGTGGGTGGTGTGCGGCAGTGGCACAACTTACTGCATGTTGTGTCAAACTTTGACTTTTGTTGCGACGATCTGGAGCAAATTTGTCCAATTCGCCCTAATCAACCGTACATGGGGAATTTTAATCGTAATTTTAGTGTAAAATCAAACGCTGAAGTCCTACTTCGGGTTGAAATCCTGGACAGTTTCTTCAAAATGAAAGGCTTAGCGATTCGGATAAGTGGCGAAGGTGTCAAGAGCCTCGCCGGAACTGACAGAGAGACTCTCGTTCGATCTCACTTCCAACTGAGGAAAAACACATGCGTTGTCTAGGAAATCGATTGTCGCGCCGGAATGTTTTGACTGTCGGTGCTATTGGCGGTTTGGGCCTGACTTTAGGTGATTTCTTCCGAATGAAATCGGCCCAAGCCGCAGACAAGAAAAACTATGAAAGCAAGGAAGGCAAAGCCAAGAGCGTCATTTTCATCTTCATGCCCGGCGGAATGGCGCACCAAGAGACGTTCGACCCCAAGCCTTACGCGCCGCTTGAATATCGCGGCCCTCTCAACAACATCGAAACCAAAATTCCCGGCGTCCGTTTCGGCGAGTTCCTGACGCGAACGGCTCAAGTCGCCGACAAGCTCACGATTTGTCGGTCGATGACGCATGGTGAAGCAGCTCACGAACGGGGCACGCACAATATGTTCACGGGCTATCGACCCAGCCCGGCATTGCAGTTCCCAAGCATGGGGAGTGTGGTGTCGCACGAATTCGGCCCGAAGAATAACTTGCCGCCCTACGTCTTTATTCCCGGCCAACCCAATCCTGAATCCGGAACGGGTTACCTCAGTTCGTCGTACGCTGGTTTCAGTTTGGGTGACGACCCGGCGCGCGACGGCTTTCAAGTACTCGATCTCAAATTGCCGGGCGACGTCGATGCGGTTCGTTTCGATCGGCGACGAAAGATGTTGGATGTCGTCAACGAACATTTCCGCGCCATTGAGAAATCGGATTCGATCACCGCGCTCGATACGTTCTACGAACGCGCTTACAACTTGATTAGTTCCGATGCGGCGCGCGAGGCATTCGATATCGGCAAAGAAGATCCAGCCCTGCGTGATCAATACGGTCGCAACACGGCCGGGGCGAGAATGCTGCTCTCGCGTCGCTTAGTCGAAGCCGGTGTGCGCTTCGTCACGATGACTTATGGCGGTTGGGATATGCACACCGATATTCGCGGTGGCATGCAGTCGCAGATCCCCGCATTCGATCAAGGTTTTTCGACGCTGATCACCGATTTGGATCAACGCGGCTTGCTCGACTCGACGCTCGTTTGCGTTTGCTCCGAATTTGGCCGCACTCCCAAGATCAATCAGAACGGAGGCCGCGATCACTGGCCCAAAGTCTTCAGCGTCGTGATGGCTGGTGGCGGAATTAAACGTGGTTCAGTTTACGGCGAATCGGATGCGACCGCTGCCGAACCAGAACGCGACCCGCTGACCGTCGAGGATTGGGCCACCACTATCTACGATTGCCTTGGCATCGTTGCCGACAAGGAACTAATGGCGCCCGGCGATCGGCCTATCGAAATTGTCAACGGCGGAAAAATTATTACCGACCTACTTGCCTAGGACGAAACGATTTAACCTGACCAACTCGCGCGGAGCTACCATGAACCTCGTTCTCATGCCGCGAGCCCTGTTGGGATTGGCGATATTGTTCTTCGCGATTTCGTCATCCGCCAACGCGGGCTCGTCGCCTCAACTTACCAGCATCATGCCGCGCGGTGTGCAGCGTGGTCTGCAACATCAGCTTACATTTTCAGGCGCTCGGCTCGACGACGCGCTGGAAATCTTTCTCTTTGACACGGGTGTCACGGTGTCAAAGATTGAAGCGATCGACGCTAACAATATCAAAGTCACCATCGACGTTGCTGCCGATTGTCGTTTAGGTGAACATATCGCTCAAGTTCGTACCAAGTCTGGCATCTCGGAATATCGTTCGTTTTTTGTCGGCGCGATGCCGGGCGTCGAAGAAGTCGAACCCAACACAGGATTTGATCAGCCTCAAAGGATTGAACTGAATCGCACGATCTCTGGCCTCGTGCAAAACGAAGACATCGATTGGTTTGTCGTTACGGCCAAAAAAGGGCAACGCCTGTCCGCCGAGATTGAAGCCATCCGATTAGCTACGATGTTCGATGCCTTTGTTGGTATCGTCGACGCCAAAAGATTTGAGTTGTCCGTCTCCGACGACTCGCCGCTCCTCCGCCAAGATAGTTTGGCGTCGATCACCGTGCCCGAAGACGGCGATTACTATGTTTACGTTCGCGAGTCGTCTTACGGCGGCAACGATGCCTGTCGCTATCGACTGCATGTCGGGACATTCCCACGTCCGACGGTGGCGTATCCAGCCGGTGGCCCGCCGGGCCAAGAGCTTGACATCAAATTTCTTGGCGACCCAGCGGGAGAAATTGCTCGCAAACTAAGTGTTGACAACACTGGAAAATTCCGGCCGGGCGTTTTCATCGAAGATGACCAGGGTGTTTCGCCATCGCCGATCGCGTTTCGAAATTTTCCGCACCCCAATTTGCTTGAGACTGAACCCAACGACGACATGGCGGCAATTGCGTCCTCGACCGCCTTGCCGATCGCTTTTAACGGGATCATTGACAAGCCAGGCGATCGGGACTTTTTCAAATTCTCGTCAAAGAAGGACGAAGTCTGGGACTTCGAAGTCTATAGTCGACGCATTGGTTCTGGCCTTGATCCGGTCCTCATCATTTACAATGGCAAGAGCGAAGTCATTGCCAATAACGACGACTCGAGAGGCCCCGACGCATACCTCCGCTTTCAAGCAACCGTAGAAGGTGATTATTTTCTAGGTGTACACGATCATTTGAAGAGGGGCCAAGCGGATTTCGTTTACCGCATCGAAGTCGATCATCCGGCCCCGACTCTCGCTATGGAGATTCCTCGCAACGTCCAGTATTCACAAGAACGCCAAACGATTGCCGTGCCGCGCGGAAATCGATTCGCCGCATTGATCTCCGCGACGCGAGAGAACTTTGGCGGTGAAATTATTCTCTCAGAAAATTCCCTTCCCGCCGGAATGCGCGTCGTGTCCAAACCGATGCCCGCCAACTTGACGGTCATGCCGGTCGTGTTTGAAGCCGATGAAGCCGCCGAGCTTACCGGCAAGCTGGTAGACTTTACGGCTCGCAACGCAGACCCGGCGACGAACATCGTTGGCCATTTCCGCAACCTCGCGGACTTTGTCCTCGGTGAACCGAACAACTCGCTCTATTACAGCGGCACGATTGATCGTGTTGCCACTGCGGTCATCGACAAAGTTCCGTTCAAAATTGACGTCGTCCCGCCAACCGCGCCTCTGGTTCGCAACGGGACGATACAAATCAAGATCACGGTGACGCGCGAGCCCGGTTTCGACGCCCCGATCAATATTCAGTTTCCCTTCCGTTCGCCAGGCGTTGGCACCACGGGTAGTATCACCATCCCGCAAGGCCAAACCGAAGGCTACTATCCGTTGAACGCCGATGGCGGTGCACAGCTCGGCAAATGGCCTTTCTATGTTATTGGCTCGGCGGAATTCAACGGTCCCGCGTGGGTCTCGTCGCAGCTTGCGGAATTGGAAGTTGCTCAACCGTTCGTCACGTTCGAAATCACGCGGACCGCTTGCGATCAAGGTCAGCCAGCCCAGTTGTACTGCAAGTTGAACCATGCCGTTCCATTTGACGGTGAGGCCAAAGCCGAATTACTTGGCATGCCGGCCGAGGTCACTTCGGAAGCAAAAACATTCACCAAGGACACGACGGAACTTGTATTTGCTATGGCGACCACTGCCAAAAGTCCGCCCGGCAATCACAAGACGATTTTTGCCCAGATCACCGTGACGCAAAACGGCCAAGCTTCCATTGGCAATGCTGGCGGAACGGAATTTCAAATCAATACTCCCATTGTGAAAGTGGAAATGCCTGCGCAACCGGTGGCCGCTGTCGCCGAACCGCCTAAGCCCGCCGAGCCAACAGCCAAACCGCTTTCGCGTCTGGAACAATTGCGACAATCAAAAACAGCCAACAAATCCCCTCAGTAGTACATGGGAAACAGCAACATGCTCCGAACCTCGATTTGCCTTGCCGTTGTGCTGAGCATTGCCGTGGAAAATCTTGCCGGACATGATAATACCGGCGCACAATTGGCCGTGTACCCTGTGGCTATCCAATTGAATAGCGCTGTCGATGCGAACACTTTCATAGCGCAAATCACTCTGCCGGACGGAACCACTCGCGATGTGACCCAACAAGTTACCTTCGAAGTTCGCGAGCCAGCTTTGCTCCGAATCGAGGGAAACAAAATCGTTCCTCTTGCCGACGGTCAAACGGAAATCACCTTCGCGTTTGAAGATCAAAAAGTCGCCATTCCGGTTTCCATTTCGCAAGCGTCCCTCACGCCGCCAACTAGTTTTCAGCTTGATGTAATGCCGGTTTTCATGAAAAGCGGTTGCAACTCTGGTAGCTGTCATGGTGCTGCACGAGGTAAAGACGGGTTTCGATTGTCGCTGTTCGGTTTCGATCCGGTCGGGGATTATTACCGGCTGACGCGCGAAATGATCGGACGACGCGTCAACCTGGCGATTCCCGAATCCAGTTTGCTGATCGAGAAATCAACCGGGCGCGTCACCCACACCGGTGGCGAACGATTCAATGCTGAAGACCCAAGATTTCAGACTTTGATGAAATGGCTCCATAGCGGCGCGGTTGCTGATCCCGCCCCGACTCCAGCCGTGACCAAGTTAGAGGTGTTCCCTCCCGGCGGCGTGCTCAATGGACCGGGAGAGGCACAACGACTTTCGGTACGAGCGACCTACGCGGATGGCACTGACCGCGACGTGACCCAACTCGCCTACTTCCTGACCAGCAACGACAACTCGGCGACCGTCGACCAAGCCGGCTTGGTGACGGCAAAAAATCGCGGTGAAGCCTTCGTGATGGCTCGCTTTGATACCCACACCATCGGTGTGCCGTTCATCGTCTTGCCCAATGATTTTCAGTTCCAATGGACCGATGTCCCTGCTAACAATTACATCGATCCGCTCGTTCATCAAAAACTCAAGAAGCTTCGTATCCAACCGTCCGAATTGTGCACGGATGTCGATTTCGCGCGGCGCGTCTATCTTGATATCTGCGGTTTGGTGCCTACTTCGACCGAACTAACTGCCTTCGAGGTCGACACGGATCCAGCCAAGCGGTCCAAACTGATCGATCAATTACTCGCTCGTCCAGAGTTTGTGGAAGTCTGGGTGATGAAGTGGTCGGAGTTGCTCACGATTCGTTCGACCGCGCAAGTCAGTTACAAAGCGACCTTGCTTTATTACAATTGGCTGCAACAACAAATTGCGGGCAACGTTCGCGTTGATGAAATGGTCAAGCGATTGCTTGGTTCGGCCGGCGGCACTTTTTCCAGTCCGGCAACCAACTACTTCCAAAACGAGCAGGATTCGCTCAAAGTTGCCGAAAACGTGGCCCAAGTTTTTTTCGGTATGCGAATTCAGTGCGCCCAATGTCACAACCATCCTTTCGACCGTTGGAAGATGGACGACTATTATGGCTTTGCTGCGTTCTTTTCCCAAGTCGGACGCAAAGCAGGTCAAGACCCGCGCGAAACCATCGTCTTCAATAGCGGCGGGGGCGAAGTTCAGCATTTGGTGACCAAGCAAAATGTGGCTCCCAAATTCCTCGGAGACGTGAATCCAGACCTCGCCGGGCGCGACCGTCGAGAAGTCGTCGCGGAATGGATTGTAAGCCCCAATAACCCGTACTTTTCGAAGAATTTGGTGAATATCGTTTGGTCGCATTTCACTGGATGCGGCATCGTCGAACCGGTCGATGACGTGCGCATCAGCAACCCGCCGGCCAACCAAGAACTGCTGGATCAACTTGCAAAAAACTTTATCAACTACGGTTACGATTTCAAAAAGCTCGTTGCCGACATTTGCAATTCGCGCACGTATCAATTGAGTACCCAAACCAACGCGACTAACGCCGGCGATACGCGAAACTTTTCACACGCGAACATTCGACGCTTGAGAGCGGAGGTCTTGCTGGACGTGATTAGCCAAATCACCGAGACCAAGAACAAATTTCGCGGACTTCCGCTGGGAGCCCGAGCCGTGCAGATTGCCGACGGAAACACATCGTCGTATTTCCTTTCTACCTTTGGCCGGGCTAGGCGCGAGACAGTATGTACTTGCGAAGTCAAAACGGAACCGAATTTGGGGCAAGCTCTGCATTTGATCAACGGCGAAACGCTGCAGAGCAAGATTGCTCAAGGCGGAGTTGTCGCGCGACTAATTGCGGAAGGTAAGACACCCGAGCAAATCGTCGATGAGCTGTACATGCGCTGCCTAGGTCGTCATCCGAGCGAGACCGAAAAACCAAAAGTCTTTGAGTTGATCAACAGCGACGAAGACAAAACTCGCGGCCTCAACGATTTGTTTTGGGCCTTGCTCAATGCGCGCGAATTTGTCTTTTGCCATTAACCAATGCCAACAGATTTACTTCTATGTCCAATTTGAGAACCACGATGACTCGTCGATCGCTTGTTGTTTTCGGTTTATTGTTCGTGTTATTGTCCGCACCCCGGTTGGTTTGGGCGGATGGCGGCGAACCGGAAAAAGTAACGTTTGACAATCACATCCAGCCTTTGTTGCGGGCTCAATGCGCCAATTGCCACAATCCCAATAAACGCAGCGGCGACTTGGACGTTACCAGCTACGGGACTTTGATGACAGGCGGTAGTAGCGGGGCAGTGATCGAACCTGGCAAGTCGAGCGAAAGCTATTTGTACCAGCTCATCACGCACGAAGATGAGCCGTCGATGCCTCCCAATTCTCCCAAGATTCCGCAGCCTGAAATTGACTTGATCGCCCGCTGGATTGACGGCGGCGTTCTGGAAAACGACGGCAGCAAGGCCATCGGCCCAAAAAATTCGAACATGACCGCGGCCGTCGCGGTTGACGCGACCGCTCGACCAGCCGAACCAGCCGCGCCGCTTCATCTCCCGTTGGAACCAACGATCAAAACAGAGCGAGCCACCGCAATACCGTCCCTCGCTACGAGTCCCTGGGCACCGCTCGTCGCAATCGCTTCGCCACAGCAAGTCCTTTTGTACCGAACCGATTCATTAGAACTTGTCGGCATTTTGCCTTTTCCCGAGGGTCAACCTAATGTCGTTCGATTTTCACGCGACGGCAGTCTGGTCATTGCCGGCGGCGGACGCGGAGCCTCCAAAGGGATCGTCGCTGTGTGGGATGTGAAAACCGGCGAACGATTGGCGACGGTCGGCGACCAACTCGAGGCGGTGTTGGCCGCTGACATCAGCAACGACCACTCGCAGATCGCAATGGCCGGTCCCGATCGGTTTGTTCGAGTGTACTCAACTAGCACCGGTCTGCTGCAACATGAAATTAAGAAGCACACGGATTGGGTTATGTCGTTGGCGTTTAGCCCCGACGGTGTATTGCTTGCGTCGGGCGATCGCAACGGCGGCCTGCACGTTTGGGAAGCAGCCACCGGGCGAGAATTTTTGACGCTCAAAGGTCATACCGCAGCGATCACCTCAATGAGTTGGCGCATTGATTCCAATGCGCTTGCCTCTTGCAGCGAGGACACGACGATTCGCTTATGGGAAATGGAAAACGGAAGCCAATTCAAAGGTTGGGGCGCGCATGGGCCTGGCACATTAGATGTGAAATATTGTCGCGATGGCAACTTGCTTTCGTGCGGGCGAGATTTGTCGACCAAGCTCTGGGATCAAAATGGCCAGCAGCTTCGCGCCTTTCCTAATGTCGCCGACATTGCTGTTGCCACGGCGTTCGGCGACGAATCGCAACGAGTCTTCACCGCCGATTGGCAAGGCAATATTTCTGTCTGGAACGCTGCGGACGCGGCACCTCTTGGCTCTCTCGCTGCAAATCCGCCGCGATTAGCCGAACGGCTGGCCGCTGCTGATGGCGTTTTTCAAGCCAAACAGCAGGAACTCACGCCGGTCATGACTCAGTTTACCGCCACGGAAGCACAGCATTTGGGGATGCAACAAACACGGGAAGCCGCGCGGCAGAAAATGAGTGGTTTGCAAACGGAAATGGCTTCCATTCAATCGCAAATCGACATGACCGTGCAAACGCTGACAGCATTGACGACGGAAAAAACGGCTTTGGAAACCGAAGTTGCCAAGACTAAAGAGGCGCAGCCATTGCTCTCGGAATCCATGACAAAAGCCCTCGAAGCCACGCTGCGTCTTCCAGAAAACGCTGACCTGAAAAAAGCGGCGGACGGAGTTTCCGAACAGGTCAAACAGCTCGAAGTAAAAATTGCCACGCTCGATCCGCAAATCGTCGACCGATCCGCAAAAATCACGGCAGCCAATGAATCGATGAAGCTGATGACCGATACGATGGCAATCAAGCAAACCGAGTTGGCTACCGTCACTCAAGAAGTCCAAAAGATGGATACCGACATCCTGCCAGTTAAACAGCAATTTGATTTGCTGAGTCAGCAAATTGCTGGCATGCGCGACCTAGTCATGCAATCGCAATCGCAAGTCGCGCGTTGGCAAGGCGAAATTGCCTTCGTCTCGCGGCTCAACGATCTCAATCAGCAATTGGCCGCGTCTCAATTAGTCATCACCGAGCGACAAACCGCCGTCGGGGCAGCGGCAGCCGTAGTTGATCAAGCGCAGGGCAGCTTGAATGTGGCCCAAGCCAGCGTTCAGCAAGCCCAAGCCCAAGCCGATGAAATCCGCCGTCAGATCAATGAAGCACGTCAGCCCAGCTCGCCGGTTACTGTGCCTAACCCGCCTCAATAAACACAAGGCGTCGTCTGCTCGTTTCTGTTCAACTCGCGCTGGATTTGCGCTTTCTTTTGCACGAACCATGAACCAGGTTTCCGCGTCGGTCGTATTATCCGAGCTTCCGCATACCGTTAATCTGTGGGCAATTTATCACTTTTCCGCCATAGTCAAGATTCGAATCAGCGACTAGATTGAACACGGCTTCGCGGGTGCGAGGCAGTCGGCATTTGGAGGGTAAGCGAATGGCTAGCGGCTTCATTGGAAATGAAGTGCCCCGTAAGGGGTTGCGGGTTCGAATCCCGTGCCCTCCGCTGATGACTTGCGAACTAGAGTCGATGCATAGTTGCTGGGCTGCGCCATTTCCGCGTGGCCTTTGGAAATCAATTCGTGAACAAACTCGAGCAAGAAACTATTACTTTAGATAGTAACCACTCTACTACGGCGAATCTTATCGCCGACGAACGATCGGGCAAAGCAAGATTCATAAAGGTTTTGCGAACTTTTTCGTTGGATTATTTGAAGTTTTTTCGACTTATTCCACGCCGTCGGTGGACGTTCTGGATATCGATCATCGCAATTATTATTCTGCGGATGATCTTGGTGGCTAAGGACGAAATCGTGCCGATTGGCGACGATTCCATCAACTATGCACGCCAATCCGTTTACTACTTAAGTGGCGGCTCATTCGGCGGACTTCCGCAGCAATCACCAGGTTTATTTTACTTGGCAATTGTTGGGGCGAATTTGGGAATCCCATACAAGCTTTTACTAGATTCTTTGCTTGTCCTAGTCGCACTCGGGACATCCATACTCGTCAAGCGTATCACCCGTTCGGAATTGTGTGGGCTGTTTAGTTTCACAGCAATCGCTTTGAATCCGTGGTTTATGAATCAATCTCAGTTATTTATGTCCGAGCCATTGACGGCAGTTCTACTGTTGGCAACGGTAGTCTCTTGCGCTCAATTTCTGACAGTTCCTTTTCGTAGGTGGAATAAGCGGATGGCGGCTACCAGCACCTTGTCCATGACCGCGTGGGCGCTAACCCGTCCCGAAATGCCAATCGTTTACGGATTTTGGTTGTTGTTTGTTTTCGCCGCTGGGATGTGTCATCGACGTCGTCTCCGAGGATTTTGGAAGTTTAGAACTGGCAATGCCAAACGGTGGGTGCTGATGCTTGCGCCACTCGTGATTTCCGTAATGACGATTTGGGCGATTAAACAAATCCATCAATCGCATTTTGGCGTGGCAGCATTGTCGGTGGGCGAATCTCCTGGTTTGAACAGGCTGCTGAGTGCGCTTTACTCAATCCCGCCCGAACAGAAAATACGATTTGCGCCCGTTACCTTCCAAAGTCTGACGGCCGCTTGCGATGCCTGTCCAACATTGAACACATTACGCAATCAGCTGTTAAGTCGTTCGGGAGGGTCGTACGCTGCTTGCGAAAGAAATTTGAAATTGCCGGGCGAAGTAGGCACTTGGCTGAATTGGCAATTAGTCAGCTCGTTCGGAGGCAGTTCTCGCGAGTCGAACGAAAAGATGATGCAGGCTGCGGAGGAAATCAGGCTTGCACAAGAACAGGGAAGGCTTGGCTACCGAAACGCAATTTTTCCCATAGACCCACTTGTGCGAGAATGGTTTACCGACTTGCCCAACGAGTTTCGTAATTCTCTGACGTTAAGTTTTTTTCCAAACTTTCAAGCTCTCTCGTCGCTTGACCGATTTTCCAGTCGCAGAGTGGCTGATTCCGTGGATTTCGGTTTTTTTGATGATGGATTACTACGTCGCAAAGGAACGGCACCGGAACAATTTTTCAGAATCCATGGACAAACAGACGTGAGCCAATCTGCTTTTCGAAGCGTTAGATTGTTGACATCAGAGAAGCAACTCATTGCAAAGTCGTTGATTGCAAAAGCCGCTGGCAATGGATGGGAATTCAAGTTTGCCGTTCCCCCCGACGACTGGAAGGGACAATTGAGTGATCTTACCTTGGTCTTCCATTCTAACCCAGACAATGAAGACTCTCGGGCCGAAGTGCGGATAATAAACGACTTGAATCATGCAATGTTTAGCATCGATCCGCCGACCTCGTCAGCAAGTCCGAATGTGCCTCAAGTTTGGCAGATTTCCGTTTCGCATCCATTCAGAGGCAAGCTTAACCGCACGCAACTCAAAACCTGGTTCCGGAAGAACTATTGGACGATGGTTGGCAGCATGTTATGCATATCATTTTTACTGGGAGCAATACGAAAATCCAACAGGCGCCGTGGACAACAAATACGCTGGATACTATTTCTGGCAATAGGGCTGTTGCTGGGGCGCTCATTATTTTACGCGCTCGTTCAGACCTGGTTGCATTGGGGACTGCATCGATATGTTGAGCCCAACCACTTGTTTGTCCTGCTCATTCTTTTTCTTTCGGCGTATTCATCGGGGACAATTTGCCGGCGGACGTTTCGAAGACTGTTCCCAAGAAAATTGCGAAGGACCAACGCTACTTTTCAAACACAAACAAGTGATTTAGTCCAAGTTGAAACCGATGGTGTTTGATCAAACGAAGCCTCGCATTTCCGAAAATTTCTGCCGTTTGATTGGGGTGGTAGCCGTAATGCTCTTCCAGTGACATTCCATCCACAATCTTGATTGCCTTTAAAACTTTCAGGATTTGATCAACCAGCGGCGATGGAACGGTTATGATCAATTTGCCCCCTGGCTTTAGATACTTGGCACATTCGGCTGCCAGATTTGGCTGCGACGTCGAGGGAATATGCTCAAGTACTGCCAATAGGGTTATCGCGTCAAACGGTTCATGCTCTGGCAAATCATTGGGGAAAAAACCGCTGACCATTCGACCACGTCCGATCGACGATTCCTTTTTGACATTGGGGTCGATTCCAATTCCAGACGAAATTCGATCGGAAAGAAATTGGAAAATAGCTCCGTCAGCGCATCCAATATCGAGCAAGCGAGCTCCAGGCTTGATCCATCGAGCCGCTTTCGCAATGCGCCAGCGTTGCAGAATTCGATCACCAATTCTCATGTGATCAGGCCCGGCGTCGTTTCAAGCTCAAAATGCTCAGAAAAAAGCTGGCGAAACAAGTTTGGAATCCGATGGCCAACGACAAGACAGACGCAATCACAACCCGCATAGAAATCTGCGGATCCAATGCGCCAAACCCTGTCCGACTCCATCCATAAACTGAGACAACCGCTCCAGCAATGCCCACCAGGCACAATCCAATGCCTAGGACTAGGCCCGTTTCCAAATTGATCCAACGAAACATCAAATCCATTTTGGGATCTCGCGGAAACAATCCTTCCTGAATGGCAAACCGCTTGGTAAACAACGCAAACAAAACGGTTTGAAATCCAACGATCACCATGGCGGCTGCATAAAGCATGGTATGGATATCCAGAACCACAGTTCCGATTTTAATTGGCGTTACCGAAAGCAGCGCGGTCAGTGTCAGCCCGACCATCATCAGCAATAGCCCTGGGTAAAGGAACAACCAGCGCGGACTATACATTAACAGGAATCGCAAATGTCGCCATCCATCACGCCAACTTCGCAAATGCGGTGGGCGGCTACGTCCGTCTGGCGACAAGGTCGTCGGTACCTCGGTAATTTTCAATTTGAGGAGCGTCGCCTTCACAACCATTTCACTTGCAAATTCCATCCCTGTGGTTTGCAGTTCCATCCGCTCAGCCGCAGCTTTTGAAAATCCACGCAGCCCGCAATGAAAATCCATGATTTCGTTGGAAAAAAACAGCCTACCAACAAAACTAAGAACTGGGATTCACAGGTACCTGTGCAAAGCGGGCATCGAGCCCGGTGCAACTCCTCCCTTGAATCGATTTCCCATGACCAAATCAAAATTCGCGCGGAGTTTTTCGAGAAACGGTTTTAGAGCTGTAAAGTCATAGGAGTCATCGGCGTCTGCCATGATAATATACTTGCCGCAAGCAGCTCGAATTCCGCCTTGCAAAGCAGCTCCGTAACCGCGCTCAGAAATGGGCACGACTCGAGCCCCGCACCGAAGCGCGATCGCTTGCGAGCCGTCCGTGCTGCCATTGTCAGCAATCAAGACTTCTCCGATTACGCCCATTTCTTTGAGGCAAACGGTCGCTTTTCGGATGCAAATCTCAAGCGTCTCTGCTTCATTCAGACACGGCATCAGAACCGTCAATTCAATCGACGCCTCATCGACTTCATGATCAGTGCTTGGCTGAACCGCAACCGAGTTGACTTGGTGTTTCGTCACGATCAAATTTCCACCTCATCTTAGGTTCGTGGGAAAGGCGATTCAACGATCAGCTATTCACGTTGGAAATGCTAGATGACCACCAATTTAGTTGGGAGCGTTTCATCCTCAGCTATCAGTCGCAAGAGTTGGTTTTTCCCAACGGTTCGAATGCGGGGCATCGGCAAAAATGTAAGGAAACTGGTGCAAAGCAGCAAGCCGAGAACGGGACTATTCACCCAAAAACTTCGGCGATTTCGACTGTTCATTTCTTCGACCGATCGCAACGGGTCGAATTTAACCAATTGACTTCCTGTCAGCGTGCCAACACGACATGACCTGGGTATTGTCTCAACGTCAAGAATTTGTCTCAGATTTCAAGCGTGTCGCAGCCAGTTAAAAACGTGTGAACCAAGCCAACTGGGATTTCGATACATTGGCGATGCATCCGCTAAGGTCATGGGACCATCAACAGCGTTACTAGGGGTGCAACGGCTGAAGAATGTGTTGGAACAAGTCTTCCGCAATCGCTTCACCGCACGCAACTCCTTCGTCGGCGTCGAATTGCCAATGAACGCCCAAGTAAATTCGGCTGCGGGCATTTTCCAGCGCTGCGGCGTGCAGGCTAGTGAAACGCCGTGGGCGTAAAGGCCGCACGTTTCCATGGGAATCGGTTGTGACACCGTTCAATTCGTCGGAAACAAATGTGAATGCAATGTTGTCGCGCCCGTAAAACCTCGATAGCACACCAAACGTTGCCGCACCAAAAGTCGCGTGGCCGGAACTGTAGGCAGGAAACGGCGGCGTAAAGTCGTTGCCACTTTGATTGCTGGCAGGCGCCCCGAGCGGAGTCCATGATGGATCGGCGTCCGTGTCGTCATTTGAATCCAAGTCGCCATTTCGGATGCCGAGTACCGGTCGCCAAACGCGAAACTCGTACTTCGCATCCCAACAAACGATGCCAGCGTCTGCCATCGCTAAATTGACCAATGCAAACAGCCGCGCGTTTTGGAATTCCGTATTACGCCGACGGTTGGCAATGACTCGAACGATTTGGTTGTACAAACGTGGTGGCACGCCAATACCCCGAGCGCCATCGTAGGCCCAGAACAATCCGATTTCAGTTTGTGCCGTTGTACGATTTGTCGGCGTAATAATTCCGTCACCGCCATAAAGCTTCACGTCGTTGTATGCTTCAGTGTATTCGTCACTAGTCAACACCGGAGGCGGCGAAGATGCAAAGTCAAAGTCTTCACTTAGTCCAAACGTTCGAACGCTTCCCCAACCGGGGGTCAAAAATCCTTGAAAAGGATTGAGCGGGTCCACATTGTGATCGCCCGGCGCACCGGTTGGAATGTATGAAACGATTGCGCTTGAACCGTCATTTGATCTTGCGGCCCAAATCCGATTTGCAACTTGGGCGCCGATTTGGACTCCCCGATTCTTTGTCGCTCCCCGAGGAATATTCCTTAAGTAGTCTACGTATTGGCCATCGATTTCGGCGGCTTGTGCGGGATAGAGACGTCGCAAGGTAAGTTTGGCCGCCGTGGCCACTGCCGCGTCGACCGAGGCCCCGGGGGCGCTCAATCGCGTCAAATAGGGCTCGGCATGCGGCGTGATCGAATTCAATGCATCGAACATCGCTGCGTGAACGATTGCTAAAGCCCGAGCCGCGCGTGTTGGGCCGCCTTGTTGCGGAGCTCCATAGGTTCCGCTGTGGTCATGGACCGTCACGCCCAAGGCAATCGAATTCCAATCCAAAATGGAATCTCGATTTGGCGGGTCTTGTACGGCAACTAGTTTCGACGCAGGAATAAATCCAAACGCCAACAAAAGAAAAAATACAGTTGAGCAAACAACGCGGCGAATCATTGGAAGCACTCCTATGGAACCTCAAAATAAATTGTCCACAGTCATTGTCGATTTTCGGCGGACACGCGCTAAACTTTCGGCGTGACATTTATCGACGGCCGAAACTGGGTATAGTGTTAGTCGCCAATCGATATTTTAACCGCCATGGGTCTCACTGCGAGTAGTCTTTTTTTCATTTGAATAGATTTGCAAGAGCTAAAACAGGCTGAAAATGCTGAAAATCTCTGATTCAGGCGATACTGCTTCTTTGCGAATGGCTCATGGCAAAGTGAACGCGATCGACATGGAGATGTGCCGCGAACTCTTGCGGGCATTGGATGAATTAGCGTCCGCGAAATGCAAAGTGGTTGTGTTGGCGGGAAATGAAGGCGTTTTTTCGGCTGGCGTAGACTTAAAGCGTTGGCTCGCTGAGGGAACGGATTATGTCGAGCCGTTTCTGGCCGCACTGGAAGATGTGTTTCGCGCAGTTTTAAGTTTTCCCAAGCCGATCATTGCCCAAGTCCAAGGCCACGCGATTGCCGGGGGCTGCATGCTTGCATGCGCTTGCGATTATCGATTGATCGGGCCGCAATCGCGGATTGGAATTCCTGAACTGCGAATCGGCGTTCCGTTGCCGATGACAGCGATTGAAATCGTCCGGATGGTCGCGGCCCCGCAAGCGTTTCAGCGAATCGTCAACGTCGGCGCAACGTTTGTCGGTCAACAAGCAGTCGACGTTGGATTGGCGGACGAAGTTGCCACGAACGAACAAATGGCCGCCCGCACGTCCGAAATAACAAGCGCGTATATGTCCGTTCCGCTGACCGCATTTCAACTCACCAAACAACAAATCCGCTTGCCAGTCTTGCGCCAAATTGACGCCAACCGCCAAGCCTTGTTGGGTCCGTACATTGAACTGTGGAAATCGCCCTCAACACGAGCGTCCGTCGCTCAATATGTCCAACAGCGATTGAGTTAACGACACAAGCAGCTAGGTGTTTTTTTGCGCTGTTTGCCCTTAATGACAAGGCAATGCGACACCATGAAACTTATTTGGCTATTTCTCGTGACAATAGGCTCGTTGTGCGGCGCACAAAGCTGGGGCGATGACGCGCTCGACGCCGTTCGCAAAAGGGGTGCGTTCATTTGGGGCGCGGATCAAGAAGGCGGTGGGCCATTCGTTTTGCCGTCGCCGGATGATCCAACGAAACTGATCGGTTTCGAAGTCGAGTTGGCCGATTTAATCGCCTTGCATTTGGGGGTCAAAGCACAATTTGCCCAAGGACAATGGGACAAATTACCCGACCTGT
>JANMEB010000292.1:0-7262 GCA_031376585.1 Planctomycetota bacterium | reverse complement strand
ATTTCTGGGCTTCGTGGTGCCCGCCTTGCCGCTCGATGTTTGCGACGCAACGCGCCTTGGTCAAGAAATATGGTGACAAGCCGTTTGTGTGGCTCGGCGTTTGCACCGATGACTTGAAAACCATTCAAGGCTTAATGGACGACAAAAAAATCGCCTGTCAGAACATCGTGGATGCTGGCGAAACAATTTCGCAACAGTGGCGCGTCGAGGGAATCCCCGAACTTTACTTGATTGATGCCAATGGAATCATCCGCAAACACCACAGCGGAGTCGTCGATCGCAAGCAACTCACTCTTTGGATTGATGAACAGCTCCAATCACTCTCCGGCCCGCAACCGCCGCTGCCGATTGAGTAACAGGGGGGCCATAGCAAGCAATGGATGTCACGCGACTCCAACCGCCAAGGAATTGGGGTCAACTCCTAACACTTGACACTTTCGTCGTTAGGGAGGCGGAAACGGTTGGCGAGAATGGGGTCGCGGAGGGGGTGTTGTTCCAGACGCTCAATGACCCGGTGGATTCCGCTGCCATCGCGATGGCCGTAAACGGATGCCACCACCGTCATCCGCATGGGCTGGGCGGATGTTTGGACGGGGTCAAATCCAGTGATACAGGTCGCTGAACGCAATGTAGGTTTCTAACTTGCTGAAAAGATCAAGTTGGTCAGTGTCCTTGTTGGTCATTGAGTGACTTGGGTTTTCGCTCTGTTGTTTTTGCGACTCGAATTGAATTTTTGGAAATTCTAGGATCGGACTCCAGCGAAGTTGCGTCAGCGCGGCCTGAGCAGAGTCAACGCTGATCGGTTTGGATTGCAAGTTGGCGAAATAGATTGCGAGATCTTGCATCCTGAACTCAGAATGTCTTAAGTTCGCCCAATCGATCGCGGGGTTTTCGGGATCCTTGCCCGAAGCGCCGAACCCTGAAAAACTGCCACCGGCAACGAGGAAATCACTTAATGTCAGATTCGCGGCTGTGAAATTGTTGAGCTGAATCTGCATTTCTGCACCGGTATTACCCGAAGTATTGAACTCGATTATTGCGTGCGCACCGGACTGGAATGCGCGAATCTGCCCTTCCGCAGTGAACGCGGCGTTTCCGATGAAGCTCGTGAAGCCATTGACTCCTCCAGTCCCCGCCAAGCCGTCGATCAACGACACGTCGATCTTGTCCAGTTCGACCTGTAGAAAATCGTTGACTATGTCACGCAGGCCGCCAACAGGGCTGTGGGCGAGTTGGCTGACAATGAAGCGATCGGCTTCGCTCCCTCCCGTGTATCGGTCGAGACCTGCACCTCCGGTCATGGCATCGATGCCCGTTCCGCCCCGAAGTATGTCGTCGCCGTCGCTGCCGTCGAGCGTGTCGCTGCCCACGTAACCATTGAGCGTATTGGCACTCGCATTGCCGGTCAAAGTATCAACAAAACTCGAACCAAAGAGCGACTCAATTCCAATGAAAGTGTCTCCTTGCGCTTCGCCACCACTGGCCGCGCCTGATGCGAGGTTGACGTTGACGCCCGCCGGCGAACTAGCGTAGTTGGCCGTGTCGTCGCCGCCGACTCCGCCGTCCAGAATATCGCCGCCCCCGCGGCCAATCAACGTGTCGTCCCCTTCATCTCCACGAAGCGTATCGACGCCTCCGCCGCCATTGAGTGTGTCGTTCTCGGTGCCACCGTTCAAAATGTCGTTGTTGCCTCCGCCAAAGAGTTGATCATCGCCAGCATCGCCGTTCAGGGTGTCGGTGCCGAGATCTCCCTGGAGCGTGTCGGCATCGGTGCCACCGTTCAAAACGTCGTTGTTGCTTCCGCCAAAGAGCTGATCGTTGCCGGCATCGCCGTTCAAGGTGTCTTCGCCCAATTCGCCATACAGGAAATCCGCACCGCCAGCGCCGTGAATCGCGTCCCCGCCCGTTCCTCCGAAGACCTGGTCGACAAAATTAGTACCATACCAGTCGTCATTGAAGCTGGACGCCGAGCCATTCAGTCCAGTATCGCGCGCATCGAATATCGTGGTGAAGATGGTCCTCGCCGCGCCAACGCCGCTTTCCCAAGAGACGACGAAACGGCCGTCGGCGAGCGTGGCGATGGTGGGCCTGCCCTTGTTGCCCGCCCCGTCGCCGTTGACGGCGAAGGCCGCGCCATCGGTTGTGCCGTCGGATTTCATCAACTGACCCGCGATGTTGCCGCCGAAGGTCACCCACACCGTGACGAAGCGGCCGTCATGGAGCGCCGCAGTCTGAACCTGCTGCTGCAGGGCGTTCAGCGCATTGGTTGCGATGGTAAAGGGGCTTCCGGCGGACGTTCCGTTGGCCTCATAGATACGGCCGCGTACGGTGTTCACGGCGTATTGGCCGTAAGTGACCACGAAGCGGCCGTCGGCCAGCGCCGTAACGTCGGGAAATGTCGCCTGGGCGCCGCCCGGCTCGACATCGAGGATGCCGGAGAGGGCGATCCCACCCGGCGAAAAGACGCGGGCGAAAATATCGAACTGCATGTGGTCCGCCCAGGTCACCACATAATTGCCGTTGGCGAGCGCGGTGATCTCCACATCGCGATGTTCGCCGCCGCCGGTCTGATTGACGCCTTCCGGCGCGTCCGGAGCGTTCACCGTGTTGATCAGCGTTCCGGCGATGTTGAAGAATTTGAGGACCAGCCGCCCGCCGGCGACCGAGCCGTCGTTGACCGCGATTGCGAAGCCGTTGTCCGTGGCGGCGACAACCGGATCGAGCTGCGTGCCGGCGCCCCCGGTGACCAGGAAACGCGGCTGGGCGATGACGTTGTTGCCGTAATAGACCGTGGCATAGACATCCTGGAGATTCCCGCCGCCGGCCGTCGGCGCCTCGGTCCACACGATAACGCGGCGCCCGTCCGCCATGAAGGCGCTGGCCGGCTGATGCTCGATGGTGGCCGAACTGAAGGTGGTGCCGATCGATGCGGGGCTGGCACCGGCGGCGTTGTAGACGCGCTCTTCGAGGTCCGTATGGACCGGAGGGCCGGCGAGGGTCTCGAAAAACGTGAGCGAAAATCCCCCGTCGGGTGCCGCCGAAAGCCAGGGATGGCCTTCTGGATTCTCGGCGTTGACCAGCTCGAAATCGGCGGCGGACCATTTCACCGCGCTGAGCATCATCCGATTTTCCAGCGCTTCGCAGCCCATGGGCCAAGTCCGTTCTCGCCACACCCCGCCGCGCGCCGTTGATCTTCGTTGTTTTCGCTCTTGAAGCAGATGCTTGAACCAAACATTGATCAATGAGTTCATCGTCGCGACCCTTTGGCTGAAGAAAGTGTTAGCGCAACCGATCTAAGGTGCCGGCCCAGACAAGTTGGTCTCAGACATCGTGGCGTCAGCCGTCAACTCGCCACATTATAATGTTTGCAAAATTCAGTGTCCAACAAATTCATCTGGAAACGTGGCTATACCGAAGGAGATCGAACGTCAGTTGACGCCGGCGCAGCACCGGTATTAACCGCGGAGCCACGGCCATGACGGTCCATTGCTTTGCTTCCATCGTCGAGCAAGCCTGGCGCACCACTTATCCGAAGCGGCAAAACTTGTCCATTTGCCAAACGGATTCATATTCTTCCGAATTCTTGGTAAATCTATGGAAAAACATTACCAGCCAAGGTAATATTTATTCGATGTCGAAGATCAAACGAGGCGGATATATTTTCGTATCTTGGATCGGCGACCATCCGCCGCCACACGTTCACGTATACCGGAATGGGCGATTAGTGGTGAAATGGAACTTCGAAAATGGCGTGGCAATGAAGGGATCGCCTACGGCAAAAATCCTCTCAATTATCGACGAGCTGCTGGCTGAGGGAAAATTATGAAAATCAAAAACGTGCACGCAAACAATCATAAAAAGGCCTTTGAGATCACGATATCCAATGGCCAAGGGTTTGAATTCCCGTATTCGCAGCTCAAGCTAAAGCCTTCGCTGAAAAACCCGATCGCAGGGGTTGAGGTTGACAAGGAGCTCGGGAAGGAAGCCTTTACTTACACGGTGCAATCCGGTGATTCCGATACGGTGCATATTGACCATGTTTTGCACTACGCCCAAGCTCCGAGCTATATCCGGGAACTTTGGATGCATCAGTTGTCGCTTGAACTACAGCGGGTTGTGAATCGGCAAAATGTAGCGAAGAACGAATTACAACGGCGCATGAGGACTTCGGCATCGCAGTTCAATCGGTTGCTGGATCCGAACAATACGCGCAAGAGCATTGATCAAATGCTCGAGCTTTTTTCTGCCTGCGAATGCGACGTGGATGTCCGAATCAACGGCAAGAGCCTATTTCGCCAGATCCGACGGAAAGATTCGGTTGCCGGAACCGTCGTGATTAAACGCATCGCGCGTTGAGTAGTCGCCGATTACTTGCCGTAGAAACATTTGTCCGAGACCCCGTCGCCTGGGGTCAATTTCAGGCGACGACGGATGGCTGCAATGACGGCACGCGGTTTGTCATCGCCTTCGCCGTGACATTTAGTCGTTATGCTGTACTTTTGCCCTGCAACGACGCGACTGAGCAAGCGCTCCGACCCTGATCCACGAGATTTATCTTCCGTGACGCCGAACAACTTGAGCCGCCTGAGCAATTCTCGATACTTCAGCGGTCGATCGGCCATGGGTTTTATGCCGGTGCCAGTTCGCGAACCGACAGGCGATTCACTTGCTTGGGCTTGCGTTGATCGCTAATCGGTTGCAAGCGATCTTTTCCGAGTGCATACAATCGCCACAATTCAGCGGGCGCTGAGAAAAAAATGGAATTCAAATTTCCTTCGTCCAGCGCGGAACCGATTTGCACTTTGGCAATATCCATGAAGTTTTTGATCGCCGCATTTGCGGTTCGGCCCTCCGCCGGTAAATCCATTTCCAGGCAATGCGCGATCCACGCCTTGTTGTCGCGATAAACGAGAACGCTTAGATCAATCCGGATTTCTTGCATTTTATTGTCGTTCGTTCGATTTCGAGGCTGTCGCAACAAGAGCCTCATTTCGGCGCGACTCACGCCTTTGCTTAGGGATCAATTTCCACTGTAAACTTAACTCACCAGCGACACAAGTCAATTTGCCGCTGGGACTTGCGCGCCTAATTGCAAAAAGAAACTATTCTGTGCAAGCCAAGTTTAACGATGGACTTGAGCGGAAAACGTTCCGGAATAGATTCCAAAGCAGTTTCCCGAATAGTTTCGCCAATGTTCGATGCGAATAGATCCGTCGACGGTTGTCCGCCAGAAACCGAAAACAGGGTTTGGCCCCGACTACACCGATTATAGATTGCACCCCCGATACAATCTTTGAATCGCCTGTTGTTTGCGTTCGAATTGCCAAATTCATTTGGGGTAAACCAATCAACTCTGTCGATGCAGTTCTTCCTGCCACCTGGAACCATTTCGGAGCGGCGGCGATATGGAATCGTTTTCCCAAAAACAAAAGGACAGCCGCCTCAATCAACCCTATTCGCGCCGCCAACAGAATTCGCCGCAATCTTCGACTTGGAGACCAGAGCCCGAAGCTTATGCCACAACGCATCACGCCAGATGATAATCGTTGGGCATCAATCAATAGACTTGGATCAGCAATCCAAACCGCTTGACCGTCTCTTTCAGGGTTTCGAAAAAGCGGCGTCGATCCGGACTTCCATCAAGTTTCAAGAGTTGTCCTCGTCTCCCGCAACGGAGTTACTTCCGTTGGTTCACAATCCGCACGGCTGGTAAAGCAATTGTGCCACGCCAAACGTGCTCCACGCCGGGCGGAATTCGGTCAGCCGCCGGATCGACCGTGAACGTGCCCGAGAGGAAGTACTCGTTAGGGTCGTCGTCGCCAATTACCCAAAGTTTGTTGAGTTCTGGCGAAATGGCCATCGCCTTGGCACGATGGATGCCGAACGGACTTGCGCGCAAGCGAATCGTCGCATCCGTCGGAATCCTTACCCATTCGGACAACGGGACGCCACCGCCGAACGGATAACCCTCGGAACTGATGAGCTGGTTGTCTTTGTCGCGCATTTCGCATTGCAGGCCGCCCTTATATTCGGGGCGGAAGTCGGTCTTTCCCAAATCGCAGAAGAGCTGCATCCCGCTGCCGATAGAATCGCACGCGTCCTGCAATTCCACGTACACAGCCACCTCGCGGCGATCCTCGCCAACATGCTTCTCGCAAAGCACCAATCGCCCGCGCACTGCATATCCACGGGTATCGGTTACCGGCTTCGACCAATCGCCCTCGGCAATGACTTTGGGGCATTGTGCCGCTTGAGCGTTTCCGCAGACTGCGCAATAGATGATCACAACTAAGACGGCGCTCGTTCTAACCATGTAAATGTCTCCAATGAGTTACCGCACAACGGGATTGGCAATACTAAGACGATACACCAGGACCGAAGGTTCCCGGCAATGCGCCACTGAAGCTTTCTGCGGAAGGCTGACGCTCATCTAACCGCCGGATTGGACGATCCATTGTCAAAACGCGCGAGGGACGGCTGTCGAGATGTCATGATAGCTGGCCTAATTGTCATTTCCGGCAACTAAATTTCCGCGATTGTCAAACAGAGAGTCAGAAAGTTCTATCTCGAAATTCTGACGTGGCGGAGGGAACCTCCGTCAGCGGACCTGGAGCGAAAGTCGAAACGCGACCATCTCCTGGCTGTTGCGAACCAGTAGGACATCGCGGATTAACACAGGGTGGTTCCAAGTTTTGCCTTCGATCGCCGGGCACCGCGCGAGTTCCTTGAACTTTTTGGGGGTCGCAGAGACGAGCGCCAATTCGCCGTCTTCCGAAAGAACTAACAGCAAATCCTGATCGCGCAACAGGACTAGCTGGCCGTTGCCGTAACGTCCGCCCTTCCACTTGCGCTTGCCGTCTTCGAGGTCGATGCACGCGAGTATCGCGCCGTCGAAGCCGTAGGCATGGCCTTTATGGATGACGAAGTCGTTGAAGTAGGGCTTCAGCGCCTTCGATGTCCAGCGTTCTTCGACGGTCCATCCGGCTGCGTCGTGTGCGACTGCGATGCGGCGAATCCCAATTCCCCCCATTGCGTCAGCAGTAGTTATGAGGAGGTCGCCACCTGGAATCAGGGCTGGTTGCACGATGGGTACACCGGTCCACTCGTGCTCCCAAAGCAGAGTGCCGTCGGCCGGCAAAACGCTAGAAGCACCTGCTCCGTCCATTAACAGGACCTGCGAAACTCCGTCAAGCGTCAATCCATGCGGCGAACTGTAACTTCCGCCGCGAGACGGACGGGACCAGCGCAAATCGCCGCTGGCG
>JANMEB010000256.1:0-4029 GCA_031376585.1 Planctomycetota bacterium | reverse complement strand
ACCTGGTTTTCTCGCCAGAATCATTTTGAATGGATGTTCAATCCTCTCCTAATTGCGGAGTATGTCGCCGCTTCGGAAGCGGATTTTATGGATGACCGGGAGATGGTCATGGCCATCGAAATAAATGGCGAAGCGGTTGCTTATCCCGTGCGGCTGATGGCTTATCATCACATCGTGAATGATGTGGTTGGTGGAAAGCCGATTACGGCCACCTACTGAACGCTCTGTCACACCGGTCTGGTGTGGGGTGCCGAAGTCGCGGGGCAAACTTTGAAATTCCATTTATCGGGAATTAACAATCAAAACTTCATAATGCACGATGAACAAACCGGCACTTGGTGGCAACAAGTTTCCGGTCAGGCGTTGCATGGGCCTTTGAAAGGAAACAAGCTGACTTACGTGCTCACCGATGAAGTGACATTTGCGGTCTGGAAACGTGAACATCCTGACGGTAGAGTCTTGCGGTTCAACGATCGATTCAGCGGCCGTTACGAAGCGATTGATTGGGAGGCCGATTATGAAAAGATGCCCGTTGTCGTTCCCATCGATCCCGTAGATCAATTGAAACCCCGCGACCTCGTGGTTGGCGTGGAGTGGAATGGCCAGTCGATCGCGTTTCCGATGTCACGATTGCAGAAAACAAAGTTGGCTGTCGCAACTTTGGGCAATACGCCCATTGCGGTGATGTTGGGGGAAGATCAAAAATCAGTCCGGGCATTTATCGCTCGATTGGACGGTCAAGATCTGAAATTCACTATGATCGCTGACACTCAACCCCCTCAATTCATGGATGCTGAAACGTCGACACGATGGAGTTTTAGCGGAGCGGGATTATCCGGCAAGCTGGCGGGGAAACAACTATCCCAAGTCGGCGCCATGAAGGATTATTGGTTCGACTGGAAAATCTACCACCCCGATACCCGGATCTATACGGTCCCGGAATAAGATCCGTCCGCTGTTGCGTTTTCGTGTCGAAACGAATCCAAGGGGTCGGGCAAAGAACGGAAATCGGCCTAGCGCGAGAAGAATTATCATCCGATCGGCTGCAATACGTGTTTGCGTTGGCAATGCCAACGCGGTCACTTCAGCGGAGCGCTACGTCCCTGAACTTTGCTGCTTTGCAGCAGCGCCTTCAATTCGTTGACGATTTCTGGATGTTTGAAATAGAGATTCACCGTCTCGCCGGGTTCGGTGTCGAGGTTGTAGAGCTGGCCCGGCGCATCAGGCGAGCTATTTCGTTTCGCCTTTTGTTTTCCGAAGTTCCAAGTGAATTCGTGCGACTTGGCCCATGAAATTGGTTTTGCCTAGCGGATTTTGTCCTTCGGCCTTTTTCAGCGATTCAAGGGCCGCTTCTTTTTCGCCGAGCATTTCGTGATGCAATCCGATGTAGAGATACGCATAGTACAGTTGCAGTTTGTGCCCATCACCATCGGCTGGCGCACTCTCGGATGTCTTGCGAGCAGCCTTCAACACGTCCTCCGGTGTCATTCGTCCGGCAAACATTTCGTAGATCGCGGCCATCGGAACACGTGGATCACTTGTGATCGGGATCAGTTTTTCGCGAGCCTGTTCAACGTCCGATACACGGGCCGCACAAAGCAGGTGCCAGACGGCGTTTTCCACGTCCTGGGAATTGACTGTTTGATGGGTCTCAAACTGTTTGACTCCGTCGGCATATCGATCGGCATAATAGAGTGCTAGTCCTCGTTGCCAAAGCCGCGGCTCAACGTCCGGATCAATCCGAATCGCCGCATCGTAGGCGGCGATTGACTCGTCGATCTTACTTGCCGCAAAGCTGATGTCGCCAAGTAACATCTGGTAGCGAATGTTGTCCGGGTCCAGTTGGCAGATTTTGGTTGCAGTTTCAAACGCTTCCTGATAACGACCGGCCGACCAGGCTTCGTTTGCTCTAGCAACAAGTTCGTCGACGGAGGCGGATTTTTGGTCTTGTGTCGAAGTTAAGTCAAGGGACTCCGAATCACCCGAGTGATCAGTTGTCGGAGCAGCTTTATCATCGATGGAGTTTGCCTTCGAATACGTAGTTTCGGCATTCTCTTTCGACTCGGCGGTAGCGTCATTTACTGCGTGGCGTGCGTCGAGTTCTGCCTGCCATTTTGCTGCCGCGTCGGGTTTGTCGATCGATTTGTAGAGTTCAACAAGGCGTTCGAGGGCTTCGGGGATGCGGACCTTACCCTGTGGTGGGATTGTTGCTTCGCGCTGCTTCATTCCCCGGTAGCCGTCGAGAAGCAGTGGCTCGGCCTCGGTGAATTTCTTTTGTCCCAGCAGCGCCCCGCCGAGCATCGACTTGGTGTTGAAGGTCGTCCAGTCGTCGGGTGCCTTCGCGTCGCGGATGGTGAGCACCTCGCGGATCATCGGCTCGGCCTCATCCCACGCCTTGAGCGCGAGCAGCGTCATGCTGAACACGGCGAGTTTGCCGGCCAAGTCGGGGCTCTCCTTGGGCAGCGTGCCGCGTGCGGACTCGACCATCTCCTGCATCAGGGCTACAACCCTGGCGGTGTCGCCGGGCTGGGCCGGGTCGACTGACTTGGCGTAGGCGTCGAGGAGTTGCGGGCCCACAAAGGCCAACCGCGGGTGCTGCTTCGAGGCCCGGTACGCTTCTTCGAGCAATGGGATGGCCTCCGTCAGCCGGCCCGCATCCTTGTAGTTCACGCCCAGGTTGCCCACGGTCGTGAGCGTGTCCGGGTGCTGTCGCCCGAGTTTCGCCTCTTGCGCCTTGAGAACTTCTTCGAACAGGGGCACCGACTTGTTGAGTTTTCCCTGCGACCAGTGGAGCGCGCCCAGTCCCGTCATGGTGGAGAGCGTGTAAGGGTGCACCGGCCCGAGTTTCGCTCGTCGTGCCTTGAGAACTTCTTCGAACAAGGAGGCCGACTGGTCGAGTTTGCCTTGCGACTCGTACAGCGTGGCGAGGTTGTTCTTGGTCGTCAGCGTGTCAGGATGGTCCGGGACGAGGGCCTTTTCATGGATCGCCAGCGACCGCGTGTAGAACGACTCGGCCTGAGCGTACTGGCCCTGTCGGGAACAGAGATGGGCCAGGTTGTTCAGGGTGTTGGCCACGTAGGGGTGGTCCGGGCCGAGGGCCTTCTCACTGATCGCTAGCGCCCGCTTGTAGAGCGGCTCGGCCTGTGCGTACTTGCCCTGGTAGAGATAGAGCCCGGCCAATCCGTCCAGGCTGGTGGCTACGCCGGGGTGATCCGGGCCGAAGGCTTTCTCACGGATCGCCAGCGCCCGCGTCAAGAGCGGCTCGGCCTGGGTGTACTGGCCATGGATCATATGGAGAACGGCCAGTTCGTTCAGGGTGGAGGCCACTTGGGGGTCGTCCGGGCCGAGGGCCTTTTCACTGATCGTCAGCGCCCGCACAAAGAGCAGCTCGGCTTGGGCGTAGTTGCCCTGGGCCTGAGAGATCGAGGCCAGGTTCTTCAGGCAGCTGGCCACGTCGCGATGGTCCTTGCCCAGGGCCCTTTCACGGATCGCCAGCGCCCGCAAGAAGAGCGTCTCGGCCTGGGTGAACTGGCCTTGGGCCCGGTAGAGCGCGGCCACGTTGCCCAGGCTATCGGCCACGATCGGGTCGTCACCCTTGAACAGCCGCTCGCGCATCGCCAAGGCTTGCTCCAGCAGCGGCTTGGCCTTGTCATACTTCCCGTTGTTGCGAAGGATGATGCCGATCGTGGCTCGCAGTCCCGCCTCGGTTTCCGGGTCGTCCTTGAAGCGGCCCGAGTCGATGTCCGCGATGGCGTTGTCCATCGCCGCGAGGATCGTCATGTCTTGGCCCGCGCCCGCCGTCGCTCCCTCACCGCCGGAGTTCTGGGCGTCGCTGGCCTTGAGCGACGTGGTTACGAACTCACTGATGGTCTCGGCGCGCTTGCGGGCCGTGGCCTCGTCCGTCTTGGATGCGTCCGCACGGCGCAAGGGATGATGTTGGGGACACCGCTGTACATGAGTCCCGAACAAGCCGAACACAACAACCTCGATATTGATACACGAACAGACGTCTATTCACTGGGCGTCATA
>JANMEB010000239.1:0-13519 GCA_031376585.1 Planctomycetota bacterium | reverse complement strand
GTATCTCAACGGATTCAAGATCATTGGGCAACTGACCATTGCCGGTCCCGATGCGGTCGAAAAAGCGAAACTATGCGCCGATATTGTGTTCGATCGCGTTGCACTTGACGGAGTCACGTTTTCGGCTGAAGAACGGTTTGTTGAAATCCTCGGCACCAACGTCTGCCACGCCGGCATTGCTCCCGCGCCGATCGATCCGGCCGAAGTCGTGTTGCGAATTGGAGCCAAGGGAAACGACCAAGCTAAACTTGATCGGTTAGGAATGGAGATCGTGCCGCTTGTCACCAGCGGCCCGCCCGGTGTCACCGGCTTTGCGGGTGGTCGTCCTAAGGCAACCGAGATCATCAGCTATTGGCCCGCTTTGCTATCCAAGAGCAAGGTTCACTGCCGCGTTTCGGTGGAAGAAGTTTGATGATCAATCAACGAATTGGGGATCGCTATGTTGTCTAGTGGCGTTTTTCTGGCCTTATCGACGGTCGCGTTCTCCGTATTGCTGGGATCGTCATCTAACGCAGCTCAAGCAGATTTCCAGGATCGATTTGTCGGGCGGTGGGAAAGCAACAAGGAGAAATCCAAGGAATACGCGAAGGAACACCGTGACGATGAAATGTCCTCCGAGGATTATTTTGATTCACTGCCCAAGATTTGTTTCGAGTTTAGGAAAACGGGTGAAGCAAAAGCGATGATTGAAATTCCAGCCGAATTAAAAGAGGATAAGTCGCTACCACAAAGCATGGAAGGCGATTGGAAAGTTATCGAAGAAATCGACCAGGATCAGGTGAAAATGCGACTCATGTTCAAAGTTGGAGACGATGGAGATAGCAAGGAGGTATTTGTGGAATTTCTCGATGATAATACTTTAGCTTTCAAAATTGAAGTACAACCGACTTTGGTTCTCACTCGCGCAACTGAGAAGGATGAGAACAAGGAATCGGAGCCAAAGGAAGAAAAAAACAAGCTTGATAAATAGACCAGATAGTGACTCGATAAAACGGAATAATCATGAAAGTACCACTTTCCAAATTGGCTTATGCTCGGTCGGGTGACAAAGGGGACGGAAGCAACGTCGGCGTTGTCGCCTATTCGCCGGAAGCATTCGAACTGCTCAAACGTGAGCTAACGACCGCGCGCGTGAAGGCGCACTTCAAGGAAATCTGCCTCGGCGAAGTCGATCGGTACGAAGCCCCCAATCTTTTGGCACTCAACTTTATTCTGCACGATTCGCTCGGCGGGGGGGGCAGCGAAAGCTTAAAAACCGACGCTCAAGGCAAAACGCACGGACTGGGTATGTTGATGATGCAGATCGATGTGCCTGCAGGTTTTCCAACGCACGAACCGGCTCAATAATGGATTTGCAATTTGGTTGGATTATTGAAAATTGAATTTATTGAATAAGCCAGCGGCCCGCCGTTTTTCCGGCGCGACCACGGCGCGCCGCTCAGGAAACCAATGAGGACTTACGACCCCGATCAGCCGTTGATCTTCACACACATTCCCAAATGTGCCGGTTCAAGCTTCGTGCGCCTGCTGCGAGCATGGTTCGGCACCACGTACTGCAAACTCAATCAAGACGAAACGAAGGATATCTTACTACCCAAAATTTCCACGCAAGACGAGCGGGGGCAATGGTTGCCTAATATCCGCTGCATTCACGGGCACTTCAATCATTACCGCCGCTACGGACTACCCTACTATTATCCGGAAGTGACTCAATACATTAGCGTGCTGCGCGATCCGTTTGACATCGTCGTATCGATGTACTTTTTTTTCAAAAAGCGCAGCCTCGCTGGAGAATTTCTTTATCGCGGTCAAGCAGTCGATATCCGCGATCATTATCCGACCGTCGAGCAATACGTTCGCGACTATCCCTACTGGCTTTTCGATCATCTGCCGCAAGACATCAATACGACCAATTATCGTGAGAAATTAGCCAAGCGGTTCGTGTACATTGGAATCTTCGAGGACATGCCGCAATCGATTGAATCGCTGGGGAAGGTTTTGGGAAAGCCCAAACTGGAGTTGCCACACATCAATGTTTCGGATTACGACGAACCATCGCCAACTCATTTGCGGAAGCGGTTTTACGAGGACTTTCCGTTACTAAAGTCAATTTACGACTTTGCGCTTTCGAATTATCGTATCTGAGGCGGACGGCGGTTGAAGATTTACGAGGTATTCAGCCGCTGGGCGCTAGCCCACGGTTTCCGGGCTAAGCGGACGCTAGCGCGTTCCGGCTGATCATTGGGATAGGGAGTTGTCGGCGTGAAATTTGGCATTTATTCGTGCATGACCGGGATGGCGTGGGGTGGCAGCGAAGAGCTGTGGTACCAAGCCGCGCGCGTACTGCAAAACAACGGGCACGAAATCTCAGTGAATTTCAAATGGTGGCCGAAAATGTCGTATCAGCTTCAGCAATTGCAAGAGCATGGTGCCAGAATCACGTTGCGGGAACAGCCGCCTCCTTTTTGGCAAAAAAAAGTACATGAAGCACGTCAGCTACTTTCGCCGCGCTCGTTACCAGTCACTCCGCGCAACGCCCAAGGTCTTGCATGGCTCAAGCAGTCCCGCCCCGATGCGGTCTTAATTTCGATTGGCTATCACCCCGATCAAATGCTTGTCGCTGATCACTGCCAAGCCACTAATATTCCTTATGCGATCAATGTGCAGTGTGCAAGCAACTCGGCCTTCATCCATGCCGATCGCATCAATGTCTATCGCAATTGGTACCAAAATGCCCAACGAGTTTTCTTCGTGTCGGAGGAAAATCGACATAAGGTTGAAACGAATTTGGCGGTTCGATTAAACAACGCGGAAATCGTCTGCAATCCGTTCAACGTCCGTTTGGATTGTTTGCCAGAGTGGCCGATCGACGATTCTGTAATGCGTTTGGCGTGCGTCGGGCGAATTCATTTTCAGTCCAAAGGTCAGGACTTGTTGATCGATTTGATGCGTACCGATCGCTGGCGGCAGCGTCCGATCGAAATACACTTTTATGGGCACGATCAAGGCAATCGCCGCCAGTTGGAAGATTTGATTCGCTTGCATGGACTTGAGGACAAGCTCAAAATTGAAGGTTTCATGCACGACCGGAACAACATATGGGCGACAAATCACGGATTGATTTTGCCCTCGCGGTATGAAGGAGCAGCGTTGGTTGTCGTCGAAGCCATGCTCAGCAATCGAATGGTGATCGTTACGGACACGGGCCGCAACAGTGAACTCATCGACGACGGTAAATCTGGATTTATCGCGAAATCTTCGACCGTCGAGCTTTTGGATGAAGCGATGGAACGGGCCTGGCAACAACGAATGCGCTGGCAGGAAATCGGCAAACTGGCTGGCCTCCATATCCGCGAACGATTTTCAATGGATCCGATCGGCGAATTCGCGAAACGAATCGAGTCCCTCGTCTAGGGTTTCAAAAAGGGGAAGCGGTAACGCTTCGCACGATGAATATGACAAGTATCGAGAGTCAGGCACCTAGTATCGTGCTGCGACGTGAAAAGCGCGGGACGTTTGTGGCGCGGCATCCGTGGGTGCTCGACCGGTCGTTGATGCCAAGCCCAACACGTCCAGCAAACGGCGCAGTCGTCAATTTGGTACTCGCCGACGGACGTTGGCTGGCGCGGGGAATTTACAACGGTGAAAGCCGCATCCGCGTTCGTTTGTATAGCTGGCGACCGGATGAGGAGTTGAACGATGACTTCTTTCTGCGGCGATTCGAATCGGCGCTGACGTTGCGGCGCGATTTGGGATTGATCGATCGCGATTCCGCCGCGCGACTTGTGTTTAGCGAAGCGGACGGTTGCAGCGGTTTGATTGTGGACAAATATGCCGCTCACCTCGTAGTTCAAATCACGGCGCTCGCCATGGAAGTTCGATTGCCTCAAGTGTTGTCATGGCTTGTGGAGAAACTCGACCCATTGTCCATTTCGGTGCGCGTCGACCAACGCGTCGCTGACGCAGAAAAGATTACGATTCGCGAACAGTGTGCCTATGGTCATCAACCGGCGGAGCCGGTTTTGATTCAACAAAACGGGATGCGGTATTGGGTGGATTTGGTCGAAAGCCAGAAGACCGGGTATTACTTGGATCAGCGCGAGAATCGGCTCCAAGCCGCACAACTTTGTCGCGGCCGGAGCGTTCTCGACGTGTGTTGTTACACAGGTGGATTCGCACTGACGTGTGCAAAACTTGGGGGAGCGAGTGAAGTACTTGGCATCGATTCCAGTCAGCGCTCGATTGATTGGGCCAAGAAGCACGCGATAGAAAACGAGACGACACAATCGCAATTCGAAGTGGGCGACTGTTTCCAAACGTTGGAACGGTTGACTAAAGAAGGGCGAAAGTTCGGGCTGATCGTGCTCGACCCGCCTCGTTTCGCCGGTAGCCGGCGATCGATTACGGATGCGTTGCGAGCCTATCACCGGCTGAATCGCTTGGCGGTCGAGTGCTTGGAACCCAACGGATACTTGGTGACCTGTAGTTGTTCGGGCTTGGTGACGCGCGACGATTTTGGTCACATGATTTCCGGCGTCGCTCAAAAAACCGGCCGCGAAATTCAGATTTTGCAGCAACGCGGGGCTTCGCCCGATCATCCCGTGTCGGCAACTTGTCCGCAAACCGATTACCTTAAGTGTTTCATCTGCCGAATTCCTTGACCACGTTTCGCCATTTTCACTTCCAGATTGATGAATGAAGTTCAGCGTTGCCATTTGCACTTGGAATCGAGCCGAGCTGTTGCGTCGGACGATGACATCGTTGTGTCTATTGCGCATGCCGACCGATTGGCATTTGCAAATTGTGGTCGTCGACAATAACAGTTCGGATCAAACGCTGGATGTCGTTCACGAATTCGCAAGTCAATTGCCGCTGCGACTGGTCTCAGAACCGCGGCAAGGATTGAGCATCGCTCGCAACCGAGCGATCGAAAACTGTATCGGGCAAGTCATCGTTTGGACGGACGACGATGTCGAAGTCGCACCTGATTGGCTTTGGGCATACGGCGACTTGATTGATCGGACGCCGGAAGGATCATTTTGGGGCGGCCCGATTCGACCCAAGTTTCTTGGCGCGCGGCCAGCTTGGCTGGTGAAAAACTGGGACGTTTGCCAAGGCTGCTTTGCCGCTCGCGAATTGGGGCAAGAATCGTTTGAATGCACGGTCGATCGCTTGCCGTACGGTGCCAATTTCGCAGTGCGAACGAGCGTCCAGCACAAGTTTCTGTTTGATGAACATTTGGGACGAAAAGGAAATTCGCTGGTCGGCGACGAGGAATTGGATCTGATGCGCCGTTTGCTGGTGGCGGGCCATCGAGGCTTTTGGGTGCCCAGTGCGGCTGTCGAACATTTAATTCCTCCGCAGCGTATGACGCTGGACTTTGTCCGCCGGTATTTTATTGGCCAAGGATGGCGGCTCGGTTCCTCGGCAATTGGGTCGAGCCGCACGGCTCGCGTACTACGGCGCGAAGCCTTCGTCCAACGGTGGTTGTTTCGATTAAGATATCGGATGGCGAAATCGTCCACTTGGTTGACCCATTGGATTCGGGCCGCATTGGCCGAAGGCGAGTACCAAGCAGTGCTTGAACAGATGTCGACAGCGGGGCAGTCCCCCGTTGGCGCAAAGACTAGGAAAATGGGCGACAGACCTCGCGAATAGGAAAAAATTCCATGCCGAAAAATGTCTTGGGTACTGAATTAGAAATTTGCTGTATGTCGCCGCGAACAGGGTTCTTTCGCGATGGGACGTGTCGAACCGGGCAAGGCGACGACGGCGCTCACGTTATTTGCGCCGAAATGACCGATGAATTTCTTCAGTACTCGGCAAAGCGAGGCAATGATTTGAGCACTCCGAACCCGGAGCTGGACTTTCCTGGTTTGGAACCGGGCGATTGCTGGTGCTTGTGCGTCGCCCGTTGGAAAGAAGCATTCGACGCGGGTTGTGCTCCTCGCGTAGTCCTAGAAGCTACCCAAATTTTGGCTTTGGAATTCGTCGATCTCGAACAACTCCAAGCCCATGCATTGCCCCCGCGTTAAGGACTTCGGACGAAGAAATGGCGAATTCAAACAACACGACCTGGAGTTATCTGTACATCGGGTGGCTGGGGATCGTTTGCATAGTCTTGCTGATCGTCAATTTCAATTTGGTCACTTTGGCCGTGATGGCGATTCCCGTTGTGGCCACCGATGTGCGGCTGAGCCAAATGCTGCAATTTTTTCTGCCGATCATCATGATTTTCTTGGAATTTTGGATTTACGATCGGCTGATTGATCGGGCAGATCGTTCGGATGATCATTAGGCGGCGGTGCAAACCAAATCTAAGTACGCGAAATATCCTCTCACCTCGCAGCGGCGAGTCGACCGCGGAGACCTACTCTCTTTCGCCGACGGCGGACAAGAGATCCATTTCCAATGACGTTCGTTATTCGGCAATGTCCAAATAGGGGTCTTGGCCCGTGTCAAAATATAATTGGCGGCGCTGTTTATCGTGCTCCATCAGGACCATGCGATCGACGAGGTATCGCCGTTCGAGCTTTTTCTGGGCTCGTCGGAACCAGCGCCACGCACGAGAAGTTACCTTGGTCACGCCTTCGGACCAGCGGCCAATTTTCTTAGATCGTTTTGGGCCCAAGCCGAGCAACAAGATTTCGTCGTCGAGCGAAACGTAAATGCGAAAGCTTCCCGGATCGCCTTGTCGCGAACCGCGTCCGATTAGCTGCCAATCGATCCGGGCGGCTTCGTGAACCTCGGTCAAGATGACGTGCAAGCCGCCGACCTCGCTCACGTTGTTGTACAGTTTGATATCCGTGCCGCGGCCAGCCATATTCGTCGCAACGGTGACGCGGCCTGGTAGTCCTGCGTCTTCGACTATTTTGGCTTCTTTGTCCAAGTACCTCGCGTTGAGGACTTCGTGGGCAACATTCTGCTCGCGCAACATTGCCGACAGTCGCTCCGATTTGTCGACGGAGCGCGTACCAATTAGAACCGGCCGATTTTGGGCGACAAGCTGTTTCGTTTCGGCGACAACTGCCGCAAATTTCGCGTTGATATTTGGGTAAATTTGAGTTGGACAAGCCGTGCGTCGTACGGGGCGGTGGGTCGGAATCCGGCTCACGCGACGCCGATAGACTTTGCGAAATTCTTTGCGCGAAGTCCACGCGGTGCCCGTCATTCCCGAAAAATGCGGATAAAGTTTGAACAGCGCTTGGACGGTGATGGTTGCGGCTTGGCGCGTGGCCGAAGTGACATCGACGTTTTCCTTCGACTCGATGGCTTGGTGCAATCCTTTTTGCCATTGTCGGCCTTCGGCTGGCCGTCCCGTAAATTCGTCGATGATGACGACCTTATTGTCGACGATCGCGTAATGTTTGTCCAAGTGAAAATCGCGGCGGGCCTTGATGGCCGTCTCGATGTACTCTTGCAAAGCTCGAATTCCAATCGAACGAGTGGCCGAATTTTGCGGCAAGTCGCGTAATGTTTTCCAACCGGCTGACGTGAGTTTGATCTGTCGTTTGTCGTGCTCGTATTTAAAGTCTTCGTCCTCGACGAACTTGGACGCGAAATCCGTAGACCATCGATAACAAGCTCGTTGCAACTCTTCGCCCAACGGATCGGTCATGCCAATGATCAGCGGCGTGCGGGCTTCGTCGATTAAGATGCTGTCGGCTTCATCGACCAGTGCGTAGTGGAACGGTCGCTGGACTTGTTGGGAACCCGGAGCGACTTGGGCCGCTCGGGCGCGGACGCCGGCCAACCGGTCGCGTAAAAAGTCAAACCCGATTTCCTTGGCCGTGACATAAGTGATATCTCGCTGGTACGCGCCAACTCGCTGCTGCGGCGAATGGTCTGTCTGAATCACACCTACTGTCAGTCCCAACATTTCGTAAATCGGTCCCATCGTTTCGCTGTCACGCTTGGCCAAATAATCATTGACCGTCACGATGTGGACTCCGCGCCCAGTCAATCCATAAAGAAACGCTGGCAGCGTGGCGGTGAGGGTTTTGCCTTCGCCCGTTTTCATTTCGACGATTCGATTGCGCGATAAATGGATTCCGCCAAAAATTTGTTCGTCAAAATGCGTTTGTTGAATCCTACGGCGGGCGGCGTCGATCACGAGCGGAAACGCTTCGCGGATCAACCTCCGCAACGGAGTTCCGCTTGACGCTCGATACCTTAGCGATAGCCCCAATTCGCGCAACCGCTCATCGGGCATGTCGGAAAGCTTTTCGGCTCGCCGGCGAATGTCGCGAATCAGTTTTCTAGTTTGAGTCAACAAGGAATTTGCGATGATGATTGTTTCGATTGCATCGAGGAAAACGGCTGTTGGTAGGTTGGTTCGCAGGAAGTTGGGCGTTTTTTGGCTCGCGAACCCGCCGCGGCACAAGTTCGGGCACCTCAGGGTCTATAATAAACATCCGGTTGAATTCGGTACTCCGACAATAAGTCGTCCTAGGACATTATTGTTCGAGAATCAAGTTTTCCCAGCGTCCATTGTGCGGATTGGGCCAAGGATCGGTGACTGCGGCGATAGTTTTCACGCTTCCTCGCTGCCAAACTGACTATTTGCAACGACAAGACAATTTATGCAGCAACAACTCGAGGAACTGAAACGGCTGGCAAGTGGTCGCGTCGACATCAAGACGTTTTATGATCACTTGATCCGGCAAATAAGTGAAGCCACTTCGGCCGAAGCGGGATTGGTCTGGAGTTGTTCGCAATCGCCGTTCCGACTGCTGGCCGAACATCAAGCTCAGCCCGGCCCGAATCTGCGGTCGTCGATTCAGCACCAAAAGCACACCGCCCTTTTAGAAGCGGCCCTCAAGCGCAATCAGCCGATCTTGATCCCACCGCGCACCGAAGCACCTGACAATTTGCCGGTGATCGCACTTGGTCCCATCCAACGGGACGGCGAGATTGAATTGATCGAGTTGTTTCTACGTCCCGACGGCACCGAAACAGACTTTAAGGAATGGCTGTATTGTTTGCAAGAGTTTTGCCAAGTCGCGCGCGGATATTCAAACGGACATTCGGCGACTCCGGCACCAACCTTTACTGCCAGGGCCTTTCATCCGACATCTGCTCCGGCAGCTCCTGCCCAGCCTGCCCTATCGACAACACCATTGGCATCGCCATCGATACTTCAGCCCGCCACCGCGATGCCAGCGGTGCCGCCGCGCTCTCGAACTCGTTCTGCAGATGAAGTTGAGCAATATGTGTTGCAGCTTCATCAAGGACTGGACACGAAAGCGACGATGTCGCGGATCGCGAATGAAACTCGTCGTTTTCTCGACGCCGATCGAGTCAGCGTCGTGCGTTGGCATCGGGGGCGCGCCCGGGTCCAGGCGATCAGTGGACAACCGTCCGTAAACCGCCGATCGACGACGATTCAGCTTTTGCATCGGCTGGTCAATGCGGTCCTTCCGTTGGGAGAGACTTTTTGGTTTCCCCGGCCCGATGACCAAGCCTTGCCGAATGAAATCGAACATCCGCTGAATGAATACCTGACGTCATCCACCGTGCGCAGCTTGATCGTGGTGCCCGTTTCCGATCAAAACGAAGGCGGCGGAGACGATCCCGATGCCGCAAAGAAAAACGCCAAATGGATCGCGGGACTAATCGTCGAAAAATTCGACGCACAATGGACTCGCGAGGAATTATCGACCACCATCCAACTGGTCGGTCGACACGCCGGATCCGCGCTTCGCAACTCGATTCAGCATCGGTCGATGTTCCTTTTTCCATTGTGGAATGCCTTGGGTAAGTCGCGTGTGGTATTGGCTGCCAGAAACGCACGCTGGACGACGTTGGTCCTGGCAAGCCTGTTGACGATTGGCTTGGTATTAACGTTGGTACCCGCTCCATTCAGAATTTCCTGCAACGGAATCTTGCTGCCTAAACTTCGACAAAACATATTTGCCCAAGTCGATGGCGATGTCGATCAAATTTTCGTCGACCACGGGTCAATGGTTACCGCCGGTCAAAACGTGGTGCAACTCAAGAACGAAACATTGTTGCGGCAGCGGCAAGAGGTCGTGGGACGGCTCGAGCCGCTAGAGAAACGACTGGCGTCGATGAATTCCAAACTCTTGGACCGACCGCGCGGAGCCGAGAATGGGCAGCGCGAGAACGACGCCGATTTAGACCAAAGTTCGTTGCAAGCGTCGCTCGATAGTGAACGGCAACAGCTCGAAAATATCGATTCGCAAATCAAGTTATTACATGTCCAAAGCCCAATCGCCGGACAAGTTTTATCATGGGACGTCCGCCAACAACTTGCCGGCAAGCCGATTCAGCGTGGGGAATTGCTCATCGAAGTCGCCGATGTGAACGGCGCGTGGGAATTGGAATTGAAGCTTCCTGACAAGCGCATCGGGCACATTTTCCGGGCTCAGTCCGCGGATGGCCCCGAACTGCCCGTGACTTTCGTGCTGGCTGCCGACCCCAATGTTTCTTGGGAGGGGAATGTAAAATCGATTGCCAAATCAACTCAAAATGACTCAGTCGACGGGCAGACGATTCGGGTTGACGTGGCTTTTGACCATGAGGGCCTGGACCTCAAACAAGCCCGCTCCGGCGTGTTGGCGAAGATTCATTGCGGCTATCGACCTATCGGCTACGTCTGGCTGCACGACATATTCGAATTTGTCCAATCCAAGATCTTTTTCCGGCTGTGGTAACTCGCCGATTGGGCCATGTCGTTTCAAGACTTGTCGCAGATTACATCCGACCAACGTCCGCTGGCGCTGCGCCTCCGGCCCGATCTGTTCATGCAGGAAAGCTTCTTTCAGGGTCAGCGCTGTTGGGTCGTTAAAGATCCGCTGGCGATGAAATATTTTCGCTTACTGGAGCCGGAATACGCCGCGCTTCAAGCACTTGGCCAGCCGATTAGCGTCCGTCAACTCAAGCAACTGCTCGACCAACAGTTTCCCGATCGTCTTTTTCGCATGGACGACGTTCAACGATTGGTGGGCCAGTTTCATCAACAAGGCCTACTGATTTCCGACGCAGCACATCAAGCCGCGCCGCTTCTCAAACGCAACAGCAAGGAAGTTCGTCAGAAATGGCTGCGCGTTTTCACAAGCGTTCTGGCCTGGCGATTTCCCGGCGTTGATCCAGATCAATTCTTGACGTGGCTTTATCCCAAGATCCGTTGGGCCTTTAGCCGAGCGTTCGTGACCTGCGTGGGACTGCTTTGTGCCTCAGCCGCTCTGCTCGTGCTGCGAAATCTCGATGAAGTCCAACGTCGCCTGCCAGAGTTTTACCAGTTCTTTGGCTTTCAAAACATGCTCATGATGGGTGGCATTCTCGTCTTCACCAAGTCCTTCCACGAAATGGGACACGGGATGATGTGCAAACACTTTGGCGGCGAATGCCACGAAATCGGGTTCATGCTGCTCGTGCTCACGCCGGCCATGTATTGCAACACGTCCGACTCGTGGGTTCTGCCGAACAAATGGCATCGCATCGCAATCGGCGCGGCCGGGATGTACGTTGAGTTAATCTTGGCCGGCATTTGCACTTGGATTTGGTGGTATACCCAACCGGGTTGGCTGCACCATCTGACACTGAATATTGTCTTTTTGTGTTCGGTCAGCACGGTGATGTTCAATGCGAATCCGCTGCTGCGGTACGACGGTTATTACATGCTGTCGGACTTGCTTGAAATTCCGAACTTGTCGCAAAAATCGCAACTGTCGCTCATCAATCGGCTGCGCACAATCTGTTTGGGCATGGACCCCGTTCCAAGTCGTTTTTTGCCCGAGCGCAATCAATCGATGTTCGCTCTGTATAGCGTGTCGTCGTTTGCGTATCGCTGGTTCGTCTATTTTTCCATCATGTGGTTTCTCACCAAGATATTCAAACCTTACGGATTGGAAATTCTTGGATACACGATGATCGGCATGTCGCTGATCGGGATGATCGTTGTTCCGGCGTACAAGTTGACAAAGTTTTTCAAAGCACCCGGGAGGTGGCGTCAAGTGAAAAAACCGAGACTCTTGGCATCTGCGGTCGTTGGACTAATCGTGTTGGCCGCGATCGCATGCATTCCGTTACCGCATTACGTGTACGCACCGCTCGTCGTTCGCCCCGACCAAGCCGAATATGTTTACGTTACGGTTCCTGGAAACTTGCGGAAGATTAATGTGGCGCCGGGAGCGCGTGTCGAGGCTGGTCGGTTGCTGGTGGAGTTGAGCGATCCGCAACTTGAATTGGACATCGAACAGCTCAAAGGACAACGCGAGTCGTTGAAACGCCAAATTGAATCGCGTGAAAACGCCGCCCGGACGTCCACCGAAGAAGCTCGCCAGATCGGCGAATTGAATGCCAAGCTGATATCCGTCAAGCATGAAATTGAACTTGCCGAACAGAATCTTGCTCGCCTGACGGTTAAAGCCAACACCGCTGGCGTCGTGTTTCCGCCCCCCGATTCACCCGGCCCAGAAAGTGGAATGCATCAGGTCGCTTGGTCGCGCACCCCCTTGGACACAGAAAATCTCGGCGCTCTCCTGCCGATGCAAACGCTCGTTTGCATTATCGGCGAACCCAAACGGATGAAAGCCGTCTTGTTGCTCGAACAAAGCGACATTCAATTCATCCAGCCGGGCCAGAAAGTGCAATTGATTTTGGATGAATTCCGCTATCGTCGACTCAACGGCTTGGTTGAAAACGTTTCAAGAAATCAACTTGGCGCCCTGCCGCCAGAATTATCGACAACGCACGGCGGTCCTGTCGGCGGCACGCCATCTGCGTCCGGTGCGGAAACCCCGCAACTCACGTATTTCGAAGCCACCGTGCCGCTTCACGACTTAGCATTAGATTTAACACCCGGCTTCCGTGGCAACGCCAAAATCCGCGTCGGACAAGCCTCCGTCGGCTGGCGAATGCTCCGCCTCCTCCGAACCGTTTTCTTCTTCCGGTAGTGCGCGTTTGCGTGAGCTTAACGAGATATGGAGCACCGATCTGTGGTTACGGCCGAGGCTGTATCTCGAAATATCAGCCGCTGGGCGCCAGCCCACGGTTTTGAGTAGGAACGGCGATGCGAAAACAGCACACTAGGGCGTCGCGGTTCAAAAAAAATTCTTCGCGGGAGAATTGGGGCCGAGGCTGCTCGACACGACACCAATCCTCCCTGGATATTATGCCTATTCATTTTTGTTTTTTGGTTTTGTTTCTTTTCGACTCGCGGCCGCTGTTTCCTATCGGAAAATTCCATTCCAAACCCTTGACTGATTATTTTGACCACACGTCAAACGGCCGCGTTTTCGCCTAATTGCCACGTTCAAGTTTGCAACTTGGTAACGCTTTCTCAAGCTCCCGAAACCATTTTTCAGTAGCGAGTTCCGTGTGCCCGACGTAAAGATACTTGAGTTCCTTTAGGTTCCCAAGTACAGCAATAGATTTCGGTGTTATCGACTTTGCGCCTCCGAAATGCAAGTACTTGAGCAAAGGATTCTTACGAACCAGACATTCAACGCCCGCATCCGTTATGGATGATCCATCAAGGCTCAGCGCGGACAAG
>JANMEB010000230.1:0-3934 GCA_031376585.1 Planctomycetota bacterium | reverse complement strand
CGATGGCCAACTAACGAAGCTGTAATGGCAGACATGTTCGACTTGGCTGCACAACCGCTTGCGTCAACGCCATTCCAAATCTGCACTCGAGAGCCACTGCTTGTGGAACAGGTGAGAACATGACGAATTCTCAACAACAGGCGTCAATTTTGATACTTGGTGCAACAGGCGCTGTGGGTCAAGAAATGCTGCGGATTCTTGCGGAACGCCGCTGGCCGGCAAACCGCTTGCGGCTGGTTGCATCGGAGACTTCCGCCGGCCGTGAAATCGATTATTGCGAACAACGGCTTTCAGTAATGCGGCTGAGTCGCGAGGTTTTTCATGACGTCGGGTTGGTTCTGTCGGCGGCAAGCGCTGAAGTGGCTCGAACTTGGTTGCCCCATGCTGTTGAAGCTGGTGCGACGGTGATCGACAACTCATCGTGCTTTCGACACCATGCAGACGTGCCCCTTGTCATTCCCGAAGTCAATGGCTCCGAACTGTTGGAGCTTAATTCAGCGCCCCGATTAATTGCAAACCCGAATTGTTCGACAATTCTCTTGCTCGTCGCAGTGAATCCGCTTCGGCAACGCTTCGGACTGAAAGCAATCGACGTCTGTACGTACCAAGCAGTTTCAGGCGCGGGACTGCCAGCCATCGAAGAGCTGCGCGACCAGGCGGAAGCTCATTTGTCCGGCCAGCCAAAGGCGTGTTCTGTGTTTCCAGAACCGTGCGCGTTCAACGTGTTCAATCACGAATCTGCGGTCGATCCGGACACTGGACTAAACGGCGAGGAACAAAAGATGATTGGTGAGGCTCGCCGAATATTTTCCGATCCGGAATTGGCCGTCACACCAACTTGCGTTCGCGTTCCTGTTTTTCGCGCTCACAGTCAAGCCGTAACTGTTACGCTCGCCGCCTCGGCGAATTTGGCCGAAGTGCATGCCGCCTACGCCGGCGCACCGGGACTCCGCATGATCGATAATCGCGAGCAAGGAGTCTTTCCGACGCCTTTGGCCGCAACGGGACAGGACGAAATACTTGTTGGACGCTTTCGTCCGGATCCTGCCGCGCTGCTGAGTGGAGATGGCCGAACGAATCGCTGGTGCTTATTTCTCAGCGGCGATCAGTTGCGCAAAGGAGCGGCTTTGAACGCCATCCAAATCGGCGATTTGATTGGCTGGAATACAAAACAGCCCGCTGCGCCGAAAAGCACTGCGTTAAAACAAAGGTCTCCCAAGACCGTGTTTGCCAAAAACGGAATTCCAGAAAGCAAACAACCAATCAATCCGGCAGGCGTCGACGGATAAAAGCCGGTGAATGCCCACCAGCCAAAATTCGATACGAAAAAAAAGATGAGTGAACTCAGAATGCTTGCGGTGGCCAATTTTATTGCGGGTGAAAGAACCGCCCTTCCGCAGATGTCACGTCGCACTTCGTCTCGGATGAATCTTCCGGCCAATGCTCCGAATAACAGTCCCCCCGCAACCGCTAACTGAACCGGCCAAGTCGCCGACGCTGTTCCGAAAACAGTTACCCAAAGCAATAGTAACGGACAAGCGACCGCAAAAATCTTTCGGCCAAACAAGACGCCGCCGAATAAGGCAACCGCCGCAATTGGCTTAACGTTGTGAATGTCGATCCACGCCGCACAGACAATCCCAAAAATGGCCAACGCGCAAAACATGACCATGTCGCGTCGCAAAGTTGGTTTGTTCATCAATTCAATCCTTCTCAATCGGGCTTGTATTTGCCGAACCGCCAAATCAGTCGATCACCAGGTCGTAAATCGAACACCGCGCTACTGCGATCTCCCAAACGATCGTTAACCGTGAAAACCCAATTGTCCCCTGCGGACCACCGATTCTCAAGTCCATCAATTGCGGTCAATAGTGTTTGACTACCGCTCCCTTTGCTGTCAACCGTAAGTTTTCCGGAAGCTTCAAGCTGTTTCAAGCAACTAAATGCGGTTACGCCATTACTCCAAGACACAGGGAATTGTTTGTTTTCGCCGTGGCCATTAAAGTCGATTTGCAATTCGATCGGCTTACTCGAAATAATCGGCGGTTGGGCAATTTGCGAGTCGTTTTGGCATGAAGCCAGCGCCAGCAAACCGCAGAATAAATAACCAAAAAAAACCCAGCCTGGGCGAAAATTCATGGGTCACACTGCTTTCGAATGTTGGCAAACTAATTTGAATAATGTCGTATGAACGTCAAACCCAAAGCCATACAAACTTCCATCGTCGCTCCGGGAATTGAGCATGTCGTTCTGGACATGCCGAACAAATCGGCCAATGTTTTCACGACTGAACTGTTCACGGAACTCGCCGAACTGCTCCGACGACTGGAGAGTTCGCCACCAAGTCTAGGCGTTGTGATCTCGTCTGCCAAACCCGGCATCTACATCGCCGGCGCGGACCTTGTGGCCATTTCGAATACGCTCGATTGGAGCCAGCAACAGATTATTGAATTTTGTCGTCGCGGTCAAAGCTTTTTCAATCGACTCGCGAATTTGCCGTGCGTTGTGGTCGCAGCGATTCACGGCGTTTGCGTCGGTGGCGGTCTAGAATTCGCGCTGGCGTGTGATGCGCGAGTCGCGAGTAAAGATCGCAAGACGCTCCTGGGTCTGCCCGAAGTCAAATTGGGGTTGATCCCCGGTTGGGCTGGGACGGTGCGCACGTCTCGCTTGATCGGTTTTTCATCCGCGATTGATTTAGTGACGACCGGTCGCCTCATAACTGCCGAACAGTCGCTCGCCTTCGGCTTGGTTGACGCTTTGGCGGAATCGGACACGCTGATTGAAGCTGCAGCCAACATCGTCCGCGAAATTTCGGCCAACCAATCGTATTTGGCCCGTCGTCAACAACGCCTTCAAGCCATCAAACCGAACTTTGATGTTTCAGGCTTGACGACCACTTTCACGGCAGCGATTGAATCGAATCGCGAATTGCATCCGCATGCGCCGCTGGTTGCCCTGAATCACATGCTCGATTCGGCGAGCGATCCTTTCGAACTCGCTTGTGAGAAGGAAGCCTTGGCCATGGCCAAAGTTTACGGCTCGGAGCCTTGCGCGGGATTGCTGAACACGTTTTTTCTCAACGAGCGAACTAAAAAGCTGGGGCGATTTTCGACCGCCACTCCCACAACCATTCACGCTATAGGAATCGTGGGGGCAGGCGTGATGGGTGGCGACATAGCCCAAATTTGCCCAGTGCAACAACCAATCACAATTTTCGATGTGGATGCGATGCGTGTCGGCAAAGTCATGGAACAATGCAACTCGCGTCCCAATGTGGTCGTATCCGCTCAGGCCGCCAATCAAATCGCCGACTTGTCAGCTTGCCAGTTAGTGATCGAATCGATCGTCGAAGACTTGTCCGCCAAGCGTCAAGTGTTGGGCGAGATCGAATCGCACGTGGCTTCAACAGCAATTCTCTCCTCAAATACATCCGTAATTAGCATTGGCGAAATAGCAGCTAACCTGCGCCGACCGGAACAGTTTTGTGGTTTGCATTTTTGTTACCCGGCCAAAATTCGCCGCCTCGTCGAAGTCGTTCGCGGGCCGCAGACTTCGACGGAGACAATGGCTGCCGTTTGTGAATGGGTTCGGTCGTGCGGAAAAATTCCGCTGCCGGTGGGTGACGCGCCGGGGTTTATTATCAACCGTCTGCTCTGCCCGATGTTTAACGAAGCGGGTCATCTGCTGACCCAAGGCTGTTCGTTGTCGTCGATCGAAAATGCGATGCGAGAATTTGGTTTCGCGATGGGGCCGTTGGAGTTCATGGACGCCATAGGCTTGGACACGCTGTCTTCTGCCGGCACGTATTTGATTCCGCGATTGACCACGCCAACCGAGCCTTCGTTGCTGCTGCACGCAATGAACAAAGCCGGTTGGAAGGGGCGCAAGTCGGGTCGCGGATTTTATTCGTATGCTACAGCCGATGGTTCAGCGC
>JANMEB010000226.1:0-2612 GCA_031376585.1 Planctomycetota bacterium | reverse complement strand
CCGGCCCGTAGTGGCTGTTAATATACTCGGGCACCCCGCGCTTCAGTAACAAGTTTGACCTTGATGTTTAGCCGTGTTAGTGTTGCACAGACTCTCCCGCTACTTTGTCGTCCAACGAGTTAATGTCCGACCGATTTTGCGCCGCTTGCCTTCGTCGATAATCGTTGGAGACCAATCTAGATTGATGTCATTTCTGCGCGAATCGCCGAACCAATGGGATGAGATCCATGTACTGCCTGGAAACGACGGACCTCAGCCACCGGTTTTCCAAGGTCGACATCGTCCTGAAGGGCATTAATCTCCAGGTGCCGCAAGGCAGCATCTATGGGTTCTTGGGCCCAAACGGTGCAGGAAAAACCACCACCCTGCGGCTGATCCTGGGCCTGCTGAAGACACAGCAAGGGACCATCTCGATTTTCCAAAAAAGATTCGACGCGAACCGGATTGAAATCCTCAGAAACGTGGGATCCTTGATCGAAAGTCCGTCGTTATACGATCACCTCACCGCCGGGGAAAACCTGACTGTCTTGCAGAAGGTTTACCGTTGTCCGAAAGGTCGCATCGCAGAGGTGCTGGCTCTCGTCGGATTGCCAGACACCGGGAGGAAAAAAGTCGGGCAATTTTCGCTCGGAATGAAACAGCGATTGAGCATTGCCGTAGCGCTGCTTCACAGCCCAGCACTGTTGATTCTCGACGAACCGACAAATGGCTTGGATCCCAACGGGATCATTGAGATGCGCGGACTACTGTCCAAGCTGAACAGCGAGCATGGCGTCACGATCGTCATATCGAGTCACTTGTTGGCCGAGATCGAAAAACTAGTGACCCACGTAGGAATCATCCATCGTGGCCACATGGTATTTCAAGGGACGATGAATGATCTCAAAAGTAAACAGCACCAGGTACTTTCGGTTTGCATTGGTACTAACGACGACGAAAAGGCGCTGAAAATCCTGGCCGAGCATGTGCCGACGGCCCGGTTGTCTGACGGAAGCATCGTGTTGCCGGCGATGTCGAACGAGCACATCGCGCACGTCAATCGACTTTTGATTGACGGCGGATTGGACGTGCACGAAATTCGCGCGGTCAGGAACGACTTGGAAACGATCTTCATGGGTCTTGTTGGGGAGCGAGCACCATGAGCGGCGCATTCATACATGCATTCCAAGGCGAGTGGCTCAAGAAAAAGCGGAGTCTTGCGTCGTGGCTGGTCGTCGTGGGCAGCTTCTTCACGCCAGCCATCGTGATCGTCGCAAGACTGGTGAACCACGACGGGTTGTCGCAGATCTACTCGGCGGATGACTTCTGGACGCAACATTGGAAGAATTTGTGGGAATCAGTGGCGATCTTTTTTCTGCCGATGGGCGCGATCCTAGCCACAAGCCTCATCACTCAACTCGAATTTAAAAACAATGCGTGGAAGCAAGTTCACGCCTTGCCGATCAGCCTGGCGACGATTTACTTTTCCAAGCTCGCGGTCGTCATCCTGATGATGGCTGAGTTTTTCGTACTGTTCAATATCGCCATCTACCTGTCCGCCGTCGTTCCGTACGCGCTCGTAAGCGGAGTGCCCTATCCGACGACGCCGATCCCGTATTGGGAATTTCTCAAAGAAGACCTGCTGTACATCGTCGATTGTCTGCCGATTGTTGCAGCCCAATATATGATTAGTTTACGTTTCAAGAACTTCCTCGTTCCGATCGGCGTTGGATTCCTGGCATGGGTAGCGGCGTTGGCGGCACTTCCGTGGAAATTCGGATTTGTCATTCCTTACGCAAATTGCATTCTGAACTATCTGAAGGACGATACTCGTGGAAAAGCAGCCATTCCAATCGTCGATATTCATGTCATGGCGATTGGCTACTTTTTCCTTTTCACTGCCATTGGCTTCTGCCTCTTCGTGACGAAAAAAGCGAAGGGATAATAGCAATGTGGTTGGCTTCGCGGTTCCTGCACTTTGTCGTTATCTCCGCCTGCGGCACTGTACCCGCTCGGGTTTTTACCCATGATCGCCTTGTATTGTCCCTGAGTGACCGCGTATTTGCATTTCCACGTCGTGTTGGAATTTGTCGTCTTGGCGGCCCTATTCAGCGACCGGCGAACCCATCTTGAACGTCCCTTTCGGGATGCGGACGAATTCCATTTTCACGCCGTTGCCCAACTCGATGGTTATTACCTTGCCGATAAGTTGCGGTGCACCGATTTCGAGCGAAGTATTTTGGCACCTTAGACGCGTTATTCTCTGGCAACGACGGTTCCGGCGATCACCCGTTAGAACAACCGACCAGCAACGCAAAAAAAATGGCCAAGAGTGGTTTCATATGCTCAGAACGATAAGGATAAGCTGCCGGGGCAGCCTACAAGGACATTGAAGCTTGGAAAACCAGGATGGCGGCCCCGGTCAGCTTCAGCCGTTGGTTCGGCGCACTTTTCCTATCCCATGCGATGATAACTGGCGTCGTTCGACCTTCTGCCGTAGAAAGTGACTTCCGGCAGCGGAGTGAATCCAGCGATGATTTGTTGACATCTCTGGAATTTCACCTGGCCCCAGGCCAGCAAACCCGCTGCGGTATCGGCGAAAAACATCCCCAACGGAGTCACGGCGATTGTAC
>JANMEB010000169.1:0-6601 GCA_031376585.1 Planctomycetota bacterium | reverse complement strand
TGTAAAGATCGGATCGAAATTTTAAATCGGGATCAAGTGCCTCAATCGCATCAGAACGAATTTGACGCGATTGAAGTAACCATTCGAGCGGCACTAACTCGAAATGCTCATGAGCGATGCCGAAGATTTGAATCGTCTAAGATGTCTCTCGAGCTCGCTGAAGCGATCAAGCACGTTGACGAGCGGGCGGAGGACTTATCGCAGACTCGGCCAGAATACAATCATGCAACCAATGCGGTTTGCTTCGTCGGACGTCGTTCAAGGACTCGCGGTTTGTATTTGGACCGTCGATGCTTTCTAGTCTCGTACGACCCAAGCCAAGACGAGGTGGAATCCGCCATCCTAACCAGAATTCTCCAAGCGGTTATTCCAGTCTGCGCTGGCATAAACTTGGAGTATTATTTTTCGCGTGTTGACGTCGCGGGGTTTGGTTGTGGGTCCAAATTACCTCATAACGTGACGTCGCTGGTTGGAGTAATGGATGGCGCTGCCAGCGATTTGCGAACTGGTTTGTCGGCCCAAATGACCGATATTCACGACCCGATTCGATTGCTGGTCGTTGTAGAAACCACGCCCTTGGCATTTTTGGGAATCATGGAACGCAACCCGGCCATTCGACAACTCGCCGAAAACGGCTGGGTGCAGTTGGTAACGCTAGATCCCGAATCTGCCGAAATCCACGTCTTAAGTAACCAACGGTTTGTTCGCCATCAGGTCGAGCGCAAGTCGCTTCCGCAAGTCGCTTCGTCACTGCAATGGTATCGAGGATGGCGCGGCAATTTGGGCTTGTCACAGATTTCGCCTGCCGTATCGCCCAATCCCGCGATCCTCTAAAGCGTGACGAATGTCTATGGATTCCGTAACGTTTACCTTGGGATCGATCGTACTGCTGGCACCGGTTGGGCTGTTCACTGCAATCGCCTTACCAATGCTTTTCGGTCTACGTGTCAGCGAGGCTTGGGTAGTTCGGCTAACTAAGATCGCGATTGCGGTTGGATTCATTTCCCTGATCGGACTGACGGTCACGGGATCGAATCAACTGGCGTTGCCATTGAATCTAATCATTGGCAACTGGGTAGTTTTGGATTCGGCGCAATGTCATTTCCACTTCCGGTTGGAGTTTGTGTTCGATGTATTGTCCCTGACGTTTGGAATACTTACGTTTATTTTGTGCGGCGTGATTGGGATATTTGCGTCTAACTATATGCACCGCGAACCGGGATTTCATCGATTTTTCCTGCTGTTTGCGATGTTTCTGCTGGGAATGACGCTGGCTGTTTTTGCCGCCACCATTGAATCATTATTCCTCGGTTGGGAATTGGTCGGATTGTCTTCGGCGTTGCTCGTCGCATTTTTTCATGAGCGAGTCGCTCCCGTCGAAAACGGTTTGCGCGTTTGGTCCGTTTACCGAATCTCGGACGCAGCGTTTCTAATCGCGGCCGTCGTCTTGCATGAACTGAGGGCGGAAGGCGAATTCGCGAACTTGACGGGTAGTGCAGGTTGGCCGAATGGCGAAAGCGGCTTGACGATGGGGCAAGCTTCGTTTGTTGGTCTGATGCTAATTGTCGCGGCCGCCGGAAAATCGGCGCTGATTCCATTTTCTGGTTGGCTGCCGCGCGCCATGGAAGGGCCTACACCATCTGGGGCGGTGTTTTACGGCGCGTTGTCCGTGCACTTGGGTGCGTATTTGTTGTTGCGCATTAGTCCCGTCTTGAATCAAGCTTGGTGGCTTTCCGTTTCATTGATTGTCCTCGGATTGGGCACGGCGACATTCGCGACGATTTCTGGACGCGTGCAATCCGACATCAAAAGTGCGCTGGCCTTGGCGTCGCTGGCTCAAGTTGGCCTGATTGTCGCCGAAATCGGCTTGGGATTTCGTTACCTGGCCCTGGGCCATATTGTCGGGCACGCTTTCTTGCGAACGTTGCAATTGCTGCGAGCGCCGACTCTGCTGCGCGATTATCACGGCTGGGAGAACGCAATCGGCACGCGAATTTCGAACTCAGTTCAACGGCTCGAGATATTTCTTCCGACCAAGGTTTCCACGGCGCTCTACCGCTGGGGGCTCGAACGGGGCTACTTGGATCACCTGATTGATGGTTGGATCGTTCGTCCCTTTGTCGGGTTCTTCCGGCGATGCGACATGGTGGAGAAGCGATGGACCGATTTCCTTTCGGGTCAGCCTTCACGCGAGTCGGATCGATCGCAGTCCCATGGGGATGGAATCGAGGAGCTTTGATGTTCGTCCCCAATTTACCTTGGCTGGAATTGGCGATCTTGATTCCGCTTTTGGGATCGATTTGGGTTCGGCACATTCATCGACGAGATCAAGCCAGACAACATTGCTTGGTCGTAACAGTGTTGGCATGGATCGCGGCGTTTCTCGCATGGTGTGAATTTTCAATTCGAGAAAGTTCCGTTGGCCGCATGGGTTGGAATTTCTTGACGATCGACGAACTTAGCGCACCCCTGTTCCCGATGGTGTCATTGCTGTTTGTTCTATTCGTCCTAGCCACCGTGCGAACGAAGTTATTCCAAGTCTCCTATAGTCGCCGCTTGCTCTCCGAATCGATTGTGTTGGCCACGTTTGCCTCGACGAACCAAGTGCAAATCGTCGTGCTGCTTCTCTTGGGAATATTGCCTCCCTGCTTGGAATATCGGCAGAGGAACAAGCCGCTCGGTACGTTCGTTTTCCATATGGCGATCTATGGCGGGCTGCTGACCATCGCCTGCCTATGGCTTTCTGTGAGCAACGTTGAATCAAATTTTCGGGTCATCCCTACGGGTCTGTTGATGGCGGCAATCTTAGTGCGACATGGCATATTTCCAATGCACTGTTGGGTAACGGATCTGGTTGAAAACGTGACTTTTGGAACAGCGATCCTGTTTCTAACTCCCATGGTAAGTGCTTATGCGGCCATGCGCTTAGTATTTCCGATTGCGCCAATCTGGGAACTGCAATGGTTTGCTTCATTGTCGTTGCTGACGGCGGTATACACCGCGGGCATGGCATTGGTTCAAACTGATCAGCGGCGATTTTTTTGCTTTTTGTTTTTGAGCAATTCGTCTCTAGTCTGGGTTGGGCTAGCCACGGTGACGCCAATCGGCATGACCGGAGGACTAGCGATTTGGTTTGCGGCAATCCTCTCGCTGTCGGGGTTTGGTTTGAGTCTACGAGCGATCGAATCGCGAATGGGACGGTTGTCCCTAAAAGACTACCACGGGCTATATGAACACATGCCGTTGCTTGCCGGGTTTTTCTTATTGTCCGGATTAGCAAGTGCGGGTTTTCCGGGAACGATTGGTTTCATCGCGATCGATTTGTTGTTCGACGGAGTCAATCAAATTTATCCCTATGTCGGCGTCGCCGTGGTCATTGCAACGGCGCTTAATGGAATTTCTGTACTCAAAGTTTACTTCCGATTATTTACAGGCAAACGACACGTCGCGTCGATCTCTTTGGGACCGCGTTGGACCGAGCGAGTCGCATTACTGGCACTGGCCGCGATGATGCTAATCGCGGGTTTGGCACCGCAGCCTTTTTTGCTTTCGCGATTCGAAGCAGCCAACGAGTTGCTCAAGATCAGATCGTCGAATCAGGCGGCAACAAAATTGCTGCCCGGACCGATTCAGTCCGCCAACTGATCGACTTTCAGGACCACGTAAGTCGTCTGCTCGCTTGAATCGGCTGGAAAAACAAGTTTCAGCGGTGCGGTCGGTCCCGCTGCGATCAGGTCTATCCATAGTCCTTGTTCCATGACGACATAATCAACGCCAAGCGAGCGCAGCCACATCCCCCACTCTTCGCGCGGAATAAACGGAAGCTGAAGTTCAGTCCAGCTTGGTCCATACGCCACAGTCATTCGATCGCGCCAGACCACAATACTCCGAGCGTCCTGCGGGATGTTTTTCCAATTCACAAATTCGCTGCGCCCTGAATACCAAGTGAACGACTGCTGTTGCCGAGGAGTCAAAAAAATGGCATCGGATGGAGTTTGGGTCGCGATCCATTGGCAGACACGAACCCAATTCTTGTGCGTTTCTCGCGTTCGGACAATATTATCCGGGTAGCTTGGTAACGATTGGCGATCCGCTGGGGGTCGACCATCGCGCCAACGATCCGACACCGTGATGATGCACACAACCAACGCAGCAATCGACAGCCCAACCCCAACGGCGCTTCGCAACCGCAGCAGACTGGTCGCTCCCATCGCAACGGCAATCGGCAGCGCAACGTCCGCCATGCGAAACCAATAAAATCGAAGTAGAAATTCTGAGACGGCTTGGGACCAGGTCCAACTTGCCAAGAAACTAAGCGCGATGCCGCCCGCGGTCCACACCAGTGACGCGGCTGCGAATGCATGAAGCACTCCTATCGGTGGACTACCACCATCACCGCGTGCCAGTTCACGCCAAATAACAACAAGCAATCCAAAACCTAGCAAGCTGCCGCGCGAGAAATCCCAGAAATACAAATGATGCGATATTCTTTCACGCACATAGACCGTCGCGGCAAGCGACCGCGTCATCTGGTCGACGCCGAAATCTGCGACGACGGACGGCACGATTCCTAAGGCAACTACCATTATTAGCCCGACGGCAATAGCTCCAATTTCATTTCCGATAATTGGTTCTTGCTTGCAACGAACGACTCGAACCAGCAAACACGAAAGAAAGCTCCAGCCACCAACGAGAACGTGAAATCCGCTGGCCAAGCCCAGAATTGGCCAAACCCAGCACCAATCATTCCTTGCCGCTCGACTTAGGGCAAACAGTACCAGCGCATAGGCCGGAACTTTTGATTCGATTCCGCCGACGATCCATTCGCCGGATAAATTGCAAACTTGGACCAACGCGACGAAACTTACCGCCGAAACGATTTTCCCAATTCGAGGCAGAATAAGTGCGGTCGCAAGTGCTTCCCAACCGATCGCCAACAGCAACCATCCAATCACTCGCCCAACCCACGCGGCCGAATCAAAATCCATCGCGATCGTAAGCCAACCCAACGTCGCATAGAACACCCAATGCGCAAAGCTCGATGCAACGAATAAATCGTGAGGCAACCAATCGGGCTGCCAAAACTGCCGAGCCTTGGTCAAATAGTGTGCTTCATTCACATCTGGCGGCGGGCTTGCGGCGAAAGCGGCAAAGACAACTGCGATGAGCAAGCAATCCAATGCGCGAGCGACACAACTCGAACTTTGGTTGGATCGAACGTGGTATGTTTGGATTTCCAAACCATTCGCCATAAGAAATTTTCGTCGATTGCCGAATCGGACAGTATGAGCCATGATAACTGACGCAATGCTACGCGAAAGCTCGCTGACACCCAATGCGGAAACAGTATGCAACCTAGCTTAAAGAAATCCGTCATTGCGCTCCTAGGCATTGGGCACACCAACGCGCATATCGTCCGCATGTGGAAAATGCACCCGCGTGCGGACGCCGAATTGATTTGTATTTCTGACTATCCCATTGCAACCTATTCGGGCATGCTGCCCGGCGTGTTGGCTGGGCTCTATCCGCCCGAGCAAATGGAAATCGACCTAGTTCGGTTATGCCGGTCCGCTGGCTGCCGCTTGGTTGTCGACGAAGTTCAGGCGATCGACCGCGCGAGAAAACTGATTCGGTTCGAGCGCCGTTGTGCGATTCAGTATGATGTGCTGTCGATCGGGATTGGGTCGCGACCGGCCACTGGCGATGTTGAATTTGCCGAGGACGCTCCGCTTGAGTTGATCAAGCCGATGCCGACTTTTTTGCAGCGACTTACTACACGACTCGAAAGGATGGCTGCACGTTCGATCCGCAAAATTGATGCAGTTGTTGTCGGTGGCGGAGTAGGGGGCATCGAAATTAGTTTTTGCCTTTTGACACGGCTCAAGCGGCTTTTTCCTGGTATTGAATCGAAAGTCACTCTTGTCGCGGGCGAAACTTTTGCCGGCGGGACCGCCGCCGCGACGCAGAAGCGAATTCGCCAAGCACTTCGCGAACGCCAAATTCATTTGATTGAAGGGTCCAAGGTGCGTCGCGTCGGAACGAATTCAATGCATCTCGATGGCGGATCAGAAATCGCCGCAGACCTGGTGCTGTGGGCAACCGCCGCGATTGCGCCGAAATTGCTTGAACACGTGGACGTTGCGAAGGACTCGCGTGGATTCTTGGCGATACGATCGACTTTGCAAACGGTCTCGGACGATTCGATTTTTGCGGTCGGCGACACGGGAACGCTTGTCGATAATCCCAGCGCGAAAGCCGGTGTGTTCGCCGTTCGCCAAGGCCCTGTCTTGTGGGAGAACATCGGTCGACGACTGACCGGGCACCCGTTGGTCAAATATTTGCCGCAAAAGAATTTTCTGAAATTGTTAAATACCGGCAACGGCAAGGGGATTGGCGAATACATGCGGAGCGCGAGCTACCGTCCGCTGATGTGGCGGATCAAGAACGAGATCGACGTCAAGTTCATGAAGAAGTATCAAGACTACCGTCCGATGCAACGAATGTTTGCGTCTGAGTTGTCCGCCCAAACAATGCGTTGTGTTGGCTGTGGCGGTAAGGTTTCATCGGCGAATTTGCGCGCAGTGCTTTCGGAACTCGACAC
>JANMEB010000165.1:0-12826 GCA_031376585.1 Planctomycetota bacterium | reverse complement strand
TTGGTACTGCCTTACGCAACCCTCCGAAAATCGTTTCGCCAAGGTGCCTGCTTGGAATCTCGCGAACGATCGTTGGCTGGGACGGCAGTATCACGCGTAAATAACTTTCCGGAGAAAGTCTTTGGTTGACGGTGGCGCGATGCCATCCAGTCACATTTCCCATGCTGGACAATGCTTTTGAAAGCGTGCCCGACGGAATCGAAATTTGGCGCGCGATTCTCCGACACCCTGGAACCATCAATCGCTTTTCTCGATTTGGTAGCGCGGGAATCGGAGTTTGGGAAACGCAATTTGATTCGATGCGACGTTACAAGCCTGCGACGTGGGAGTGACTTCCGCGATGGTAGAGCGCGGGTTCGTCCACGCCATCGCCGTTGAAGTCGCCGACCACAGGCAAGTCGCTTACGTCGCCCAATTCGAATACAAGATCTTGGGCGTCAAGCTCGTGGTTGCCGTTAATATCGATCGACCATGTTCCGTCGTGGAATACGCCGACTTCTTCGATGCCGTCACCGTTGAAGTCGCCGACCACGGGCAAGTCGCCTTCGCTGCCGAATGTGAACTGCGTTTCCTCGGATTCCCAGCGACCGTTGCCGTTGGCGTCGAGCATCCAATTGCCATCATTGAAAATGCCAATGCTGCGAATGCCACTGCCGTTCCAGTCGCCAGCGACGGCAATGTCGTTCGCTTTGCCAAATCGGAATACGTGATCGATCAAGTCCGCACGGGCTTTACCCGCACTGGTCAAGCGCATGATGCGTGCGCCTTCGGTGGCTTCGTCCAATCGAGGCGGCGTATTCTTCGGTCGATGAACCAAGCGATTCGCCGGATTCGGAAGGCCAGGATCCTGGGCGATTGCGGGTTCATCGTTCGGCCAAATCGGGCCAAAAATTCCGATGTCGTCTTTGCCATCGCCATCCCAATCGCCGACAACGGCCTGGTCGTCGCTGTTGCCGAGCTTGGCCACCAAGTCATTTTTGTCAAATTGCTGATTGCCGTCGACGTCAATGAACCAAAAGCCATTCCAAAAGACGCCGATCTCATCGATACCGTCTCCGTTCCAGTCACCAGCGAGCGGGAAGCCGTCCATCATGCCAAACCGGCTATCATTCGACTTGAGCGTAAACCGATCGCCGTCCTTCGATGCAAACGACCAAGACGTTTCATCCATGTCGGACCGACTCCACATCGAATCATCCGAGAAGCTGGCGTTCATCCAGACGCTTTCTCGCGATTCGGCGACTTTGCCATCGCCGCGCGGATCGCCTGAATTCACCACGCTCAAATGCCACGTGTATTCCGGGTTGGCCGGTCCGGCGTCGATGCCGATCGCAACGCTGCTGCCAACGACGTTGAACACATTCGCACCCTGTGCCCCTGCCAAGTACAATCCCAACGGCCCCGGCGGGGTCGGTGGCGGAGGCGAAACATGCGGCGGTCGTGGCGGCGGCGGGAGGAACGGCGGCTCATTATCTTTGACTACGCGAACCTCCGTAAAGTTATTCTGCAGCGAAACTCCGCCTGCGGTTACTTGAATCGCATTGACCGAATCCAAAAGCTGGCGGTTGGTAAAAGTGTCCGCCAAGATCGTCGGTGCCAACAGGACTTCGATCTCTGAGTTATACGTAAAGCCCGTCGTCGTACCAGGAACGTCGTTGGCGTCGGCAAAACCTGTGGGCTGTTCTTGCAATACGATGTAACTTCCCGCTTTCAAGCCACCAAAGCTATACTCTCCGTTGGCGTCCGTCAGCAAGTAAACCGGCGTGTTGCCCGGCAAGCCAGTCATGTGCGAATAGAATCCAGGCAGCACATCGGCCAAAGTCACTTGACGTGGATTGAGCGAACCACTCGCAATATCGGTGTAATACCAAAGCGTCATGCGCACGCCGGTAATCGGAGTGTCCGTTCCGGCTTGGTAAACTCCGTCTCGTTGATCGCGATAGTTGATCGGCAATAGGCCGCTTTCGGTTCTAAACCGCGGACCATCTTCCCAAACGCGGCCTTGGATTTTGGCCGGCGCTTGCTCGCAGAAGTTGTACTGCACGAGCACTGCGCCGGATCCGACTTGGATGCCGGTGATTGCATTGGCCACGCTGTCGTTGCCAGTTCCGGCCGCACCGGTGTCGGTTTGTCCGACCGCTTGGCCGACCGTGAAATACGAATTGGGTTGGAGTTGGCGAACGGAATACGTGTCGGGAACCAACTGGTCGAATTGATAAAAGCCGTGCGCGTCAGTCCTTGCCGTCGCGATGACAATGCCAAGGCTGTTGACTAACTGCATCGTAACGCCGGACAGCGGAAGCTCGCCTTGATTCGCGTCGAATACGCAATTGCCATTGTTGTCGGTATGGACGTAACCGCTGAGGCGGCCAAGCTTAATTTCGCCAAAGTCATAGTCGTCGCCGTGCTGGCCGCCGACAAGCACCACATGGCAAAGCTCGTCGTTCTTTTTCTCGCCAACGATCGTTCCGTCGACGTTGCCAAGGCTGTCTTTGCCGTCGGAGTATCCGGTCGGCTGAATTTCCTTCACACAGTATTCGCCTGCGATCAAGTTCTCGAAACAATATTTTCCGGTCGAATCCGTCGTGGTTGTGGCGACTAGATTGCCATCAACGTCAAACAATTGAATCGTGACATTGGCAATTCCTGGTTCGCCGCTTTCGCGGACGCCGTCATTGTCCAAGTCGTGCCAAACATTTCCGCACAATGACGCCGGAATGTGTTCGCAAAAATCGTAGTTGACGCCGTTGCTGCCTGAACCGATGACGATGCCAGAGAGCAAATCATTCGCCAGAGTTCCGACGTGCGAGCCGCCGACCGTTCCGACCGTGTCTTCGCCATCGATATAGCCTTCGGGTTGGACTTCGCGAACGGTGTAAGTTCCCGGGCGTAGACCATTGAAGCTGTACAGTCCCTGTGCGTTTGTCGTCGTGGTTCCAACCACCGCACCACTGGAATCCAACAGTTCAAGCACGACGCCGCCCAAGGGTAGGTCACCTGCTTCAGGTTCAAACTCGCAATCGCCATTCGCGTCCGCGTGAACGCGACCGGCGATCGAGCCGAACTTCAATTCGCCAAAGTCATAGTTGTCGCCATGATCGCCATACTTCAAATTGATGAAGCAGAACTGATCGTTTAGAGCTTCGCCTTCTTCAACGCCAAAAACGTCACCCAATGAATCTTTGCCGTCATCGTAGGCCGTTGGCTGAATTTCCTTGACGCAGTACTCGCCGGCAACTAGATCGTTAAAGCAATACTCGCCCTCGGCGTCGGTTCGCGTTTCGGCGATTTTGTTGCCTTGCGCGTCGTACAACTCGATGACCACGTCGGCGATTGCTTCTTCGCCTGGACCGCGAATTCCGTCGTCGTTGCGATCGTGCCAAACTTGGCCACACAACGAAGCCGGCAAGTGTTCGCAGAATTCGTAGTTCACGCCGTTTTGGCCGGATGTCAAAACGATTTGCGAAATACGGTCGTTCGACAAAACGTTTCCGCGGGTCGTTCCGTCTACCGTACCCGCAGAGTCTTCGGCGTCGAGATACCCGCCCGGTTGGATTTCGACAACCGTGTACGTTCCCGGTGTCAAATCTCCGAACGAATACAACCCGTTGGCGTCCGTGAGCGTCGTAGCAATCAGCGCTCCGTTGGCGTTAAGCAACTGAATCGTGACGCCGGCAATCGGTCGATATCCCGGATCGTTTGGATCAAGGCACTCGCCATCGGGCGTCGTAATGCTCACGTAGCCGCTGATCGAAACGGGCTTGAGTTCGCCGAAATTATATTGCACGCCCGCATCATCGGGGCACAACATGATTTGATTAAAGCGATCGTTTACCTTGGTGCCGTTATCCGCGCCGGCGACTTGGCCGAGAGAGTCTTTGCCGTCGATGTAGCCCGATAATGGATTCGAGCCGGGAGGATACGTGTTGACTTCGACGACTTCGTAAATGCCTGGCGGCAAGCCGGTTGCTTCGTAAAAACCGTTCGAGTCAGTGCGCACAAAGATCGGTGCTGTGGTCGCAAACGGATCGTCTTGTCCTGGTTTGCTGCCGATCCGCGTAATCTGAATCAGCACGTTGGCAAGGCGTTCTTCGCCGGAGTCGATGACTCCGTCGTCATCGCGGTCATGCCATACGTGGCCGCTGATCGATGCAGGGCGGACTTCGCAAAAGTCATAATTAACCGCAGCGTTGTTTCCAAGCGGAATCGAAACTTCCGTGATCACGTTCGGTTGACCCGAAACGTTTTCGACTTCGCCTGACAAATTTCCTTCAACGGTACCTGGGTCGGCACCGACGTTGAGATAACCATTGGGTTGAGTCTCAACGATACGGTACTTGCCGGGCTGTAAGTCCAATTCAGTCCCGAAATGATATTGTCCCGTCGCGTCGGTTGTGGTCGTGGCAACTTGCTCGTATCGGCCTGTTGCGGTATTGAATTTTTGCAGTCCGATGCTGACGCCCGCAATACCGGTTTCCTCAACGTCGCGTACACAATCGAGATCTTCGTCGTGAAAGACTTGTCCGGAGATGGTCACTGGTTTGGGAACCAGATTGTAGACGTCGAGACTACCGTCACTGCGGTCGGGTGCTTGTTGTTCGGCATCCAGATGCAGGTTTAGTCCGGTTCCGGCAAGTTCTCCGCCGCGCGCAAACAACTGGTTGTATTCATCGTAAAACACACCGCTGTGTTGGACTTGGTTCACGCCACCTTCTAGCAGGTGATTCACCGCAACGTCGCGTGGCTGAAATGTGTAATGTGCGTCCTCAAAAGTAGCTTGGAAAAGCGTTCGCTCGAATTCGACGCCGGACGCGATCTTGTCGACGCGGTCCCGCTCGACTTCATCCACGTCGATCGTAAAAGCGAGTCGGTCGCCGGCGACAAAATTTCGAACGTCAACTGTCAATCGCAGCCCGTCGTCCGAAACCGAAAACGAGACGATGTCGCTGGCGTTCAGCCCCAAGCTACGCGCGGCATTGTATTGGAACGGGTGAAAGCCGCCGGTGCCGGGGCTGGAGGACGAAACATCAAAAAACATGTCGCCGTCCGACAACGTTCCGCTATGGTCTTGATCGCCGTTGATCACGAACTGAGTCAGTGTTGAAGTGGCCGAGCCGCCCTGAAAAGTGACTTCAAAATAGTCGGGCGAATCGTCGCTGCCGCCGTCACCTTCGAGGTACGTAACGCCCGCGACGATCGGATTGACGTCGAGCATCCGACGCGCTTCCATTGCCTCGAATCGGCAAGTTCGCAGCGTGTTTTGGGAATTCGCACTCTGCTTTTGCGTGCGACGTGAACCGAGTTTTGACAAGCGTTTAAAAATTCCCAAGTTTGCGTCCTCCCTGACATTTGATGCGGCGCTAACCTATGAACTGGCGTTCCGTGCCAAGTTCTCGAAAGCGACCCACAGATCACTTGATTCCGTTGAACTTGTTCCAATCCGCTCCAAACGACTGGCTGCCATCAGCCACCGCCGCGCGTTGCTGTGATTCCCAAATACGAATTTGGGTATCGTAACTTCCTGAGACCAAAATCGTGCCCTGACTATCCAAACACGAGACCGTGCCCGAGTGGCCCGAAAGAGTCTCGGTCTTTTCCATGGTCGCCAAATCCCAGATATAAATTAAATCGTCGCTGCCACCCGTTGCCAATCGATTTTGGGGCAGTAACTTGACCGCGAAGAGCTTGCTACCGTGTCGCGCGAGTGATCGTGCGGCACCGACGTCGCTCGGATTGGTGATCGACACTAGGCAGTCGTTGCCGCAAGAGACGATCTGTCCATCGGTAGTAAACTCGATACTGCGAATTCGAGTCTTTTGAGCCTGAAATTCTGTTACCACGTTGGCTGATTTACTGTCCCAAACCCGAATCATTCCGTTGCGACCACCCGCCGCGATCCAGTTGCCATCCGGAGAATAAGCGACTGCATCCATGTCATTGCACGGGCAAGCCGCCGACCACTCGCGTCGTCCCGTCGAAGCTTGGTATACGCGCAATTGGTCTTCAAAGCCGACTGTCGCGATCCGCGATCCGTCCGGGCTGAAGTCCAACATGATGATAGCTTGCGGATGCGAAGCCAACTCGCGGACTTGACCCGGCGATTCCATTTCCCAAACCAATAACCGCGCGTCGTTTCCGGCGGTCGCCAGGAACTTCCCGTCGGGTGAGAATTTTGCAGTTCGCACCCAATCGCGATGCCGGGCGAAATGACTGACGAATTCGAGTCGGTCCATGTCCAAAAGACTTACCGCGTGATCGTCACCAACCACGGCAAGCCACTTGCCTTCCGGTTGGATCGAGACCCCGGTGACAACGGGCGGTTGATTCGCGTTGTCCCGCGCGACCGTTTGAATCGTGCGACTAGTCCAATTCGATCCATCCCCATCTGCGGAATTGATCGTGTTACCAAGTAATCGAGAAGCCGGCGCAAGTGCGCAAAGCGCTGCGGCGGTACCAATGAATTGCCGACGGTGAATCATTGGGGAAGTATCCTATTTGGCGCCAAATTGAATTGATAATTGTTGGTGTGGCGAATTCAATTGTTTTGCTGAATTCAATTTCCCAACCACGAGGCTGCGGTCTGGAATGGCTCAGAAGTGGCGAGGCAAGTTGAGTACCGTTGGGCGATCGTACTCATCACCCATTATCGGAAAATTGCTTGCGGGCCGTTATCGTTTCTTCGATATTGTGCTTTCAGGCTGCAATTCAGGCTATTCCGCGCCCATCGCTGGCACTGCTACGACTGCAATTGAGATTGACGATGGATCGACCGACCACGATTTTCCAGGCAAATACGAGAGCCCAAGTAGATAACCGACCCAGAGCAAAAAAAAAGGAATGATAATTTGCCCTTATTCGGATCATTTCGATGAGCGAATAAAGCTTTGACTACCTTGTAAAGCAACGACAAACATTTTTTACAAGTCACGGCGGTGCGATCTGCCGTTGCAATGCCTTCCATTTCAGCTCGATGCGCGGCTTCCTTATCGCGAGGGTTACACAAGACCATGCCATTTTCATCGAACGCGTGTAAGTCGCGCTTCCGCCGTCTATCCTTGGACATGGCCCGGGCTCCACGTTGGCTGATCATTGAAAGTGCATTTGCCAAATGCCACAAGCGTTATCGACAACTCGCTTGCCCCCAAGGAGAAGTTTTGGATTGGGCGACGATTAAAGACGCGGAACCTCTGTCAGAGAAGCATGTTGGGGAGGTGGCATCCATGCGCGGGATTTGGGTCCTTGCGGTTTCGCTATCCGTTTCGAAAACCGCCAGCGCTCGATCCGCCCCTTTAGGAGTCTCCAGAACAGCTCTACGCTTTGAGCCACTCGCACGAAAAATCGCCGCGCGTGTTTGATCACTCAGTAACTAATCCGATCCGCGCGCCGCGGATCATGAATCTTCTGGGCGATCGACTCGCACAATCCCAGCTTGTGGTCGATCTGCCGCAGCAGCAACACGCCGGCGTTGCTCGTGATCCGGTCATCCGTAAATTCGACCTGAATCGCGCGATTGAATTCCGCCTGAAATCCAGTAAACTTGCCTTGACCCATCGCCTGAACCTCCGTGAATGCGTTGACAATACATTCAACCCAGAATTCACGCGATGGTTTTCATTTCTCAAAACTTTCTGATGAATAATCCGGGGTTAAATCGCGCTAAACAGCGATTGGGCATTTTCAAACGCGGCCCGTTGCGCCTGATCGAAATCGTCGCCGTTTTCGCGATAGACTTGAGCCGCCCAAACCGGGCCTATGGTATCGATTGCCGAAAATTTCGATTTCAAGATTTCAAGGCCTTCCTTGGCCAAGCCATTTCCGAGAAGGCCTCGAACTCTGGCTGCCAGATCTTTCAGATTGGGTTGGTAATTTGCCAGGACAAATGCGATGTCATAGGCATCCTTTTCCTTCTTTCGTTCATTGAGAGCAAATGCTTTGACAAGAATGTAGGCGTCGAGTCGTACGACTTGTGCTTTAACGGTGTTCTTGGTTCCGTCCGGCATTGTTCCGACAATGTCCATCATGACCGGATTGTCGAATGCCAAATCGAGCCCACGCAACGTGTTGATTGCCAGTTCGCCAATCGGCACGACGTCGACCTTTTCGCCAGTTTGATATTGGCCGCAGATTAAGTCGAGTTTGATTGGGTCTTTAAGTCCGTTGACCTGACGGATGAATCTGGTTGGACCAGTTTGATGAGAATAACCTGCCTTCAGCAAAAGCGAAGCCAACGATTGATAGGCGTTTTTGTCAAGTGCGCCAATCGATACCGCCAAGTCAACATCCAAACTTCCGATATGGTTCTTTCCGGGAAAGTACAACTCGGGAACTAAACCACCGACGACGACTAATTTGTCGCGGAAGGCTGCAGCGATTTGCAGCACTTCGAGTAACACCGCGCGGCTAGCGGCTTTTTGGTCCATGACCATGTTTGAGTTCCTCCGCTTGCTTTGCCGCCGCAATGAATCCATCGCGAAGGTATTTGTCAAAGATCGTTCGCGCGGCGTCTTCGCCCCGGCCAGCGAATCGCTTGATGTCTAGGTACGTTTGGATTGGGCTCGTGGCCGGGTTTGAACGAGCTTGATCTCTGCCAGCAAATACGGATTCATCATAAGGGAGCCAAATTTGAACGTTGGCACCCGTATCGACTCTCTTCAATCCCAGGGTTTCCAGAGATTCGAGCATTTGTCGGTGCCATCCGCGTGCCTCGATGTAAATCGTGGCCATTCCTTGGCGGACTTCGGGCGCAATTTCCCAAGCGGCCGACAATCCAGCCAGCGCGAAGGTCAGTTTGTGTCCATGGCAAAAATCGCAGATGATTTTTTCCGCATTCGCCGCGTCTCCGCGGAGGTAAAACAACCGTTGTTCCGCGGGACCGGTGTATTTGGCCGACCAGGCATCGAGCAGGTTTTGCGGATCGCGAAGATACAGCAGCCGATTGTAGACGATTGCATAACTCTCTTCGGCGAGCGAGTTTTTTACTTTCGTGACCAATCCTGGGCTGACGCGAACGTCGAGATGTTTGGCGAGTTGGGTAATCCTCCAGCCTTCAGCCGGCCTGCTCAGCATTAGCCGAATGATGCGGCTTGATTTCGGGGCGAACAGATCGATGGCCGGTTTTGGTGGGTGTCGTTTGCCGACGAAGCCTTGGCGTACAATCAGCACTCCCGCCTTGGGGGCCCGAACGTAGCAATTGCCAGCTTGGTCAAAGTATCCGACGTTATTCTGCCGGGCAATTTCGGCCACTCGTGGTGAGATTACCGGAGCATAAATAACGGGAATGTTGACGGTCGCGTAATGTTGCGCTTGATAGATGGTGGATAGTGCCGTTTGCGGCGTGATCCGTTTCTTGGCTTCGACAACCAATAGGAATTTTTTGCCCCCTGAGTTCGCCCTGATAATCAGGTCGGGTTTTCCATGTTTGGTCGCGGGAGTATGAGTTATGTGAACGCGGTTCCCGGTAACCGATTCGAGGACTTGCTCGATGGTTTCCGCCGCGTCTCGTCCGAGTTTGTTTTCGTTTTTCACCATAAATGCGACTTTCACTACGTAGTGAATATAGCATTATCAGTGAAATATCGCGTAAATCAATCCGAATAATTAGTGGAATAATTAGCCTAATTACTCCGGGAACTCTGCAAGAAGGCCGAAAATGACCGGCTTTACCGCCTCCGAGGAGCACGTCGTCTGGGGGATGCTCCCCCAACCGCAGCTTTGGGAGTGGTTTGCCGGCGAGACCTGCTGGATGCGCTAGATGCGGCGCGGGCGAGGTCGTGCCAGCCATAGGCTACGAAGACGGCCCGGTCCATCGCGGCGTGCAACTCGCGTAGCCGTTCAATATCCGCCGAACGTTTATCGGGATCGTTGAGACGACGTCGCAGGGATCGGCAGATGCTACTTGCTCCAAATGTTGAATGACCCGCTGAATGCCTTCCCGCCACGATAACCATACTCCGCCGCGACGGTCGCGACGGTCGTCATCCGGTCGCCCGTAAATTCGACCTGAATCGCTCGATTGAATTCCACCCTAAATCCAGTAAACTTGCCTTCCCCCGTCGCGTGAACCTCCGTGAATGCGTTGACAAAACATTCAACACGGAATTCAGGCAATCGTTTTCATTACTCAAAACTTTCTGATGAATAATCTGAGATTAGAGCAAAATTAGAAAATTCATACGGAAAGCCGCTGGCTTGTTAGTGGGCATTCGATGATTTCGAAAAAGCAATGGCTGTCAACGCAGCCGAGTATTCGCTGGGAATGGTATTCCCCAGAAAAAGTAGACAGTGGAACGAGTTAGGGTCGAAAGGAATGGGGTCAACTCTTGACACTTGACACTTCCGTAGCGAGATCGTTGAGGCGACGTCGCAGAGATTTATCGGCAGATGCTACTTGCTCCAAATGTTGAATGACGCGGTGAATCCCACTGGCGTTATCGGCCACTCGCTTTCCCGTTCGTTCTTGGATCGTGAACGCCGGTGAACAATCCGGTTTTTGCGTCAAAACTGATCGCTTGGCAAATTCCTGCCCCGGATGTGACTTGGATTTTGTGCCCAAGCGCGGCAAGTTTTTCGCGAATTGCCAAATCAAAATTCTGCTCGCAATACAACACATCCGGCGACCACTGTTGATGAAGTCTTGGCAGCGCTACCGCATCGGCCGCGCCGGTTTTCAAGTCGATGTAACGGACGATTGCCCAAACGACTTGGGTGATAATCCTGGGACCGCCGGCAGCGCCGACGGTAAACACCGGCTCGCCGTTCTTGCAAACAATCGTTGGGCTCATGCTCGAAAGCGGTCGTTTTCCAGGGGCGATCGCATTTGCATCCGCGCCTACCAAACCAAAGGCGTTCGGCGTTCCCGGCGCGATCGCGAAATCGTCCATTTGATTGTTGAGTATTACGCCCGTACCTGGCACGACGACTTTGGAGCCGAACGAAGTATTCACGGTCGTTGTAATGGCTACCCAATTTCCTTCGCGATCCGCAGCCGCAATGTGAGTGGTGTGCTTGCCAAAATACTTTGGATCGAACGACGTCGGGTCGCCGTGTCCCGCGACGCTAATGGCTTGGGTCAAATCGATTCGCGCCGCCAACTGCCGCCCGTACTCTTTATCTACCAAGCCGCGCGGGACCGAAGCAAAATCCGGATCGCCCAACCAATAGGCTCGATCGGCAAAAGCCAACTTCATCGCCTCTGCTACGATGTGATGAAACTGCACGGGATCGCGCTCGTGGATCTCTGCGAGTGGAAAATTTTCCAAGATGTTCAGAATTTGCGCGACGTGAACGCCACCGGAACTTGGCGGCGGGAATCCCACGATTTGGTAACCGCGATATTCCGAGATAAGCGGCTCGCGCACCATCGTGCGATAGGCTGCAAAATCCGCTTCGGTTAGGATGCCGCCGTTGTCGCGAAACCATTCGCCACAACTTTTGGCAAACGGCCCGCAATAAAACCAGTCAATTCCGCTTTCCGCAATCTTTCGATAAGTGTTCGCCAAATCCGGCTGACGTAACTTCTCTCCAACTCCGGGCACAGTGCCGTCCGGCTTTAGCAAGTTTCCCAAATTCCCTTTATATTTTGAGAGCTGCGTCTGATTCGACCGAATCGTGCCGGCCATGTCGCCGTCGACCTCGAATCCCTCCTCGGCAATTTCGGCTGCGTCCGAAATAAGTTTGGCGAATGGAACTTTGCCAAATTCTCGAACCGCATGTTCGTAACCAGCCAGCGCTCCAGGAACTGCAACTGCCAGCGGGCCATCTTGAGAAAGCTCGCCGTTGGGTTTCCCGTCCCGCAAGTACATATCCCGCGTTGCCGCGAGCGAAGCCATGTCTCGACCGTCGAGGGCATGAAACGATCCGTCCGGTCGACGAATCAAAACGAAACAGCCGCCGCCGATTCCCGAGTTAAATCCGTCCACGACGCCAAGCGTTAATGCAGCCGCAATCGCCGCATCAACTGCATTACCACCTTGATCAAAGGCCTTGAGCGCGGCTTCCGTGGCAAGTGGATGCACCGTCGCCACCATGTTTTGCGTAGCGGTCGCTGAATAGTTCGAAAGTTCTTGACCATTTACCGTTACCGGGCAAAACCCTATCGAACTGAAAACGATTCCAACAAGCAAGAGTACTTTGTACATTCCAGTTCACGCTCTAATGTGACTATGGGTCCATTTCAATTGCTTTAAGCTAACCGCCGGAAAAGCGACAAGCAACGACTTGGGCGAAAGTCCTTCAATTTTTCCGCTTGTCATTGATGGGCAATGTCCCTTAACTTGTTGGCATGCCAAAAAACTCCAACTCCGAGCCCAGTGACGACGCTGATCTAGATGCTTCCGAAGATCATTCGTTAGAGATGCTCGGCCGCGTCTACTCCGAAGCCGTCACTCGCCGCGCGATCGAATCGGGTGAGGCCTCAGCCCCCGCGCTAACCAGCGACCCATTGCCGACCGACGCCGGCGCTTTGGCGGATTCAGCCATCGATCCGTTTTCCGACGATGTTTGTCCTGTCAATCCGCGAACCATTTTGGAAGCTATGTTTTTTGTTGGCGTGCAAGGGAGCGAACTCACCGCACGCAAAGCCGCTAGTTTGATTCGCGGCGTTTCTCCCAAGGAAATCGAACAGCTTGTCGACGAACTCAACTTAACGTATTCGGCCGATCATTCCGCGCTTCGAATACGCGAATCTGGCGATGGCTTTCGTCTTGTCATCGAAGACGATCTCGAATCGATTCGCCAGTTATTTTACGGCCGCGTCCGTGATGCCCGACTTGGAAATGCCGCCATCGAAGTCCTCGCCGTGGTCGCCTATCACCAACCAGTGACACTG
>JANMEB010000161.1:0-1095 GCA_031376585.1 Planctomycetota bacterium | reverse complement strand
ACGGCCCTGGGAAATAACCATCGTGCGCCGGCAAGCGATCGCATCGTGATGGGGGGCATCGGGATCGGAAATATGGGCTCGGGAGATCAAGGGGCCTTCATGGGGCGCGGCGATGTGCAATACGTCGCCGTCAGCGATGTGCGATCGGGGGTGCGTGACGGGGCGAAAGGCCGAGTCGACGAGCATTATCAGAACAAGGATTGCAAAGCCTATAACGACTTTCGTGAGTTGTTGGCGCGAACGGATATCGACGCGGTGCATGTCGCGACCCCCGATCATTGGCATGCGATCATGGTGATCGAAGCCTGCCGTCACGGCAAAGACGTCTACTGCCAAAAGCCCGAGACTCGCACCCTGCGCGAAGGCCCGTTGATGATCGACGCTGCTCGTCGCTACGCTCGCGTCGTTTCCGGCGGCAGCCAGCGAGTTCTGGAAGATTACCGGGGCATCGTCGATGCTTGTTGGAGCGGCTCGCTCGGCCCAATCAAGTCAATTAATGTTGCGGTCGGTCCACTGTCGCAACCCTGTTATCTCCCAGCCGAGCCGTTACCAGCCGATATCGATTGGGAAATGTGGCTCGGACCAGCGATTTGGGCGCCGTACAACAAGGCTCGCTGCGATGGAAATTTTTCAACGGGGGGCGGCAGTTGGAGATCGTACATCGATTACTCGGGCGGCGGCATGACCGACTGGGGGGCTCATCATTTCGGCGGAGCGACTTTCGCTGTGGACTGCCGCGACCAGCAACCGGTGGAAGTCACTTATCACAAGGAACCGGAAGGGACGTATCTTTCGTACAAATACGCCAGCGGCTTGATCATCTTTCACAATCAGCCGAACATCGAAAACCTCAAAGTCGAAGGAACGCCGGGCGAACAGCGCGAGGCCAAATCGGTGCCGACCTACAAAGGCGAAGGGGGAATTTACGGCGACTTTATTCACTCCGTGAAGACTCGCGAGAAACCATTTCGCGATATCGAATACGCGGTCAACACGGTTACGCTCAGCCACCTCGGCATCATCGCTTATCAATTGCAACGGTCGCTCAAGTGGGATCCGGCCAAGCAGGAATTTACCGGCGACGAAGAAGCCAAT
>JANMEB010000127.1:0-13793 GCA_031376585.1 Planctomycetota bacterium | reverse complement strand
TATCAAATCGTGGACTCGAATGGAGCCGTCGATAATGCGATAGTCACCATTGTCACTCCGAAGCCGATCGTGGAAAAACCGGCTCCGGCACCGGCCGTTGACGATTCTCCGCCGAAACCATCACCGGACAATTCGCCGCCTGTCGCTGTTCCACCCTCGGCGAATGGCACACCCGCGATTACACCCAATTCAGCAGCCCAAGACGAACTGTCTGCGCCAAATCCCGGGGCCGATGCCGAGTCTAGCGGAGGATCTTTCGACGGCCCAACGGCTGAATCGACGAAAGGCCTCCGCTCCACGTACGAGTTTTCCCGACAAGCTATTTTGCCTCTGAATGTCTCTAGTGCGACCTATACTTTCGCACTAGACGGTGCAACGAGAAGTGCCGTTACGATTGCGCCATACCAATTGGGGGCAGTTCAAAACCTCGACAAATTGATTTATTCTTCGCCGATTTGGCGTGAACTGCAAGGCATGACGCAAGATATCGTGAGCGAATCCAAAGTTGGCGTTGGCTCGATCGCCACGGTTGGCTGTATGTCCGGCATCCTTTCGGTCGGCTACGCGGTTTGGCTCGTTCGCGGCGGGATGTTGCTTGCCGGATTGGCATCGTCCATGCCCGCCTGGCACTTCTTTGATCCATTGTCCGTATTGCAAATAAGTGCGGGCGGGGCCAAGGGAGATGAAGACGATTCGTTGGAGTCACTAGTCTCGGACCACAATCAATCCGTCGAAGCGAATCTTGAGACCAGTCATGGCGAATCGACGGAGCCAAGTAAAGAGCCCGCTCCTATTTTATAATCGTCGAGTTCATTAGTCTTGTAGGTCGCATCAATGTTGAATTGGCTTTCCGCGAGAACTCGGCTTTCGGCTGGGCTAGTGGCGATACTCGGCTGCCTTTTGTTGGCGGCGATGACGATCGGCTTGATTCCGGACCGTAGCATGTTCGCGCGAAAGAATCGCGCCGAGCTGTGCGAAACACTAGCGATCAATTTTTCTGTTCTAGCTAACCGAAACGATTTAATGGGCATTCGCCAATCGCTTGAGGCGATTCTCGACCGGCATCCCGAAATCTTGTCGGCTGGTGTACGTGATCGCTTCGGCCGAATGATGGTCGAAGTGAAAGAGCACAACCAAAATTGGCCCAAGGATGCGAACCTTCCAACTTCAGATACGCATGTGCAAGTTCCAGTATTTCGTGGATCGGTTAAATATGCCAATGTTGAGTTTCGATTCACTCCCTTGGAGGCCAGCGGTTTACTAGGTTGGATACAACATCCTTGGACGCTACTAATGGCCTTTGTCAACAGCGCGGGGTTCGTGCTGTTTTCGTTGTATCTTGGCATGATGCTAAGGCAGTTGGATCCTTCGCACGCGGTTCCCGGGCACGTTCGGCGAGCACTCAATAACTTGGCCGAAGGCTTGATGGTGCTGGACGTCAAAGGCCGCATGGTCTTGGTCAATAGCGCGTTTGAAAGCATTGTCGGTTTTCCTGAAACAAAACTCTTGGGTAAACGGCCAAAGCTTTTTCAGTGGATGACGGAAGGTCATCAGCCGATGACGGATTTCCCGTGGCATGTCGCGAGCTCAACGGGGCAGCCGGTTCTCAACACTTTTATTCGTCTCAAGACGGCCGACGAACGAATGATCGTCTTCAACGTGAACTGTGCACCAATTTCCACAAACGGATCCGAGTCGTCGTTCGGCGTGATGGTAAGTCTTGAAGACATTACACAAATTGACGAAGCCAAAGTCCAAATTCAGAAGTCCCGCGATGAGGCCGACGCTGCCAACCGAGCCAAGAGCGACTTCTTGGCGAATATGAGTCATGAGATCCGAACGCCGATGAACGCGATCCTGGGCTTCACCGAGCTACTGCGACGCGGCATGGTCGACGATAAGCGTGAGACGGACGAATATTTGTCGACGATCCATACGAGCGGATCCCACTTGCTTGATTTGATCAACGACATTCTGGACTTGTCGAAGATCGAATCCGGAAAAATGGAAATGGAACTGATTCCATGCTCTCCCTTCAAAATAATTGACGATGTGGTGAATATTTTAAGCGTGCGGGCCAAAGACAAAGGTCTGACGTTGATCGTTGATGCGTCTTCGCGACTTCCCAATGAAATTACGACGGACCCAGTTCGAGTTCGGCAAATCATCACCAATTTGGTTGGCAATGCGATCAAATTCACTGAACACGGCGAGATTCGGGTCAAGGGCCTTCTCAATTCCAACGGGATGCTCGAATTTCGCATTCGCGACACCGGTGTGGGCATGACGCCTGAGCAGTTGGATCGCATTTTCACTCCATTCGCTCAAGCCGACAGTAGCGTGACTCGCCGTTTCGGTGGAACTGGATTGGGTTTGTCGATTAGCCGCCGCATTTCGAGGGCACTCGGCGGCGAGCTTTCCGTCGAGAGCGAAGCCGGCCAAGGCTCGACGTTCATTGCTCAAATTGATGTTGGCCCGATTGATCCGCAATCATTAATTACGTGGGCTCAGCATCGAGCCACAGGTATCGCGCAGGTTACCACGAAAAAGTCAGTTCGACGATTTCACGGTGAGCGAATTCTCGCCGTCGACGATGGTGAAGCGAACCTGCGATTAATCCGATTGATCTTGGAAAAAGCGAACTTGGTCGTCGATATGGCTCGCAACGGACAACAGGCCATCGAGAAAGCCCAAACGCAAGATTATTCGTTAGTCTTTATGGATATTCAGATGCCGATTTTGGATGGTTACTCGGCGACTCGAAAACTGCGCGACTCGGGCTACGCCGTTCCAATCGTTGCGTTGACCGCCCATGCCCTTCGCGGGGAAGAAGAAAAATGCCTCTCGGCGGGCTGCACCGCTTACTTGGCCAAGCCGATTGATTTGGACCAATTAATCGAAACCGTTGCGCGTTTTATTCCGGCGTCCGAATGCCTTCCGGACGTGTCGGCTCCGAGGTTAGAAACAAGAACGGCAACCACAACCGATGGACCGAGAACGAATCAAGTCGTCTCAACTTCGGGTCCCAGGATCGAGTTCCGGAATACAACGCTTGGCCGGACGGCCGTGCAATGGGTTGCTCCTCGTCAACCGCTTCCGAGAAAAAGGATTCGGTCTAATTTACCGCTTGAGTCAACCGAAGTACGTGAAATTGTCTGCGATTTCCAAGTCGAATTGCAAGGCCGACTGACCGCCATGGCGCAATGCTTAAAGGCTCAGAATTGGTCGGACTTGGCCCATCAAGCACATTGGTTAAAAGGAGCCGGGGGCACGGTAGGCTTTGGCGAATTCGTACAACCATCATCGGAACTTGAACAAGCCGCAAACGTCACACACGACATGGACCAAGCTTGTAAGCTGGTCAAGCAAATCATCGCGCTGTCCGAAATGATAGAACTCCCAGACGTCCCTCAATTGCCTCAAACGCGTTAGGCCAGAAGGACTTGCGCGAACTAATTGTTATTTTCGAAATAAACGACTGGTTGCAATTCAGTAAACGCTTGGGCTTCGCTGCTATTCCCGAACGGGCGAGCTATGTTTTGTAGCCCATAAAACAAATAGCCTGTTCTGAATCCCACGAGCCTCTCAAAACAACTCAGCGAACCGACGCTCACCAATTTTATTCAAAACAACATGCTTACCAACCAAGACATCGCGCCCTTGATCGGGGAAACAACTTTGTACGTCGGTCGGGAGGTGTCGAAGTCAATCGAGTCGACCTCGGACGACAAGCTAAGATGTGCCCGAATTCTGATCGTGGACGACGAACCGTTGATCATTCGAGTCGTGAGCCGGTTCCTGCAGTCGCATGGATTTCAGAACATCGATTCGATCACGGATCCTCGGCAAGCGCTCACCAAGATTGCCGAATTCAAACCGGACTTGATCCTGCTGGACATCATGATGCCGTTCATCGGTGGATTGGATGTCTTGCGAGCAATCACGGCCCGTGAAAAAGGAAGGCACCTGCCGATTATTATTTTGAGCGCATCGTCCGACATCGATACCAAGCGCGAAGCTCTTGCGTTGGGTGCGACTGAATTCCTGGGCAAGCCGGTTGATCCAAACGATCTGATCCTCCGGGTGCGCAACGCGTTGCTCGTCAAATCTCACAGCAACGATTTAGCTCAACATGCAAAAGTCTTGGAAGAACAAGTCTGTAAGCGTACCGAGCAGCTTCGACGGTCGCGCGAACAGATCGTACACGCTTTGGCAAAAGCCGCTGAATTTCGCGACAATGAAACGGGGATGCACGTAGTTCGCGTGGGCAAAATTGCCGCCCTTCTGGCACAGGAGCTCGGATTCGACGCGGAGTATTGTCGCCAAATTGAATTGGCCGCCCAGTTGCACGACGTCGGGAAGATCGGAATCCCCGATGCCATCCTCCTGACGCCGCAGCGGCTTACGCCTGAGCAGTTTGACATCATGAAACAACATTGCCAAATCGGCTGCCACATCGTCGATCAACTGGTCGATGGCAACACGCTACAACGCGGTTCGTGGCGCACGCCGCAGTGTGCCGCGGACGCCGAGAGTAAAGATTACAATCACGACGCCACCCTGATGACGCTCGCCGCAAATATCACGCGGACACATCACGAGAAGTGGAATGGCGCTGGCTATCCCGACGGTTTGTCTGGTGAGTTTATACCAATCGAGGGTAGAATCACGTCGGTCGCCGATGTTTACGACGCGTTAACCAGTAAGCGACCCTATAAGGAGCCGTTTACGGACGAACAGAGTTTTGCAATTATTCAACAAGAGGCTGGCAAAGCCTTCGACCCAAACATTGTCGACGCGTGCATGCGCCGCTGCGAAGAGATCATGCGAATCCGCAAGCAGTTTCCGGATATCGGACTCCCAGCCATTCATTAAAATTTGACGCTGTCGTTGCAAACTGAAAACAAAAACGTCCGCCCTGGTTAGGCGGACGTCACGTTCTATTGTTTTTGTGTTTTCAAATCGCTTGAACTTAGGTGGCGAACTCGCCCCGACGCCGTTCAAGCTGCTGTTGAAGCCGTTGAACGATGCTACTGTGCATTTGACTAACGCGGCTTTCGCTCAAGTCCAGCGTCGCGCCAATTTCCTTCATCGTAAGCTCTTCGTAATAGTACAAAATAATAATCAGGCGTTCGTTGCGGTTCAAGCCTTTGGTAACCAACCGCATCAAGTCGTTCTTCTTGATTCGATGCGTCGGATCCTCGCCGCGCTTGTCTTCAAGAATGTCGATCTCTCGAACATCCTTATAACTGTCTGTTTCATACCATTTCTTGTTCAAGCTGATTAAGTTAACCGCGTTTGCATCGCAGACTAACTTTTCCAACTCAGCCAGCGAAATCGCCATATATTCCGCGCGCTCTTGATCGGTCGGAGACCGGCCAAGCCTGCGTTCAAGCTGCTTGGTGGCCTCAGCCAATTTACTAGCTTTGGATCGCACAAGACGCGGCACCCAGTCCATGGTTCGCAGTTCGTCAAGCATTGCACCGCGGATTCGCGGAACGCAGTAGGTTTCGAACTTGACGCCGCGTTCCATGTCGAACGCATCAATAGCGTCCATCAAGCCGAATACGCCAGCGGAAACGAGATCGTCCAGCTCGACGCCATCGGGCAAGCGAGCCCAAATGCGCTCGCCGTTGTATTTGACCAACGGCAAATATCGCTCCATCAAGCGATTTCGCAAGTCGGTGTTGTCAGGATTCTTTCGATAGTCGATCCACACCTGTTGGATTTCGTCGATAGGCGCAACAGTTGTTGCCATTCAATCCTCCGTGATTGTCAGCAAGAACATGAAAAGGCAGTATGATTTTCCGCAATCCGTCGCGAGGACAGATTACGGATAAGCCAGCCGTCGCACGACGTCTGGCCGCATCGGATTAATTGTCTCTACTATCATTTGTACGAACACGAAAAACCCACTTCTTTTTATCGGCAGGGCTCTCCGTAGTTTGCAAGGAAAATTTAGGAATTTTCCAGACTTGTTGCTTGTCCGGCGCTTCGTATTCGAACTCAAGTCCTTTTTGGCTAATAGTATTGAATAAAACTGCTGGCTCAGGCCGCGCTTCGTAATGGAATCAATTGAATTTGCACGTCCGGGGTCAGCTCGTTGTGACTTAATACGACAAGGTCCGGCAAAGTAGCATGGGTCAGCCGTTTAACACTAGGCCGAATTCTTTGCCCAACTAGTACAATCGGCAGCTTACCAGCGGACACCAGCGGCGCGACTGCAAACTGAACTTGCTCAATGATCGTCCGTGCTTCCGCCGTGGAGAATTCGATTGCCAAATCACCTCGTTCGTGTCGCACACGTTCAGCGATCATTTCCTCGACTGCCGTTGGTAATTGGGTGGCGTGGATCACGCCTTCCTGATCGCAATAGGCTTGGCAAATGCTAGGAGCAAGTCGCTGGCGCACAAATTCAGTCAACCAGACAATGTCCTTCGTACGACTGGCGTAGTCTCCAAGAGATTCCAAGATTAACGCCAAGCGACGAATTGAAATCTGCTCGCGCAAGAGCAGTTGCAAAACCTGCTGGACCTCGGCAAGTTTCAGATGTTCGGGAATCAACTCGTCGACGACCGCAGGCGACATGCGCCGAACTTGTTCGATCAAATGACGGGTCGCATCGCGCGTCAACAATAGGTCGGCGTGCTTAACCGACACCGTTTTGAGGTGTTGTGCCAAGACCATGGCCGGTGTTGCCACAGTGTATCCCTCCGCGATGGCTGCATCGGATTGATTGGTCTCGATCCACGTTCCCTGTTGGGGCGCGAACGGATTGCGCGGGTCGCCGTCAATGTTGCGAGCGGTTGCGTCACTTGATTGGGCCAATAATCGGTTCGCCAACAGTGAACCCATTGCGACAACAACGTTGGAAGCTTTGATTCGATACGCATCCGCAGCTAGGTCAAGGTTATCGCGAATGCGGACCTTGGGCAAAATGATCCCGACTTCCGAGGCGATTTCGGATCGGACCACGCCGATTCTCTTGAGCAGGTCGCCCCCTCGACGTGGATCTGCCAGTGAAATCAAGTTGACACCGATTTCAATTTCCAACAGGTCGACGCGCATGAGTTCTTCAATACTGGCTTCGTTTTCGTCGATGGTTGCGTTGGCAGGTAGCGTGTTGGCGACGGATACGTTTGCGGACTTCTTACGTGTCTGTACGACAACAGCCAAGGCACAAACCGCCGCGATCGAAAGAAGTGGAATTGGCGGCAATCGCGTAAAAACAAGCAATGCTAAAAAAACTGCCGCCATCGCCAACACGACAGGTTTCCCAAACAACTGGTGGAAAAACGTTGTCGATAGATTTTGTTTTTGCGTATTTCGCGTTAGCAAGATGCCAGTGGCCATCGAGACGAGGAACGCCGGAATCTGACACGCCAGACCTTCGCCGATCGTCAAGCGCGTGAAAACGTCGACGGCCTGATTTAGATTCATGTTTTGCGACAAGCCAATCGCCAGGCCGCCGCCAATATTGACTAACGTGATAACGATCGCCGCAACGGCATCGCCCCGAACAAATTTGCTGGCACCATCCATCGCGCTGTAAAAGTCAGCTTGCAGTGTAAGTGCTTCGCGCCGACGAGTTGCTTCTGGCTGGTCGATCAAACCGGCGCTCAGGTCGGCATCGATTGCCATCTGTCGGCCCGGCATTCCGTCCAAAGAAAATCTTGCGGCGACTTCGCTCACTCGAGTCGCACCCTTGGTGACCACGACGAATTGCACGATTACGATAATGCAAAAAATGATCACGCCGATAATAAGATTTTCGCCAACGACGTAGCCGCCAAAGCTTTGGATGATGCGGCCTGCGGATTCCGTGCCGTCCGCGCCCTTGCTCAAAATAAGCCGTGTCGTCGAAATGTTCAGCACGAGGCGTCCCAAAGTCGCGAACAGCAATATGCTGGGAAATAAGCTGAATTCCAGCGGCGATTGAACTTGTAGAGTCGTCAGCAAAATGATGACGGCCAAGGCAATATTGGCGACCAGCAGAACGTCGATGATGGTGGCTGGCACAGGGACGATCATGACGACCACGCCAGCAATTAAGCTGGCGGGTAGAATCCATTGTCGCCAATTCATTGAACGACCAGACATTCAACCTCGAAAGTTGCGAATAAGGGCTGCGATGGAGCTTTAATTCGAGCGGGAGGTTAGCCAAAGTTCGTCGCACCGTCCAGTCTGGATTCGGCGCTGCATTCCTGACGAAATTCGTCACTTGGGAACTTTCATGAGGGTCTCGACCGAAAGCCCAGCGTATCCTGCGCTGCGATAGCAACTACTGGTCGATGAATTAGAATGTCCCGATCACATTGGGTTTCTCCAATTTTCAGAACCAACTCTTGCCACCAAAACAATAACGTCGGGCTAATCATGAATTGGTGGCAAGCGATCGTTTTAGGAATTGTCGAAGGCATTACGGAGTTTCTTCCGGTTAGCTCCACGGGTCATTTGCTACTAACGCAACGCTTGCTGGGCATCGCCGAATCCGAAGCGGCCAACGCTTTCGCCATTTGCATCCAAGCGGGTGCCATCGTTGCGGTGCTGGGTATCTTTCGCAATCGCGTTCGTGAGTCGTGGCATGCCGTTTTGGGAATGTTACGATTCAGCAAGCCTCATCCAACGGGTAAGCGGTTGTTGCAAAATCTTGTGATCGCATTCTTGCCGGCAATGATTTTCGGAGTGTTGTTAAACGACTGGATCGACGAGCACCTGTTGCACTTGCGAGCCGTTTCGATCGCGTGGTTCGCAGGTGGCTTGGCCATCTTGATTGTCGATCAGTGGACCAGTGCTTTCTCAGGAAATCAGCCAAAGTCCCTCAGAACGCTGGACGAAATGACTTGGCCAATCGCGCTGGGAATTGGCATGTTCCAGGTCATCGCCATGTGTCCCGGAACCAGTCGAAGTTTGGCAACGATATTGGGCGGCCTGTTGCTCGGGCTGAGCTTGGGCGGCGCTGTCGAATTTAGTTTCTTGCTGGGCGTTTTGACATTGCTCGCCGCGACCGGATTCAAAGCGCTCAAGTCTGGCAATGCGCTTTTGGAAAACTACGACGGCTTGTCGATGGCACTTGGCTGTGCGGCGGCTTGCGTTTCGGCATTCCTCGCGGTGCGATGGATGCTCGCATTTCTTAATCGGCATCGCATGTCGGTTTTCGGCTATTATCGAATCGCGATCGCCATCCTCGTTGGCTTCTGCTTGTACAATGGTTGGATTTCCGAATAAGATATTTACGGGTTGGCACTTTTCTTGACGCTAGGGTTGCTCTGCCAGCCCCGCATTTCTTCTTATTTCCACTCGAGCGATAGCCATGATTGCCGCCAAGCCGCGAACGATGTTTGAGAAAATTTGGGACCAGCACATAGTCCATCACGAGGATGGCAAGCAGACTTTGCTGTACATCGACCTCCACCTAGTTCACGAGGTGACGAGCCCCCAAGCGTTTGAGGGTCTTCGCTTGGCAGGTCGGCGAGTTCGGCGTCCTGAACTCACAATCGCCACGCAAGATCACAATGTTCCAACCACCGATCGCCGTTTGCCGATTATCGATCCGATTTCACGACAACAGATCGAATCGCTTCGAACGAACTGCCGCGAGTTCGGCGTTCGATTGTATGATCTCGATAGCGTGCAACAAGGAATCGTCCACGTCATCGGTCCCGAACTTGGCAAGACGCAGCCGGGAATGACGATCGTTTGCGGCGATTCGCACACGTCGACTCATGGTGCCTTCGGCGCTTTGGCGTTCGGGATTGGTACGAGCGAAGTCGAACATGTCCTGGCGACTCAAACGCTTCCTCAGTTCAAACCGAAGACGTTCGAACTGCGCGTTGACGGGTCGTTGGCTGAAGGGGTCACGGCAAAAGATTTGATTCTGTACTTGATTGGACGGCTGACGACCGCCGGAGGAACTGGCTATGTCATTGAATACACGGGCCAAGCCTTCCGAGAACTTTCGATGGAAGCCCGAATGACCGTCTGCAACATGTCGATCGAAGCCGGCGCGAAAGCCGGAATCATCGCGCCCGACGACAAGACGTTTGAATACTTGCGTGGCCGCGAGTTTTCGCCGATCGATTATTCTGCCGCTGTAGATCGCTGGCGGCAATTGGCAACGGATTCCGGTGCGATCTATGATCGAACCGAGATTCATCAAGCGTCGAACGTCTCCCCTCAAATCTCTTGGGGGACTAATCCCGGCCAAGTCATCGCGGTCGACCAATCGATTCCGTCGCCGAGTGATTTCGCGGACCCGGTCGACCAACAAACCGCCGCTCATGCGCTTGCCTACATGGACTTGAAACCGGGCACACCAATAACTGAAGTTCGCGTCGACCGCGTCTTCATCGGCTCCTGCACTAATTCACGAATCGAAGATTTACGCGCCGCGTCGCGTGTGGTTCGCGGCTATAAAGTCAGCGGCAAAGTTCATGCGATGGTCGTTCCCGGCAGTGGAATTGTTAAACGCCAAGCTGAAGCCGAGGGGCTGGACCGAATATTCCTCGACGCTGGTTTTGAATGGCGCGAAGCCGGTTGTAGCATGTGCTTGGGAATGAATCCTGATATTTTGCAACCCGGCGAGCGATGTGCTTCCACTAGCAACCGCAATTTCGAAGGGCGCCAAGGCCGCGGGGGCCGAACGCATTTAGTTTATCCCGCGATGGCTGCTGCGGCCGCAATCCGCGGTCATTTTGTCGATATTCGCCAATGGAAATACCAATAGGAGAGATTTCCCTTGAATCCATTCACCGTACATCGCGGCCTTGTCGCTACCCTCGATCGTTCGAACGTCGACACGGATCAAATCATTCCTAAACAGTTCCTCAAACGCATTGAGCGCACGGGCTTTGGCGAATTTTTGTTTTTCGATTGGCGATTTGATTCCAACAAGCAACTCATTCCGACGTTTGAACTTAACAAGCCAGAATTCCACGGCGCATCGATCTTGGTCGCGCGCCGCAATTTCGGCAGCGGCAGCAGTCGCGAGCACGCTGTTTGGTCCTTGACGGATTATGGATTCCGATGTGTGATTGCAGAATCCTTTGCCGACATTTTCTACAACAACAGCTTCAAAAGCGGCCTACTTCCAATTGAGTTACCTCCGGTGACGGTACAGAAAATCTTTGACTCCGTATCGCGCAATCCAGGTTATCAATTGGCGCTGGACTTGGATCGTCAACTCGTCAGCGACGACTTCGGCCTAAGTGCCACGTTTCAAATCGACCCACACCGGAAACATTGTCTGCTCCATGGATTGGACGACATTGAGCTGACCCTCGAACAAGTCGACAAAATTACTGAGTTCGAAAGACTGCGAGGCTATTCTCCCGTTGGATCGACTTAGTTCAATCAACAGGCGCCGTTTCTGCCCCGCGAGACAAAGCAAACAAAAAGTGTTGGCTGCGAATGAACAAAATGCCACCAGACAAAGCGGGAACCGCCATGCACACGTCTCCCATGTCGTTGACGGCCAGCAATTCGAATTCCGCGCCCGCTTTGATCACGCGAACTTCACCTTGCTCAGATACAAAATAAAGTTGACCGTCCGCCGCTACCGGTGAAGCCGTGTAACTATCGCCGCCGATCCGCTCGCGGTAGATTTGCTGACCTGTCGCCGCGTCGTAGCACGTCACGACACCCGCGTTGGAACAAACATACAAATGAGGTCCGTACACAATCGGTGTCGGCATGTAAGGTCCACCTCGCAAACGACTCCAAGCAACAAAGTCATTTTCCGAGGCGTCGCCATTCAATGAAATGTCCCCCGAGGCACCCGGCTTGATAGCGATGATCGGCTGAATTGGCCGATTGCCGCTTACGACAAAAACCAAATCGCCATTCGGGACCGGGGCCGGTACCGTAACTTCGGATTTCTTCGCCAACCGCCACAATTCCTTGCCAGTCGCCGGGTCGTAGCTGCGAGCGTACTGCGCCGCATTGGTCACAATCTCCGTCCGCTGCGAATTACGCCAAACCGTTGGCGTACTCCATGACGGAATTTCATCGCGCGGCGTGGACCAAACCCGCGACCCGTCGTCCAAGCTATACGCGGCGATAAACGAATCGTGGCTTAAATCGAATTGCACAATCGCAAGTCCGTCATGAATGATGGGCGAACTGCCAAAACCCCATTCATATTTCTGGTCCATGGCAAAGCTCGAGTCGATGGTACTTAAGTCCCGCGACCAAAGCTGATTTCCAGCAAAGTCAAAGCAGTACAGCCCTTCGGGACCAAAGCAGGCCACGACCCGCTTGCCGTCCGTGGCTGGCGTACAGTTGGCTTGACTTCCCTTGAGGTGCCGTTTGATCTTCGGCACTCCCTCATGTACTTTCTTGTTCCACAGAATTTCTCCCGTGTCTCGGTCGAGGCATAGAACATGCCAAGTATGCACGGTCGCGTCATCGACCGACGCGACATCGCCGTAATTGCCCGTCCGGATTTTTGGATCTGCTTCGCCGCTGACCGCCGTTGTTAAAAAAACGCGGTCTTCCCAAACCACTGGGCACGAATGACCCAGACCGGGAATCGCGGATTTCCATTTTATGTTAGCACCCGATTTCACGTCCCAACTTATTGGCGGATGTTGGCCATCGCCGATTCCGGTCGCATCTGGACCGCGAAATTGCGGCCAGTTCAACGAAGCAGTGGGGTTACCTTCGCCTTCCTCGCGTCGCTGTTCGACTGTCAGAGTTGCTATTGGCTTGGCAGGATAAAAATAAGTCTCGGATGTGAACCGCCGAAATACCAATCGCGTGACCTTGTCCTCGGAACGCTCAAACCTCATCGAGGCACTTGCCGAACCGAACGGAACAAACGAGTCGGGGCCAGTTGCACGAAAAGCAGAACTCGTGCCGGCCTGAGACTTGATGATCAATCCGACCTCGGCGACGTCAATAGAGAGCGAGCCGCCGTGGTCGCTTTCGTAGGTCCCAGTGAATACAGTCCATTTCTCGCGGTCGGCCGAGTCGGCTAACGGTAGCGCCTTGGCGCCGGCTTGTGTCAGCGCTTCGCGAATATCGGTCTTACTTTCTGCGGTCGAAAACAGAATGCTGTCGAGTGTTTCTTGGGAGATTTTCCCCGTGTCCACAACAAGCTTCAAGCGCGCGATGTCGCCCCGTCCGGCAGCAACCGCTGCGGCTTCGTCGATATCTGTAGCACCTGCCGCAAGAAGTTTCGTCACCGATTCTTCAGAACCTTCGCGAAGAGCGATGCTAAGCGGTGTTTGATACCAAATGCCGTCCCGTGTGTTAACATTTGCGCCGCGTGCGATCAACAGCTCAACGATTTCCGGCTTTTCTTTTCCGGCGGCAATCCACAGCGCCGTAATTCCCAATTCATTTTGAGCATTGACGTCGGCACCTTTGTCTAGTAATTCTGCGATCGCGGCCGCATCTCCGTTTCGAACCGCCGCCCAAAGCAAATCGCGGGTCTCGTCTCCGGCATGTGCGCTCGCTGCGCCCATTAGAAAAATAATTCCCGCAACCAATGATTTGCACAAATTCATTTTTGCCTTTCGCTGCAACGATACATCGCTTCGGCCAACCCCGATCCCAATCGAGCCGTTATGCCTGGATATTGTAGCGAGTCCGATTTTTCGATAAACCAGACTTCAGGATTCGTGACCGACAGTGTGTTGAGATTGTGATCCGATACGTAAGTGAGTACGAACGCGAAATCCGTCGCTCACGCCTTTTGAAGTTGCGCAGTTCTTGTTCCTTCTCCATCAAAATCAACGGGCTTTGCCGTTGATTTTCGGGCGAAGGTTAGATGAGGGGGCTGCACTCGGCAT